>NZ_JCAXEP010000048.1:0-209 GCF_059758455.1 Cellulosimicrobium sp. GQ32 | reverse complement strand
CTAGCTGTTGCTGGCCATGACGTTGGTGACGCCTGAGCGGAGTTGTGCTGCTGGGGGCTGGTTCCCGGCGGCGGTGTGGGGTCGATGGTAGTTGTAGTGGATGTTCCAGGTGCTGATCGCCTGCGCGCGTTCGTCTTCGCTGTTCCAGGCGCGGGCGTAGAGGACCTCGTCGGTCAGGATGCGTTGGTAGCGCTCGACCTTGCCGTTGT
>NZ_JCAXEP010000047.1:0-213 GCF_059758455.1 Cellulosimicrobium sp. GQ32 | reverse complement strand
CGCGAAGGAACGTCGAACATCACCTGCTGCAACACCTCCTCCATGATCGCGCGCAACCCCCGCGCCCCCGTCCCCCGCAACAACGCCTGCTCCGCGACCGCCTCCACCGCACCCTCGGTGAACTCCAGCTCCACCCCGTCGATCGCGAACATCCGCTGATACTGCTTCACCAACGCATTCCTGGGCTGCGTCAAGATCCGCACCAACGCCTCA
>NZ_JCAXEP010000046.1:0-232 GCF_059758455.1 Cellulosimicrobium sp. GQ32 | reverse complement strand
GGTCTGGTCGCCGAACACCTGGGGCGAGGCGACGGGCAGGTCGGCGTACCAGTCGTAGAACGACAGCATGGTGCCGCCGAGCATCTGGACGAACCGGGCGCCGACGCCGTGGGAGACCATCGACATCGCGGGGATGGGGGAGAAGCCGGCGACGCGGTCGGGGCCGTAGGTCTTGATGGTGTGCACGTGGGCGGCGGCGACGATCTCGGCGGCCTCGTCCCAGGTGGCGCGT
>NZ_JCAXEP010000045.1:0-232 GCF_059758455.1 Cellulosimicrobium sp. GQ32 | reverse complement strand
GCGCGCCACCTGGGACGAGGCCGCCGAGATCGTCGCCGCCGCCCACGTGCACACCATCAAGACTTACGGCCCCGACCGCGTCGCCGGCTTCTCCCCCATCCCCGCGATGTCGATGGTGTCGCACGGGGTGGGGTCGCGGTTCGTCCAGCTCCTGGGCGGAAGCATGCTGTCGTTCTACGACTGGTACGCCGACCTCCCGGTCGCCTCCCCGCAGGTGTTCGGCGACCAGACG
>NZ_JCAXEP010000044.1:0-239 GCF_059758455.1 Cellulosimicrobium sp. GQ32 | reverse complement strand
CTGGTGGACGTGGTGCCGGGGCCGCAGCCGCCGGTCGCGGTGAACGACCACGTGGTGGTCCCGGCGGGTCAGCCGGTGACGGTCGAGCCGCTGCGCAACGACTCCGACCCGAACGACGACGAGCTGCGCCTGGCGTCGGTCTCGGAGTCCGCACCCGCGGAGATCACGCCGAACTATGACGCGGGCACGTTCACCTTCCTGTCGATGGAGCCGCGCTCGTACGACCTGACGTACCAGGT
>NZ_JCAXEP010000043.1:0-259 GCF_059758455.1 Cellulosimicrobium sp. GQ32 | reverse complement strand
CGGCGGGGACGTTGTGGATGGCGGCGGACGAGTACCAGAAGGTCGACGACTGGGACGTCCAGATGCCGGAGGAGGCCGAGGGCGAGGAGTCCGACGCCGAGCTGACGAACCCGGAGCAGGTGGACCAGTTCATCGCGGACCGGTCCCAGCCGAACAAGCCCCCGCAGCCCAAGGACGACTCGTTCGGGGTGCGCCCGGGGCGCACGACGATCCTGCCGGTGCTGGGCAACGACGTGGACCCGGACGGGGACGTGATGAC
>NZ_JCAXEP010000042.1:0-264 GCF_059758455.1 Cellulosimicrobium sp. GQ32 | reverse complement strand
GTTGCCCCAAGCGAGGTTCTGCCCGGTCGGGTGGTGCTGAGTTGGTGTGTGTCGGTTGTTTGAGAACTCAACAGTGTGCTTGTTAGTCAATGCCAATTTTTGTCCCTGTGGCATGGCTGATCGTTCTGCCCGTCGGGTGGGGTGGTTGGTTGTGTCTGGGATTCCTTTGGTTGATTTCGGAAGATGATGTCATCTTTCGTGTTGATGCCAGTTTTGTGAACCCTGTTGGGGTTCGCTTCGTATGGATTGTTCACTGCCGGTGTA
>NZ_JCAXEP010000041.1:0-365 GCF_059758455.1 Cellulosimicrobium sp. GQ32 | reverse complement strand
GGGGGTGTGGACCTGCAGATCCTGGGGATCGGCACGGACGGGCACATCGCGTTCAACGAGCCGGGGTCGTCGCTGGCCTCGCGCACGCGGATCAAGACGTTGACGGCCCAGACGCGCGAGGACAACGCGCGGTTCTTCGGTGACGACGTGGACCAGGTGCCGCGGCACTGCCTGACGCAGGGGCTGGCCACGATCATGTCGGCCCGGCACCTGGTGCTGCTGGCCACGGGCAAGGGCAAGGCGGAGGCGGTGCACCAGCTGGTGGAGGGCCCGATCAGCGCGTTGTGGCCCGCGACGATCATGCAGATGCACCCGCACGCCACGGTGCTCGTCGACGACGCGGCGGCCTCGCGCCTGCAGCTCGG
>NZ_JCAXEP010000040.1:0-378 GCF_059758455.1 Cellulosimicrobium sp. GQ32 | reverse complement strand
GCGCGGACCACTTGCGCTGGCGGCGCAGTGTCTCGATCCGGTTCACGACTTCGTCCGGGAGCTGGGTCGGCGACCTGTGCGGGACGCTCGCCCGGTCGTGCAGGCCGGCCTCCCCGAGCCGGTCGTAGCGGTGCTTCCACTTCGACAGGCAAGCGCGCGAGATGCCCGCTTCAGCAGCGACGTGAGCGATCGGACGACTCCGGCAGCGCTCGATCAGGCGCAGGCGTCCGGCAGGGGTCAACGGGGCGTTAGCGTGAGTCATGAAGGGGTAGGTCTTCCTCGGCAAGGACGGTTGGTCGCACTTCCATCCTGCCGCCAGGCCTACCCCTTCCTCACGCCCAGCCCCGCGTCACCAACGTCATGACCCGCAACACCTAG
>NZ_JCAXEP010000004.1:0-354207 GCF_059758455.1 Cellulosimicrobium sp. GQ32 | reverse complement strand
GGCCCTAGCCGACCACGCCTCTTCCTCGGCGGGCAGACCCTCTCAGGAGGGGCGGGCGACGCCCGTCTCGTAGGCCAGGACGACGGCCTGGACGCGGTCGCGGAGGCCCAGCTTGCCGAGGACGCGGCCGACGTGGGTCTTGACGGTCGCCTCGGACAGGACGAAGCGCTCCGCGATCTCGGCGTTCGTCAACCCCTCGCCGAGCGCCTCGAAGACCTCGAGCTCGCGCGCCGTGAGCTCGGCGAGACGGGGGTCGTGCAGGCCGGTCTGGCTCGGGGCGGGGGCGACGGTCCCGTCCTGGGGGAGCTGCCCGGAGAACATCTCGAGCATGCGGCGCGTGATGCGCGGGGAGACGGCGGCGTCTCCGCTCGCGACGGCGCGGATCGCCCCGACGAGCTCGCCCGGCTTGGCGTCCTTGAGCAGGAACCCGCTCGCACCGGCGCGCAGCGCGGCGAACGCGTACTCGTCGAGGTCGAACGTGGTGAGGATGATGACGCGCGACTCCGGCTGCGCAGCGACGATGCGCTCGGTCGCCTCGATGCCGTTGGTCCCGGGCATGCGGACGTCCATGAGCACGACGTCGGGCCGCAGCGCGGCGGCCTGGGCGATCCCGGTCTCGCCGTCGCCGGCCTCGCCGACGACCTCGATGTCGTCCTCGGCGGCGAGGATCATGCGGAAGCCCATGCGCAGCAGGGCCTGGTCGTCGACGAGCAGCACCCGGGTCGGTGCGCCGCTGTCCGTCATGTGCGTTCCCGTCCGTCGTCGCGTCCGCCGGTCTCCCGGCCGGGGTCGAGGTCGAGGCGCAGGCTCGCCCGCACCTCCCAGCCGGTGCCGCTCGGCCCCGCCGACACCGTACCGCCGTAGACGGCCGCCCTCTCCCGCATCCCGATGATGCCGCGGCCCGTCCCGACCGGGACGCCGGGCGGGTGCTGCTCCGCGACCGACGGCGGCAGGCCGCGCTCGTCGACGCTCGCTCCCTCGCCCGGGCGCCGCCCGGCCTGGTTGACGACCCGGAGCTCGAGCCAGTCCGCGCCGGGCTCGGCTCGGCGCGAGACCTCGACGAGGACCATGGGGGAAAGGGGCGCGTAGCGCAGCACGTTCGTCAGGGACTCCTGGACGATGCGGTGCGCGGTCTGGCGCAGCGCCGGCCCGGGCGTCGGCTGCGGGCCCGAGCGCACGAGGCGCACGGGCAGGCCCGCGGTGCGGAAGCGCTCGACGATCTCCTCGAGCTCGGGCGTCTCGTGCGCCGGGGCCAGCGGCACGGTCTGCTCGCCGCCGGGCTCGCGCAGGACGCCGAGCACGCGGCGCATGTCGGCGAGCGCCGCGCGCCCGGTCGCGGTGAGCTCGTCGAGCGCGTGGCCCGCGAGCTCGGGGTTCTTGGCACCCGACGCCTTCGCGCCGTCCGCGAGGGCGACCATCACCGTGAGGGAGTGCGCGACGACGTCGTGCATCTCGCGCGCGATGCGGGTGCGCTCGGCGGCGGCGGCGAGCTGCGCCTGCTGGTCGCGGTCGCGCGCGATGGAGTTGGCCCGCTCGACGAGGTCGGACACGTGCTGCCGGCGGGCGCGCACGTTGGTGCCGATCGCGAGGGCGATCAGGCACAGGACGGTCGTGACGAGGATGCCGACGATGCGGTCGACGGTCGCGCGGCCGGGCTCGACGCTCTGGCGCAGGACCTCGCCGTCGGCCGTGGTGATGACGTCGTACCAGAGGAGCGTCGCGGCGGACAGGGCCAGGACGACGATGGCGAGGACCGGCCACGCGATGCGCGACGGCCGCGAGGCCGCGACGGCGTACACCGCGAACATGGCCGCGACCTCGAACCCGGCGGTGTCGCCGGTGACCGCGATCGCGAGGACGCCGAGGGCGGTGAGTCCGAGCGCGACGGTGACGGGTCGCCGGCGGCGCCAGTAGAGGAGCGCCCCGCCGAGGAGGAAGAACACGAGCGACAGCGGCGAGGAGCCGTGGGGCTGCTCCGCGAAGAGCGAGTAGAGCACCCCCGGCACCACGAAGACCGCGACGATGACCCAGTCCATGACGACGGGGTGGCGCGCGAAGTACCGACGCACCGGCCCGAGGCGCCGGGCGTCGAGCTCGGTGAACGGCTCGGGCGCGGGCCGCATCGGCAGCGGCGCGGGCGCGCTCGGAGCGGCTTCCGGGCGCGCCACGGCCGACGCCGGACGAGCGGGCTGCTCGTCCGGCGTCGGCGGGGTGATGGGCCGGGAGGTCACGCGTCCCGGCGCTTGAGCACGATCGCCGCGGCGGCGGTGAGCGCCGCGGTCCAGCCGGCGAGCACCGCGAAGCCGGGCCAGGGGCCGATCGCGTCGGGGGACGACATCCCGCCACCGAGCACGACCTGCTCGCCCGCGGACGCGGGCAGCGAGTTCATGAGCGTCTGGACCCAGTCCGCCCCCGTGACCCCCATGACGATGTTGAGCACCATCGACAGGACGAAGAACACGGCGACGAGGGTGAAGATCGCACCGGCGGAGCTGCGGAGCAGGACGCCGACCGCGACGGAGAACAGCGCGACCGCGGTGAGGTACAGCACGACGCCGATCAGGGCGCGCTGGTCGTCCGCGGACGAGAAGTCGGCCGTCATGTCCTTGCCCGAGAGGATCGGGTAGGTCACGAGGTAGGAGAGCCCGACCGCGACGGCGGTCGTGATCGCCGTGACGACCCCGACGACGATCATCTTGGCCGCGAGCGCGGGCGTGCGGCGCGGGACGGCGGAGAGCGTGGAGCGGATCATGCCGGTGGAGTACTCACCGGTGACGGTGAGCGCGCCGAGCACCGCGACGGCGAGCTGCGCGAACGAGTAGCCCACGGTGATGACCATGACGCCGATGCCGTCGGTCGTCCCCATCCCCATGTCCTCGGGCGAGCCGCCCGCCGAGTTCACGGACGAGACGACGGCCGCGAACATGAGCGAGAAGCCCACCATGACCGCGACGGTGATGCCGAGCGTCCACCACGTGGAGCGCAGCGAGCGGAACTTGATCCACTCCGAGCGGAGCACGTGGCCGAAGGTGAGGCGGTAGGGGGACGTGCGGGACGCCGTCGGGCTGGTGGCGCCCGGGGCGAGGGTCGTGGCGCTCATCGCTGCGCTCCTTCGAGGGAGTCGGTGGGGGCCGGCGCACCCGCGGGCGCACCCGCCGCGCCGTGGCCGATGTGGATCTGCGCGGACTCGGTCTGGTACTCGACCGAGTCGGCCGTGAGGGCCATGTAGGCGTCCTCGAGCGTCGAGGTGACGGGCGTGAGCTCGTGCAGGACGAAGCCCTTCGCGGCGGCGAGCTCGCCGATCCCGGGCGCGTCCGCGCCGGTGACCACGAGCAGGCTCGGCTCGTCGCTCGTGACGGTCGCGCCGTCGCTCGTGAGGATCTCGGCGAGCTGCGTCGCGTGCGGCGTGCGGACGCGGACCGTGCGCTGCTGGGCGCCGTTGACGATGTCGCTCACCGGGGCGTCCGCGATGATGCGGCCCTTGCCGATGACGATGATGTGGTCGGCCGTGAGGGCGACCTCGCTCATGAGGTGGCTCGACAGGAAGACCGTGCGGCCCTCGGACGCGAGGTAGCGGGCGAGGTTGCGCACCCACAGGACGCCCTCGGGGTCGAGGCCGTTGACGGGCTCGTCGAGGATGAGCGTCCTGGGGTCGCCCAGCAGCGCGGACGCGATGCCCAGGCGCTGGCCCATGCCGAGCGAGAAGCCGCCGACGCGCTTCTTCGCGACCGACTGGAGGCCGGTCATCTCGATGACCTCGTCGACGCGCTTGGTCGGGATGCCGTGCGTCGCGGCCATCGCGAGGAGGTGGTTGTAGGCGGTGCGCCCGGTGTGGACGGCCTTCGCGTCGAGCAGCGCGCCCACCTCGGTGAGGGGGGAGCGGTGCTGCGCGTACGGGCGCCCGTTGACGGTGACGGTCCCCGCGGTCGGACGGTCCAGACCCATGATCATGCGCATGGTCGTGGACTTGCCGGCGCCGTTGGGGCCGAGGAAGCCGGTGACGGTCCCGGGACGCACGGTGAACGAGATGCCGTCCACCGCGGTCTTGGGCCCGTACCGCTTGGTCAGGCCGCGTGCTTCGATCATGACTTCGCCCCTCCGAGGGTCGTTCGTCCGGGATGGTTCTGGTGCTCACGGGCGAGGTCGCGCCGGTCTGGCCGGGGCCCTCTCCGCGAGGTACGTCTCGAGCCTAGGGACGTGCACGACGTCGGACAGCCCCCGTGCGACGTATCTTGCCCGGGATGCGGGCCGGGCGACGTACACCGCGCGGCGTACGTGGCACGTCGTCGGGTGGTCCGCTGGTCGGCACTTCGCCTTCTCGGGGCGAAAAAGCGGCGGGAACAGTGGCCACGGCTCGCACGTTCCCTAGGATGAACACAGGCCAGCGACACCCGACTCGAGGCGAGACGCCGATGACGAGGCCCGCTGAGAGGTAGTGGACGCCGCGACCAGGAGGAGCTCATGAGCAACCCCGTCTTCAACAACAGCGCGGTCTTCGGCGAGCCGAAGAACCAGCGCGGGGGTGCGGCCACGCAGGCCGGACCCGCCTACGGGAGCCCGCCGCCGCAGGGGCAGGGCCCCGCGTACGGCACGCCGCCCCAGCAGGGCGCGCAGTGGGGTGCGTACGGCGCCCAGACCGCCGACGCCGCGTCGCTCGACGCCATGTACAACGCGCCGTCGGCGACGACCGCGGACACCAAGCGCCTGACCTACGACGACGTCATCATGAAGACGGGCGGCCTGCTCGCCCTCCTCGTGGTCGTCGGCGCGGGCTCGTGGATGGTCACGCCGCAGATGCCGGCGCTGTGGATCGTCGGCGCCGTCGTCGGTCTCGTGCTCGGCCTGGTGAACTCGTTCAAGCGGAACCCGAGCCCCGCGCTCATCGTGCTGTACACGCTCGCGCAGGGTCTGTTCCTCGGCGGCATCAGCCGCTTCTACGAGACGGCCTGGAACGGCGTCGTGCCGTCTGCCGTCGTGGCCACGGTCGCGACGTTCGCCGCCGCGCTGTTCCTGTTCAAGTCCGGCCGCGTGCGCGTCACGCCGAAGTTCATGCGCTGGCTGCTCATCGCGATGGTCGGCTACCTGGTCTTCTCGCTGGTGAACGTCGTCCTGATCATGACGGGCGTCCTGGGCGGCTGGGGCCTGTACAGCGGCTGGGGCATCATCGCCAGCCTCCTCGGGGTCGGACTGGCGGCCGCGTCCCTCATCGTCGACTTCGACTCGATCAAGCGCGGCGTCGAGGGTGGCGTCCCCGCCAAGTTCGCGTGGTCGGCCGCGTTCGGCCTGCTCGTCACGCTGATCTGGCTCTACCTCGAGTTCCTGCGCCTGTTCGCGATCCTGCAGAGCAGCGACTGACGGTGGCGCGCAGCACCCGTGAACCGGCACCCGCGGCGGACCTTCCGCCGCGGGTGCCGGTCTTTCTCGCCGGACTGGTCGTCGCCGCGGCGGCGATGCTGGGCATCCAGGTCCTCTACATGGTCGTCTCCGGCGCGCCGCCCGCGTGGCTCGCGTTCTCGGCGCTCCTCATCCTGCTCAGCGTGCCGACCGCGGGCGCCGCGGTGGCCTGGCTCGGCACCCGGATCACGCGCGACGCGTCCGAGCGCCGGGCCGCGCTGGTGTTCGCCGCGCTCGGCCTCGTCGCGGGTGCGCTGTGGGGGTCGCTGCTCGCCGGCGGCCTCGCGCGGCAGCTCGCCGACGCCGGAGCGAGCGGCGGGGGAGCGCTGATCGCGGGCGCGGCCGCCGTGGTCGGCGTCACTGCGGCGGTCGGCGCCGGGCTCGGTCGCCTCGCCGCGCGAGAGGCCTCCGACCGCCCGCTCCTCGTCGTCGTGCTCGGCGTCGTCGTGGTCCTCGTCGCCCTCCTGGGCTTCTTCGGCTGAGCACCCACCGTTGTGGGCAGGGAACGGGCCCGGTTCTCGACCGAGAACCGGGCCCATTCCATGCCCACAGCCGGGGATCGACGGGGTCAGGAGAGGCGGCCCGTGGTCGAGGCGAAGCCGAGCCACGTGTGGCGGTTGCCCGCCCAGCACCAGCCGACCTTCGGGGCACCGCGGCGCTCGCGACCGTCGCGGCCCGTGCCGTTCGAGATCCACAGCGCCGGGGTACGGGCGTCGAGACGGCCGTCGGGCTTGCGCAGGCGCGACCCGATCGTCATGTAGCAGAGGTTGCGCGTGAGGACGCTCGGCGTCTGGAGCGCCCAGTGGATGCCCTCGTGCAGCAGCATCGGCGTCCGGCCCCGGGCGGTGAGCTCGGGCAGCGCCTCGTCCGGCGACCAGTTCGCCAGGTCGTCGCCGCGGTCCGGGCCCGCGACGACGTAGAGCGGGCCGTCGGGGACCTCGACGCCCTCGATGGGCGCGAAGCGGTCGACGTCCGTCATGTCGACGACGACGAAGCCCTCCTTCTCGCCGTCGCGCGCCGTGAGCCGCAGGAGGGGAGCGAGGGCCGACGGCGGCGCGAGCCGGGGGTCGACGACGAGCAGCGACCCGGCGGGTGCGGTCGCAGCGAGCCCGGTCGCGGCGGCCCGGAGCGCGTCGGGCGCCAGGCCCGCGAGCTCGTGGACGCCGAGCGCGACGAGGCGCTCGGCCTGGGCGGGGACGTCGGGGAGCGTCGTCGCGGGGGCGGTCGGGTGCGGGGCGGCGGTGGTCGTCTCGGGCACGGGTCACCTCTCGGTCGGGGCGGTCGGAGGAGTCAACGCTGTACACCGTACGGAAATTCCCGCCGTCGCGCCGCCGTGGGGTCGTGCGACGCACGCGCGCCGCGCGGATCGGGGATGATCGGGGCATGAGATACGCAGAGCACGTCTCGGAGCTCGTCGGCGGAACCCCGCTCGTCCGGCTGTCCCGTGTCACCGAAGGCCTCAGCGCGACGATCCTCGCCAAGGTCGAGTACGTGAACCCCGGCGGCTCGGTCAAGGACCGCATCGCGCTGAAGATGGTCGAGGCCGCGGAGGCGTCGGGAGAGCTGGCGCCGGGCGGCACGATCGTCGAGCCCACGTCCGGCAACACCGGCGTCGGCCTCGCGCTCGTCGCGCAGCGCAAGGGGTACGACTGCGTGTTCGTGTGCCCCGACAAGGTGAGCCAGGACAAGCGGGACGTGCTGCGCGCGTACGGCGCGCGCGTCGTCGTGACGCCGACGGCCGTCGCCCCGGACCACCCGGACTCGTACTACTCCGTCTCGGACCGCCTCGTCCGCGAGATCCCCGGGGCGTGGAAGCCGAACCAGTACGCCAACCCGAACGGTCCGGCGTCGCACTACGAGTCCACGGGCCCCGAGGTCTGGGCGGACACGGACGGCCGCGTGACCCACTTCGTCGCGGGCGTCGGCACGGGCGGCACGATCACGGGCACCGGGCGCTACCTCAAGGACGTCTCGGCGGACCGCGCGGAGGCCGAGGGCGGCCGCGTGCGCGTCGTCGGCGCCGACCCGGCGGGCTCGGTGTACTCCGGGGGCGACGGGCGCCCGTACCTCGTCGAGGGCGTGGGCGAGGACTTCTGGCCGGCCGCGTACGACCCGTCGGTCCCCGACGAGGTCATCCCCGTCAGCGACGCCGACTCGTTCGCGATGACGCGGCGCCTCGCGCGCGAGGAGGGCCTGCTCGTCGGCGGGTCGTGCGGCATGGCGGTCGAGGCGACGCTGCGGCTCGCGCGCCGCCTCCAGGAGGAGGACCCGGAGGCTGCGGCACGGGCCGTGATCGTGGTCCTGCTGCCCGACAGCGGGCGCGGCTACCTCTCGAAGATCTTCAACGACGCCTGGATGCGGTCGTACGGGTTCCTGCCCGACGAGGAGGGCGTGACCGCGGGCGACGTGCTGCGCGCCAAGGACGGGCGCCTGCCCGACCTCGTGCACACGCACCCGAGCGAGACCGTGCGCGACGCGATCGAGATCCTGCGCGAGTACGGCGTCTCCCAGATGCCTGTCGTCGGCGCGGAGCCGCCGGTGAAGAGCGGCGAGGTGGCGGGGTCGGTGAGCGAGCGCGCGCTGCTCGACGCCGTGTTCTCCGGCCGCGCGTCCCTCGCCGACCGGGTGGACCAGCACATGGAGCCCCGCTTCCCGCTCATCGGCGCGGGCGAGGGCGTCGAGGCCGTGCGCGCCGCGCTGCACGACGCCGACGCGCTGCTCGTCGTCGAGGACGGCGACCCGGTCGGCGTCCTCACCCGCCACGACCTCCTGGGCTTCGTCGCCGCCCGCTGACGCTCTTCGGCACCCCGCCGAGCACGACATGGGGGTCGTCATCCGACGGATAACGACCCCCATGTCGTGCTCGACAGCGATCGGGGTCGTTCTCGGGAGCGGTCAGGGTCGTGGGTGGCGGAGCGCCACGACCGCGAGGAGCGCGCAGCCGGCGCCGAGCAGGACACCGTGCGCGACCCGCAGCCCGGGAGCGCCCCAGAACTGCGGCAGCAGCAGGACGAGGCCGAGGGCGAACGGCAGGGTGAACCACCAGCGCGCGACGCGGCGGAGCGCGACGGCGGTGACCAGGCCGCCTGCCGCGAGGAGGATCAGGCCCGCGCCGAAGAGCGTGATGGCGAGAGGTCCCGTGCGCAGGTCCGTCACGACGTCGAGGAACCCCGTGGCGGCGGGGTCGCTCGTGGAGGCCGCGGCGCGCGCGACCGCCTGGATGCCGAACATCTCCGCACCGAAGAAGAGCGCGGCGAGGAACCCGCCCGCCCAGACGAGGCCCGTCGCCGACGCGAGCAGGTCGGCGGTGCGCCGCGGGGCGACCGGAGCGAGGGCCGAGCGCAGGCCGAGGAGGGCGGGCGCGAGCAGCCCGATCGCGAGGATCCCGCACAGGTGCGCGACGACCCAGCGGTCGGACGCGAACGCGGCGGCGAGCTCGGCGGTCGGGCGCGCCTCGTCCGGCCAGGGTCGCAGCACGGGGAACAGGACGAAGCCCGCACCCGCCGCGACGAGCGCGGCGGCGGTCAGGCGTCGGGTCGAGGTCGACGACGTGGCCGTGGCCGGCGCTGCGGTGGTGGTCGAGCTCATGGGAGCCTCCGGAGGGTTCGCGGGAACGGGGGTCCGCCCGGTCCGATGTGCGGTGCAGGACGGGCGCGCGGGTCAGGAGCCGCCGGTGAGCGCCGCGAGACCGGCGAGCATCGAGCGGACGTGGACCTCGAAGCTCTGGTCCAGGTCGTCCGGGAGCCGGAAGCCCCCGCCGAGCTCGAGCGCGACGAAGCCGTGCAGGCTCGCGCGCACGGACCGGATCGCGTCGATCGTGCGGTCCTGGGGGAGGTCGAAGCCGCGCAGCACCGCGGCGACGACCTGGACGCTCCGGCCGGCCGCCGCGGAGAGCGCGGCGTCGGCGGGGTCGTCGGGGTCGGGCGCCACCTGGACGGCCGCGTACCGCCCCGGGTGCGCGCGCGCGTAGCGCCGGGTCGCGTGCGCGAGGGCGGCGACGGCGTCCGGACCGGCGAGCCCGACGGTCGCGTCGGTCAGGGCACGTGTGTAGTCCTCGACGGACACGACGGCGATCTCGCGCCGCAGGGCCGCGAGCGAGCCGACGTGCTTGTAGAGGCTCGGCGTCGCGACGCCCGCCTGCGCGGCGACCTTCGCGAGCGTGAGGTCGGCGAAGCCGGTCGGCCCGCCCGCGTCGACGAGGTCGACGGCGATCCGCACGACCGCCGCGTGCGAGAGCCCCGCCCTAGCCACGGGTGCCCTCCGTCCCTTCGCGGCGCGCGCCCGCCGGGCGCGCGGCGCCGTCCGGCAGCTCCGCGAGGAACGCGAGCGTCGCGGCCACGACCTCCTCCGGCGCCTGGAGCTGGGGGTAGTGGCCCACCTCGGGCAGCACGAGGGTCGTCGCGCCGAGCGACTCCTGCGCCCACGCGGCCTCGGCCGCGGGGTCGGCGTAGTCGGGGTCGAGCGCGCCGAAGACCGCGAGCGCGGGCGCCTCGACGTGCGCGACGCGGGGCTCGACGACGCGGTGGTCGAGCTGGAGGGTCAGGTCCCGGAAGGAGCGCAGGCGCCCCGGCTCGGAGAGGTTGGCGCGGATCGCGGCCTGGTGCGCGGCGAGGCGCGCGGGCGTGCGGCCCTTGTTCAACGAGCCGTAGAACGAGGACCAGAACGCGGCGCCCCAGGGCCGGGCGAGCGCGAGACGGTACAGCACGCGCATCGCACGGAGCTTCGCGGGCGACGACGGCTCGCGGAGGAACCCGTCGAGGAGGACGAGCCCGCGCACGAGGTCGGGACGCTCGGCCGCGGCGATCACGGCGGCCGACGCCGCCATGGAGCTCCCGAGCAGGACGGCGGGGCCCGCGCCCAGGTGCTCGACGAGCGCGACGTAGTCGGACGCCGTCGCCTCGTCGCCGTGGGTCGAGAACGTGGTGTCGCTGTCGCCGTGGCCGCGCAGGTCCGCGACGACCACGCGGTAGCCCGCGGCCACGAGGTGCGGGGCGACGTCGTCGTAGGTCGAGCGCAGGTCGCCCATGCCGGGCGAGGCGACGAGGAGGGGACCGGTGCCGGCGTCCGTGTAGGCGAGACGTCCCTCGGCCCGGGCGAGGTGGTGCACGGTGGACTGCTGGCTCGTATTCATAGCCACAAGGCTAATGCCATTAGCCGCAGCGCGCAAGAGGTCGGGTGCAGGACGCCCCGGCCGCCCCGGAACGACCCGCGTAGGGTAGGGAGACCCGCGTCCGCGCGGGCTTCCTGCACCCGACGAGAGGCAACCTCGTGACCGACCAGCCCACCCTTCCGACCGCATCCGGATCCTTCGGCGACAAGCCGACGCTCACGTTCCCGGAGACGGACGCGCCCAGCGGCCTCCAGGTCGTCGTGCTCAGCGAGGGCGACGGCCCGGCCGTCACGTCGGGGCGCAACATCGTCGTGCACTACCTCGGCCAGACCTGGGGCGGCCACGTCTTCGACAACTCCTACGACCGTGGCGACACCATCGCCTTCCCCATCGGCGTCGGCGCCGTGATCGGCGGCTGGGACAAGGGCCTCGTCGGCCAGAACGTCGGCTCGCGCGTGCTGCTCTCCATCCCGCCGGAGCACGGCTACGGCCAGCGCGGCGTGCCGCAGGCCGGCATCGCGGGCACGGACACGCTCGTCTTCGTGGTGGACGTCGTCGACGTCCAGTGACGCTCCCCGCTGAGCGCTGGGGGTCCGTCGTCGGCGAGCCGTCCTGACGACGAGCACCCAGCGCTCAGCGGCGCGTGGAGCGGGTGACGGTGAACTGCGGGCCGCGCGCGACCTGGGTCGTCGGCCCGACCGCGCGCTCCAGCGCCGGCCGGTAGCGCAGGTGCGAGTTCCACACGCACCACAGCTCGCCGCCCGGGCGCAGCACCCGCCCCGCCGTCGCGAACATGCGGTGCGCCGCGTCGGTGCGCAGGGCCGCGCCGTCGTGGAACGGCGGGTTGAGCAGCACGACGTCGGCGCTCGCGTCGGTCAGGGTCGCGCCCGCGTCGTCGCGCACGGTGCGCACGCGGTCGCCCACCCCGTTCTGCCGCGCCGTGAGCGCCGCCGACCGCACCGCCGCGTCGGAGCGGTCGGCCGCGACGACGTGCGCCTCCGGCCAGCGCCGGGCCGCCCACGTGGCGAGCAGTCCGGTCCCGCAGCCGAGGTCGACGACGTCGCGCGGGCCCGCGCCCGACCCGCCGGGCGCCGGCCCGTCCGGGCCCGCGGCGCCGAGCTGCTCGAGCAGGAACCGCGTCCCGAGGTCCAGGCCCGCCCCCGCGAAGGCCGCCCCGAACGCCGCGACCCGCAGCCCGTCGTCGGGCAGGTCGGCCGTCACGGGGTAGGTGAACCCGCCGCGTGCGGGGCGCGGCGACGACGCGAGGAGCACGCGGGACTTGCCGCGCGCGAGGCTCGCGCGCACGTCGGCGAACGACTCGCCGAGGACGTCGTTCATGGCACGGGTCATGTGCTTGACGCGTCCGCCCGCCAGCAGCACGACGCCCGGGTCGGCCTCGCGCGCGACGTGCTCCGCGACGTCGCGCAGCGCCGCGAGGCTGCGGGGCAGGCGGAGCAGCACGACGCGCGTCCCGGCGAGCAGCCCCGTCCCCAGGCCGTGGCGCGCGTACGCGCCGGCCAGCCCGAGCGCCGCCGCGTTCGCGTCGAGCGCGGCCTCCGCGGTGCACGCGTCCTGGTGGACGCGCACCCTCGCAGCAGGCATGTCGCCCGATGCCGGCCCCTCCTCGGTCGACGCCGTGGCGGTGAGCAGCGCGGCGCCGAGCGTGAGAGCCCCGTACCGGTCGTCGATGATCGCCACGGCCTCCGACCCGGCACCCGCGAGCCTCGGTGCCGCCTCGTCGAGCAGGAGGTCGAGCAGCAGCCGGTCGACGGGGTCCACGGCGACCGGGGCGTCCTCGCGGTCCGGGCCGGTGTCGTCGGTACGCAGGCGCGCGAGCAGCGCGGCGAGGTCGGACGGGGAGGTGGTCACCGGTCCAGTCTCCCCGACGGCGCGCCGCTCCCCGCCCGGTCGCGCCCGCGCCGTCGCTCCACCGAGCCTCACCCGGCGTCGCCGTGCCGTGCGCCGCCACGAGCGCTACTGTGCGGTTCCCGGACAGCGAGGAGGCACCCGTGGACGTCCCGCGAACCCTGGCCGAGTCCCGCGCGGCGGGGCGCGCCCTGCGCGACCGGGTGCCGCGCCGCACCCAGGGGGCGCTGCTGCTCCCCGAGCGCGACCCGGTCGCCATCATCGAGGAGCAGAACCGCGACCGGCTCCAGGAGCTCGTCCCGCTGCGGATCGGGCGGATGCTCGAGTCGCCGTTCGCGTTCTACCGGGGCACGGCGGCCACGATGGCCCACGACCTGCGCGACGGTCCGCAGACCGGGGTGCACGTCGTCGCGTGCGGCGACGCGCACGTCTCGAACTTCGGCCTGTTCGCGTCGCCCGAGCGGCGCGTCCTGTTCGACCTCAACGACTTCGACGAGGCGTCCGACGCGCCGTGGGAGTGGGACGTCAAGCGTCTCGCCGCGAGCATGTACGTCGGCGGCCGGGACAAGGGGTTGTCCGAGGCGGACTGCGCCGACGCCGCGCGCAGCGCCGTCCGGGGCTATCGCGAGACGCTCGCCGAGGCGTTCGCGCGCAGCGCCCTCGACCGGTTCTCGTTCCAGATCGACACGGACCTCATCGAGCCGTTGCTGCTCAAGGAGGGGCGCCAGGAGCTCCAGCGGACCCTGAAGAAGGCACGGCGGCGCACGTCGGAGCAGGTGGTCCAGAAGATCACCGGGCAGACCGAGGACGGGCGCACGCGGATCGTCGACCAGCCCCCCGTCACCCAGCACGTCACCACGGCGAGCCTCGACGAGCTGACCGCCCTGTTCGAGACCTACCGCGAGCCGCTGCGCGCCGACGTCCGGCTGCTGCTGAGCCAGTTCACGGTCGTGGACTACGTGCTGCGCGTCGTGGGGGTCGGGAGCGTGGGGACCCGCTGCTACATCGTGCTGCTCGAGGGGCCCGCGGGCGAGCCGCTCGTGCTCCAGGTGAAGGAGGCGACGTCGTCGGTGCTCGCGACCTACGGAGGGATGGTCGACGCGCTCCCGGCGGGTCTGGTCCCGGCCGGCGCGCTGCCCGCCCAGGGGCGCCGGGTCGTGGCCGCCCAGCGGATCCTCCAGGCGCAGTCCGACCCGTTCCTCGGCTGGACCACGGTCGAGTCGCCCGAGCGCACGGGGCGCCCGCGCGTCGACTTCTTCTGGCGGCAGTTCCGCGACATGAAGGGCTCGGTCGAGCTCGACCGGCTCTCCGCGAACCAGTTCGTGCGGTACGGCGAGCTGTGCGGGCGCGTGCTCGCCCGCGCGCACAGCCAGTCGCCGGGCACGCGGGTGGCCTCCGGGTACCTCGGTCGCTCTGACACCTTCGACGACGCGATCGCGCACTGGTCGCGCGCCTACGCGGACGTCGTCGAGAGCGACTACGCCGCGCTGGAGGCCGCCGTCGCCAGCGGGCGGCTGCCCGCCGAGCGGGACGCCTGAGGAGGGGCGCCCACCCGTAGGCTGGGCGCCATGACCGACGACGCCGGGTCGCCCGGACCCGAGGCCACCGCGCCCGCCGACCCGCCGCGCGGGACCGCGCGCGTCGCGGTGGAGTACTGCACGCAGTGCCGGTGGCTCCTGCGCGCCGCGTGGGTCGCCCAGGAGCTGCTCCAGACGTTCCGCACACGGCTCGGCGAGGTCGCACTGGTGCCGGGGACGGACGGCGTCTTCCGCGTCACGCTCGACGCCGGCGACGGCCCCGTGCTGCTGTGGGACCGCAAGGCCGACGGCGGGTTCCCCGAGATCCCCGACCTCAAGCGGCGAGTGCGCGACGCCGTCGCCCCGGACCTCACGCTCGGGCACACCGACCGGGCCGCGGCCCGGTCCGCCGGGGTGGGCGAGGCCACGCCCGCGGAGTGACGCTCCGGGCGGCTCAGGCGCCGGGCGGCCGCTCAGCCCTTCTTGGCGCGTGCGGCGGCGAGCCGCTCCTCCTCGGCGCGGACCTTCTTCTGCACCTCGCGCTCGGTCGCGAGCCACGCGGGCGGGTCCTGGCGCAGCGCGTCGATCTCCTCGGTGGTCAGCGGCTCGGTGAGCCCGCCGCGCGTGAGGCCGGAGATGGAGACGCCCAGGCGCCCCGCGACGACGGGCCGCGGGTGAGGGCCGTTGCGGCGCAGGTCCGCGAGCCACTCCGGCGGGTTCTTCTCGAGCTCCTCGAGCTGGGCGCGCGTGATCGTGCCCTCCCGGAACTCCGGCGGCGTGGCGGGCAGGTACACCCCGAGCTTCTTCGCCGCGGTGGCGGGCTTCATGGTCTGCGCGGACTGCTTGGGGGTCATGGGCTCCAGGGTAGTCGGCCGGTCGGGCATCGACGGCGCGCCTAGGCTGGTCGGGTGGACGACGACGCGGGCACGGCCCCCGAGGTGACGAACGGCGAGACCCCCGACGACGGCGGGGTGCGGCGGTTCCGGCTCGCGTACGTGCCCGGCGCGACGCCGGCGAAGTGGGTGCGCACGTGGCGCGAGCGCCTCGCCGACGTGCCGCTCGACCTCGTGGCGGTCGAGGCGGGCGACGCCGAGCGCGCGCTGCGCGACGGCGAGGCCGACGCCGCGATCCTCCGCCTGCCGGTCGACCGCGACGTGCTCAGCGCGATCCGGCTCTACGAGGAGGCGCCGGTCGTGCTCGTCTCGCGCGACCACCTGCTCGCCGCGCTCGAGCCCGAGGAGGCGGTCGCGCTCGCGGACCTCGCCGACGACGTGCTGCTGCGACCGCTCGACGACGTCGTGCCGTGGGCGGGCGAGCCCGGCGCGGGGGACGACGCCCCGGAGCCCCCGGGTCGGCCGGCCGTCGAGCGTCCGGCGACGACGGGCGACGCCGTCGTGCTCGTGGCCGCGAACGTCGGGGTCGCGGTCGTGCCGCAGTCGCTCGCGCGTCTGCACCACCGCAAGGACGTGACGTACCGGCGCCTCGACGACGCGCCGACCGCCCCGGTGGCGCTCGCGTGGGTGGCCGACCGGGACGACGAGCTGGTCGAGGAGATGGTCGGCATCGTGCGGGGCCGCACGGTCAACAGCTCGCGCGGCCGGCGCGCCGGTACCGTGCCCGAGGAGGCTGCGACGCCTCGCCCGCAGAGCGGGCGCGGCGGCACCGGGGGCCAGGGTGGGCGCGGCGGGTCCGGGCGTGGGGGAGCGGCCGGTGGGCGGGCCGGCGGAGCCAAGCAGGGGCGCGCCGGGAGCCAGAAGGGCCGGGGCTCCCGCGGGCGGGGCGGGAAGCGGCGGTGACGGCCCGGCCCGGGGCGCGCGCGACGACGGGCCCGCTGTCGCCGGGGTCCGACGGGGACGGCTCGCTCGGGCTCGTGCTGCTCGACGCCGTGCCCGGCGACGAGCACGACGACCTCCTCGCGGCGGCTCTCGCGCTGCGGCTCGGCCCCGGCCAGGACGCGTTCGTCCCGCCCGCCACCGACGTGGTGGACGCGGCCCGTGCCGACCCTGACCGGCACCTCCTGGTCGCCCGCGCGGCGTCGGGCGACGTCGTCGCGCTCGGGGTGCTGCACCCGGGCGGCGCGCCCGCGGAGGTCGTGGCGCTGCTCGGCGGCGTCGGCGCGGACGACGTGGTGCTCTTCCGCGGCTTCCTCGTCGACGTCGCGTCGCAGGGCGCGGGGGTCGGCACGCGCGTGACGTCGCTGCTCCCGGGAGCGGTCGCGGACCTGGCGCGCGTGCGCCGTCGGGTCGCCCCGTACGCCGCGCTGGTCCTCACGGTCAACGACCGCAACGCCGCGGGCCGCCGCGCCTACGCGCGCGCCGGCCTGACCGACCGCGGTGCCTACCTCGGCGGGAGCGCCGGCCCGCAGCGCGTCATGGCGAGATCCCTCGATAGGGCTTGACTTATATAAGTCGGAAGTGAAGCATGAGGGTCATGGAAGCGTTCGACGTCCTCGGCGACCCGGTCAGACGCCGGTTGCTCGAGCACCTGGCCCGGGGAGAGCGTCCGGCGGGGGAGCTCGCCGCGCTCGTGGGCGAGGAGTTCGGGATCAGCCAGCCGGCCGTGTCCCAGCACCTCAAGGTGCTGCGGACGAGCGGCTTCGCGACCGTGCGGCCCGAGGGGACCCGACGCGTCTACGCGCTCGACCCCGCGGCGCTCGACGAGGTCGAGGACTGGGCGGCGGGACTGCGCCGGTTCTGGGAGCAGCGGCTCGACGCGCTCGGCACCGAGCTCGCTCGCGGTGCCCGCGAGCGGCGCCGCGCCGCGGCCGCCGACGAGGGGGCCGGACGCCCGACCGACACCACCAGGAGGACAGCATGAAGGACTTCATCGCCGAGCTCGAGGCCGCTCGACGCTCCGTCGGGACGGGGACGCTCCCCGCGGGCGAGGCCCGCGTGCTCACGATCGAGCGGACCTACCCTGCCGACGTCGAGGACGTGTGGGACGCCGTCACCGACCCCGAGCGCATCCCGCGCTGGTTCCTGCCGGTCACGGGCGACCTCCGCGTCGGCGGCACGTACCAGGTCGAGGGCAACGCGGGCGGCGAGATCCGCGCGTGCGACGCGCCAACCCTCCTCCGGCTCACGTGGGTCATGGGCCCGCCGACGCCGGAGGACTCGTCGGTCGTCGAGCTCCGCCTCGCGCCCGCGCCTGACGGCGGCACGACACTCACGCTCGAGCACACCGCCGTCGTGCCGCCGGAGATGTGGGACGTGTACGGCCCGGGCGCCGTGGGCGTCGGCTGGGACGGCGCGCTGCTGGGCCTCGGCCTGCACCTCGACGGTGCCGGACCGCTCGACCCCGAGGAGATCCTCGCGAGCCCCGAGCTGCGCAGGTTCAACGTCGCGAGCAGCGAGGCGTGGGGAGCGGCGCTCGCGGAGGCGGACGGGCTGGGCGCGGACGAGGTCGCGGCGCGCGTCGCCGCCACGACGGCGTTCTACGTCCCGGCCGACGACACCCCCGACGCGCGGTAGGTCCGGCCCCGGGGGGACGGCCGGCGGCGGACGTCCCCCGTGGGGCGGATGTTCACCTGCCGTTCACCCGGCTTACCCTCGTGCGATGACTCCGCCCGATTCGTCCCGTCCCTCGACCCTGCTCGACCGCCCCGACGCTCCGGACGTGACCCGTCCGGCCACGCGCCCGCGCGTGCTGCCGGACCCGCCCGCGGACGCGTCGTCCCGGGTGGCAGGTCAGGTCCTCGTCGCGGTGTCGTGGCTGGTCGGGGCGGCGCTAATCGTGCTGGTCGCGCGGCTCCTGCGCGGCCCGAGCGAGACGGTCTACCTCGCGATCACGGCGCGGACCGCCGAGCTCCCGGGGTCGGGGCTCGTCGCGGAGGGCGGGGTGCTCGTGCTCCTCGGGCTGTGCGCGGTCGTCGCGTGGCGGGCGCGGCGCGCGGGCGCGTCCGCCGTCGCGACGACGCTCGTCGCCGGGGTGGGCGCCGTCGCGGCCTACGCGGCGAGCGAGGCCGTGAAGTCCCTGGTCCGCCAGCCCCGGGGGTGCTGGGAGCTCGTCGAGGTCGCGCACTGCCCCGCGGCCGGGGACTGGTCGTTCCCCAGCAACCACACCGCCATCGCGTTCGCCCTCGCGACGGCCGTCGTCCTGGCCGGTGCGCCCGCCGTGCGCGTCCCCGGGGCGGTGCCCGCCCGGCACGCCTACCGGTCGCCGCTGCGCCAGGTCGCGGTGTGGGTCGTGCTGCCCGTGGCGCTCGCCGTCGCGGTCGCCACGGCGCGGGTCGCCGAGGGCGTGCACTTCCCGCACGACGTCGTCGCGGGCGCGGCCGTCGGCGTCGCCGTGGTCGTCGCGGCGGTGACGGTCCTGGCCGGACCGGCGACGGTCGCGGTCACCGCGGCGTGCCGCGTTGATGGTGTCCGCAAGGTCCTGCTGGCGCGGCCCGCCTGAGGAGCCTCAGGGGCGGCGGCGGGCGCGGGCGATCCCCGTGACCCCCAGGGCCACCGCGGCGACGAGCAGCACGGTGCCGAGCGCGGCCTGCGGCACGTCGACCGACGGCCCGACGGCGAACGTGCCGTCCGTCGTCGTGCCGTCCGACCGGCACGTGAGGGTCACGCCGCCCGCGTCGCTCGCGAACGAGGACTGCGCACGCCAGTGCCGGGGCACGCGGAGGTCCTGCTGCGACATCGAGACGCGGAGCCCGACGTCCTCGCCGTCGGGTCCGGTGCCCTCGCACCGGACCTCGCCCCAGGCGGCGGCCGTGTCGGCATAGACGGTGTGGTCGCCGGCGGAGAGCTCGAGGCGCGCCGTCTCGCCGAACGGCGTCGCGCCCTGGACCCGGAAGCCCGGGAGCGCCCACAGCCACAGCACGCCCAGCAGGCAGGCGCCCGCGAGCAGCAGGGGGACGAGCCCCGGGCGCGGGTGCTCGCGTCGTGCGGTCATGCCGGCACGGTACCGGCACGGGAGGCCGGGCGAGGCCAGGGCGTCGCCGTCAGCGCGGCGCGGTGACGAAGACGTCGAACAGCTCCGGGTGGTGGGCGTGCACGAGCACCGCGAACACCACGACGTCGAACAGCAGGTGCACCGCGACGACGTACGTGAGCGACTTGCTCCACGAGAAGATCCAGCCCTGGACCAGGGCGAACGGGACGGTCAGGAGCGGTCCCCACTCGCGGTACCCGAGCTCCCACAGGAACGACACGAAGACCGCCGCCTGCAGGAGGTTCGCCGTCCACAGGCCGAAGTGCTCGCGGTACAGCGCGAACACGACGCACACGAAGAACAGCTCGTCCCAGATCCCCACTGCGTTGACGCCGACGAACAGCCGCGCGATCTCCTGCCCGCCCGTGATCTCCGGCCAGTTGCCGTACGCGCCCGAGCCGATGAAGTAGAACGGCAGGATCAGGTACCCCGCGACGACGACCACGAGGAGGTACACCACCTGTCCCCGGGTCCAGCGTCGCCCGGTGGCGACGGGGAACCGGATGACGTCCTCGCGGAGCACGAACCGCGACAGCGCCCACGGCACGAGCACCGCGAGGGACAGCACGACGGCGAAGCGCACCATCCCCGCGTCCGACAGGTCCGCCTCGAGCGAGATCGTCGAGATGATCGCCATGCCGGTGCCGACGAGCGCGAGGTCGCGCCCGAGGCGGCGGTCCACGGCGAGCCCGAGCGCCACGCCGAGCACGAGCGGCACGTACCCGAGCGGGCGCACGTGCACCGCGAACAGGAGCACGGCCGAGCCGGACACGAGCAGCGCGGCGAGCAGCCGCAGCGGCGAGCCGACCGCCCAGGGCGGTCGCGCGGCGTCGGGCACCGGGGCGAGGGCGGGGGACGTCACCCGCACACGGTGCCACGACCGGCGGGTCCAAGCACGTGCCGCGGCGGGCGGTGGGTTCAGAGCTCCTCGTACACCGCGGGGTCCTGGTCGTTGGTGCGTCCGTCGGGCCGGGCGAGGCCCGTGAGGGCGTTCATCTCGTGGGTCGTGAGCTCGAACGAGAAGACGTCGAGGTTCTCGCTCTGACGCTCCGGCGTCGACGCCTTGGGCAGCGGCACGACGCCGAGCTGCACGTGCCAGCGCAGGATCGCCTGGACGGGGGAGACGCCGTGCGCGGCGGCCACCGCCGTGACGGCGGGGTCGCGCAGGAGGTCGTTCGCACGGCCGATCGGGCTCCACGCCTCGGTGACGATCCCGCGCTCGGCGTCGGCGGCCCGCTGCGCGGGCTGCGGAAAGTACGGGTGCAGCTCGACCTGGTTCACGACCGGGGTCACGCCCGTCGCGGCGATCACCGCGTCGAGGTGCTCGGGCAGGAAGTTCGACACGCCCACGTGACGGATCAGCCCCCGCTCGCGGCACTCCACGAGCGCCTCGTACGCCTCGACGTACCGCCCGACGCGCGGGTTCGGCCAGTGGATCAGGTACAGGTCGATGCGGTCGAGACCGGTGCGGAGGAGCGACTCCTCGACGGTGCGGATCGCGTCGTCGTGGGCCTGGTGGCGACCGGGGAGCTTGGACGTGACGATCACGTCGTCGCGCGGGACGTCCGCGCGTCGCACCGCCGCGCCGACCGCGCCCTCGTTCTCGTAGCTGAACGCCGAGTCGATCAGCCGGTAGCCCGCGTCGATCGCGCGCGCGATCGTCGCCGCGCCCTCCTCACCGTTGAGGCGGTAGGTACCGAACCCGATCGCCGGGATCGTCGTGCCGTCCTGGGCGCTGAGGGTGGGGATCGTCATGGGCCCCATCGTGCGTCGGACCCGTCGCGGCACGCACCCCGGCGGGCGGGGCGCCGTGGCGTCGCGCGGGCGAGACGGGACGTGGCCCCCGGTCCGCAGGGACCGGGGGCCACCTCTCACCCCTCGGCGGGTGCTACGCGGCGCTCGGGAAGGGGACGCCCGTGGTCGCGTGGCAGCGGTAGCCGTTCGGGTTCTTGTCGAGGTACTGCTGGTGGTAGTCCTCGGCGTAGTAGAACGGGCCGGCCTCGGCCGCGGGGCGCATCTCCGTCGTGACCGGGTCGTAGCCCTTGGCCTCGAGCACCGCGGAGTAGCGCGCCGCGGTGTCGCGGACCGCCTGCTCCTGCTCCGGCGTCGTCCAGTAGACGGCGGAGCGGTACTGGGTGCCGACGTCGTTGCCCTGGCGGTAGCCCTGCGTCGGGTCGTGGCGCTCCCAGAAGATCTTGAGGAGCTCCTCCTCGGAGACCTTCGTGGGGTCGTACGCGACGAGCGCCGTCTCGGTGTGGCCGGTGCGCGCGGTGCACGCCTCCTCGTAGGTGGGGTTCGGCGTCGTGCCGCCCATGTACCCGACGGCGGTGCTCACCACCCCGGGGACCTGCCAGAAGATCTCCTCGGCACCCCAGAAGCAGCCCATCGCGAGGTAGAGCACGCGCGTGCCCTCCGGCCACGGACCGGTGATGGACGTGCCGAGCACGGTGTGGGGACGCGGGGTCTGCAGCACGGGCGACTGGCGCCCGGGCAGCGCGTCCTCGGGGGCGATCATCGTCGTCTTGCCGGACGAGCCGAAGATCGCGTCGAAGATCGAGTTCATCGCTTACCTCCTGAGGTACCTGGACGACCGGGGCGCTGGCCCACGACGCATCGTCCTGGCACGGGGTAGAACGTCCCAGGGGCGGCGGGTGTTCCGGGCCGACGCGGCGCGCAGGTGCACGACGGTCCGCCGCCTGCTCGGTGCAGGGGGGCGCGCCGTAGGCTGGGCGGGTGAGCACATCGAGCGAGCACCCCGACTGGACCACCACCGGTTTCTCCACGCGTGCGATCCACGCGGGGCAGGACCCGGACGCGACGACCGGCGCCGTCGTGCCGCCGATCCACCAGGTCTCGACGTACAAGCAGGACGGCGTCGGCGGGCTGCGCGGTGGCTACGAGTACTCGCGCTCCGCGAACCCCACGCGCACCGCGCTCGAGGAGGCGCTCGCGGCCGCGGAGTCCGGCGGCCTCGGCCCGACGGCGGACGGGTCGCCCGCCGCGCGCGGGTTCGCCTTCGCGTCCGGCCTGGCCGCCGAGGACACGCTGCTGCGCGCCGTCGTGCGACCCGGCGACCACGTGATCGTGCCCGACGACGCGTACGGCGGCACCTACCGGCTCATCGCCCGGGTGTTCGGGCCGTGGGGCGTGGAGCACACGCCCGTCGACCTCACGGACGTCGAGGCGGTCCGTGCCGCGATGCGCCCCGAGACGCGCGTCGTGTGGGTCGAGACACCGACCAACCCGCTGCTCGGTGTCTCCGACATCGCGGCGCTCGCGGGCGTCGCGCACGACGCCGGGGCGCTGCTCGTCGTCGACAACACCTTCGCGACGCCGTACCTCCAGCAGCCGCTCGCGCTGGGCGCGGACGTCGTCGTGCACTCGACGACCAAGTACGTCGGGGGGCACAGCGACGTCGTCGGAGGAGCGCTCGTCGTGGCGTCGGGCGCGCAGCTCCCGGGAGGGCTCGAGTCGCCCGCGGGCGGGACCGACGTCGCCGGCGCGGTCGGGTTCCACCAGAACGCGTCGGGCGCCGTCGCCGGGCCGTTCGACGCGTGGCTCACGCTGCGCGGCCTCAAGACCCTCGCGGTGCGCATGGACCGCCACCAGGCGAACGCGGCGGCCGTCGCGGACTTCCTCGCGGCCCACCCCGCGGTCACCGAGGTGATCTACCCCGGCCTCGCGTCCCACCCCGGGCACGAGCTCGCGGCGCGCCAGATGAGCGGGTTCGGCGGCATGGTGTCGTTCCGCGCGGGCAGCGAGGCGAAGGCGCTCGACGTGTGCGCGCGCACCCAGGTCTTCACGCTCGCGGAGTCACTGGGCGGCGTCGAGTCGCTCATCGAGCACCCGGGCCGCATGACCCACGGCTCCGTCGCCGGGACGGCGCTCGAGGTCCCCGACGACCTCGTCCGCATCTCCGTCGGCATCGAGGACGTCGAGGACCTCGTCGCGGACCTCACGCAGGCGCTGGGGTAGCACGTGACGCCCCGCCCGGGCGGGGAGATCCTGCGCACACCGGGCGCGTCGCGGGTATTCAGCGCCGCGAGCCGAGGGTCGCTCACCTAGGGTTGCGCTGTGAGCGCGCAGACGGACCAGCACAGGACCCCCGACCCGCTTCCTCCCGGGCGCCCCGGCGCCGCGGCGGTGCCCGACTCGGTGCGCTCGGCCGCCGCCTGGTCGTGGCGGCTGCTGCTCATCGGGCTGACGATCGCGGCCGGCCTCTGGCTCGTCACGCAGCTCAAGGTGATCGTCGTCCCCATCGCGGTGGCGCTCTTGCTCACGGTGCTCCTCACGCCGGTCCAGCGGTTCTTCCGGCGTCACCTGCGCATGTCGCGCGGGCTCGCGTCCGGAGCGGCGCTCATCACGCTCGTGGTCGTCGTCGCGGGGCTCGTGGCGATCGCGGGGCAGCAGATCGTCAGCGGTTTCCAGGACCTGCGCGACCAGGCGGTCGAGGGGTTCGAGCAGTTCACCGAGTGGCTCGCCGACGGGCCGCTCGGGCTCGACTCGACGACGATCTCGCACTGGCTCGACCAGGCCGGGACCGCGGTCTCGGAGAACCAGGACTCGATCGTCTCCGGCGCGCTCGGCGCGGCCACGACGATCGGCCACGTGGTCGCCGGAGCCCTCATCGCGCTGTTCTGCACGTTCTTCTTCCTCCTCGACGGGCGCACGATCTGGTCGTGGGTCGTCGGCCTGCTTCCCCTGCGTGCCCGCGACGACGTCCACCAGGCCGGCCGCCGTGGCATCGTGACGCTCGCCGCGTACACGCGCACGCAGATCCTCGTCGCCGCCGTCGACGCCGTCGGCATCGGGATCGGCGCCGCGTTCTTCGTCCCCTCGCTCGCGCTGCCGCTGGGCATCCTCGTGTTCGTCGGGTCGTTCATCCCGATCGTGGGTGCCATCGTCACCGGCTCGATCGCGGTGCTCGTCGTGCTCGTCGCGCAGGGCTGGGTCCAGGCGCTGGTCATGCTCGGCATCGTGCTGCTCGTGCAGCAGATCGAGGGACACATCCTCCAGCCGTTCCTCATGGGCCACGCCGTCTCGCTGCACCCCGTCGCCGTGCTGCTCGTCGTCGCGGCGGGCAGCTTCGCCGCCGGCATCGTCGGCGCGCTGTTCGCGGTCCCGATCGCCGCGGTCCTCAACACCGTCGTCCTCTACCTGCACGGGCACGACAAGTTCCCCGAGCTCGGGACGGACGACCGCGTCGTGGTGCGGGGGAGCCCGCAGCCCCCGGTCATCGCGCGCGCGGAGGCGGACCTCGAGGACGCGGGCGCGCGCCGTCGGACCCGCGCGGGCGCCGGGGAGGACTCCGCCGTCGTCGACCCGCAGGACGCCGGACCCGTGGAGGACGCGCCCGGGGAGGTGCGGTGACCTCCGGTCCGGTACCGGTCACGCTCGACGACGTCCGCGACGCCGCCCGCCTGCTCGACGGGGTCGCGTACCGCACCCCGGTCCAGACGACGCGCGCGATCAGCGAGGCAGCCGGCGTCCGCGTGCTGCTCAAGTGCGAGAACCTCCAGCGCGCGGGGTCGTTCAAGGTGCGCGGCGCGTACGTGCGCATGGCGCGCCTGAGCGACGACGAGAAGGCCCGCGGCGTCGTCGCGGCGAGCGCCGGCAACCACGCGCAGGGCGTCGCGTTCGCTGCCGGTCTGCTCGGCATCCGCGCCGTCGTGTACATGCCGGTCGACGCCGCGCTGCCCAAGGTCGCGGCGACGCGCCAGTACGGCGCCGAGGTCCGGCTCGTCGGCGCCGACGTGGACGAGACGCTCGCCGCCGCGCGGGCCGAGGCCGACCGGACGGGCGCCGTGTTCATCCACCCGTTCGACCACCCCGACGTCGTCGCCGGTCAGGCGACGATCGCGCTGGAGGTCCTCGAGCAGGTGCCCGACGTCCGGACCGTGATCGCGCCGCTCGGCGGCGGCGGGCTCGTCGCGGGACTCGCCGGGGCGTTCGCGCAGACGGCGCCGCACGTGCGCGTGATCGGGGTGCAGGCGGAGCGCGCCGCCGCCTACCCGGGCTCGCTCGCCGCGGGGGAGCCGACGACGGCGCGGCTCGCCGCGACCATGGCCGACGGCATCGCGGTCGGGACGCCCGGGCACGTGCCGTTCGGGATCCTGGCGCAGCACGGCGTCGAGGTCCGCACGGTGACCGAGGAGGAGATCTCCCGGTCGCTGCTCATGGTCGCCGAGCGCGCGAAGCTGCTCGTCGAGCCCGCCGGGGCGACCGGCGTCGCCGCGCTCCTCTCGGGGACGGCCGCCGTCGACGCGGGCGCGGCGGACCCGGTCGAGGGGCCCGTCGTCGTCGTGCTGTCCGGGGGGAACATCGACCCGCTCGTGCTGCTGCGGGTCGTGCGGCACGGACTCGCGGCGGCCGGCCGATACATCCAGCTCCAGGTGCTGCTCGACGACCGTCCCGGCGCCCTCGCGCGCATGCTCGAGGTCATCGCGACCAAGCGCGGCAACATCATGCACATCGACCACGACCGCACCGACGTGGGCCTCGCGATCGGCGAGGCGTGGGTGCGCATGCAGGTGGAGACCAAGGGCCCGGAGCACTGCGACGAGCTCGTCGCGCACCTGCGCTCCGAGGGCTACCGCGTCGAGCGCAGCGACGGCGGATCGCCCGGCCTCTGACGAGAAGCGAGAAGTGGCCCTTCCGGGACGTCCCGGAAGGGCCACTTCTGCCGTCTCGGCTCCCGTGGACGTCCCCGTGCGCGGTCGACGACACCGGATCAGACGATCCGGCGCGCCGAGGTGACGACTCGCGAGCGCGTGTCCGCGTCGTGCGCGTCCGGGACCTCCGCCGGGCGGACGCCGCGGTCGAGGAACGCCTGGAGCACCCGGCCCTCGGTCGACGTCCAACGGCCGAGGACGTCGTAGGCGAAGAGCACGATCACCCGCCAGCCCAGGCGTTCCATCTCCTCCTGTCGGGCGACGTCGTTCAGGCGCTGGCGCGCGGAGGTCAGGTGGTGCTGCCCGTCGTACTCCAACGCGATCCGCAGGTCCGGCCAGCACAGGTCCGGACGCGCGAGCCAGCGTCCGTCGTCGTCGAAGACGTCGGCGCCGACGACAGGGCAGGGAAAGCCGGAATCGATCAGCCGTAGGCGCAGTCGCGTCTCCATGGGCGAGTCCACGAAGCGCCGGGCTCGGTCCAGCGCGGACGCGAGCGGGACGGTTCCGCGCCGACCCCGCACGCCTCGCAGGCGCTCGGCCAGCCGGTCCGGCGGGAACGGACGGACACGCCCTCGGCCGCCGAGCACCGAGTCCACGACGACGACGAGGTCGGTCTCCGTGAGCCCGTGCCCGCCTGCGGCGACGAGGGCCGCCAGATCGGCGATGGTCCGGTCCCGACCGGTCACGTCGAGGCCGTGCCGGACGACGACGTCGCGTGCCGGCAAGCCTCCGTGAGAGACGACGCCGGCGGCGTCGAGGGGCCGCGTCCCGGACGGTCCCGACACGTGCAGCGGATCGAGGCCCGTGACGTCCCGGGGCAGCGGCAGGTCCCACAGGGCTGCGGCTGTCGTGTGGGAGAAGGCGGCCGTCCGCGGGAGCGCGAGTCGGACGGCGGTGGCGACCGACCGCACGTCTTCTCGCCGTGCGGAGTCCATCCGGACACCCCTCACCGGGGCGTGGAGCCGAGGTGATCGCAGCTGCTTGCGGGTGACACCGAGACGGAGCGCCTCGCTGACGAGGAAGGGCGGGTCGGGGACGGGAACGGACATCCCGAGAGTCTGGCCGAGGACGCCACCGGGACGCTGACGAGCGGCGCGGACCTGTGGACGACATGGGCACGAGACCTCGAGATACGAGAAGTGGCCCCTTCGAGAGGTCTCGGAGGGGCCACTTCTCTCGTCTCACCGAGCGGTGCGGCCGCGGGTGGCGCGTCAGCCCTCGAAGGGCTTCGCGGCGACGATCTTCACGGCGATCTCGTTGCCGTTGGGCGCGGTGTAGCTCGTCTCGTCGCCGACGGTCTTGCCGTCGATCGCGGCACCGAGCGGCGACGTCGGCGAGTACACGTCGAGGTCGGTCGTGCCGGCGATCTCGCGCGAGCCGAGGAGGAACGTCATCTCGTCGCCCGCGACGACCGCGGTGACGACCATGCCGGCCTCGACCATGCCGTCGTCCGGCGGGGTCCCGACCTGCACGTTGCGCAGCTTCTCGGTGAGCTCGCGGATGCGGGCCTCGTTCTTGGCCTGCTCCTCACGCGCGGCGTGGTAGCCGCCGTTCTCCTTGAGGTCGCCCTCGTCGCGCGCGGCAGCGATGCGCTCCGCGATCTCGGTACGGCCCTCGCCGGACAGGTGGGCGAGCTCGGCCTGCAGCCTGTCGTACGCCTCCTGGGTCAGCCAGGTGACGGTGGTGTCGGTCACGGTTCGCTCCTTCCTTTCCATGGTCGACGGCCGGGTCGGTCGCACGGCCGTACGGGTACGGGCAGCCGGGGCGCGTGCGTTCGCGGTGCGCCTGCCTGCCCGGGTCGGTGACGCTGGCCGGGTGGCAGCGCGTAGGACTGGTCTCCCGCTGGTCGCCGGGGCGCCCGGAGGACGCGTGCCTGTCACCGGCACGCAGTCTCGGGCTCCACACGATCGGGTGCGGGAATCCCTCAGGATAGCAAAGCACAGGGTGCCGACAGCGACGTCGCAGGTCAGCAGGCGCCCGGGGCCGACGCCTCGGGGTGCGTCAGGGGACGACGCGGCAGGACTGGACGATGCCCGTCGTGGCGAGCTCTGAGGTCGCCACGCTCACCGTGTACCGGGACTCCGTGACCTCGACCGGGCCGACCGTCACGTCGACCGTCCCGACCTGGGCGAAGCTCTCGGCGAGGGCGTCGAGCGTGCACGTCGCCGTCGTCCCCGGGTCCATGTAGACCTCGAACGTCACGTCGACGCGCTCCGGGCTCACGACGGTGTAGCCGAAGTCCTTGAACCGCACCGGCTCGTTCGCGTACCGCAGCCCGATGACGAGCGTGATCGCGAGCCCGACGATCGCGACGAGCACGATCCCGACGACGGCCAGGCGTCGGCGCCGCTCGGTCGGCTCGGGCCCGTAGCGGCCCGCCGGCGGTCGCAGGGGGGCACCCGGGCTCGGCTGCGGGGCGGTGGTCTCGTTCGTCATGGTGCGGTCCCGTGGTCGGTGCCGCCGCGTCCGGTCACGGACCCGGCGTCCTGCCGGTGGTCCCGGCGGTTCGTCAGGTGTGGGCGCGGTGGGGGATCATGTCCTCGACCCATCTTCGCAGAGCCCGGACGCTCGTCGTGCACCCACGACAGGTCCGGCCGCGCGAGGAGACGTACGACGTACCCGGGAGGACCAGTGGCCGAACCCGCGGCCGGATCGACCACCCACCGCGAGCAGCCGGAGACGCTCCGTCTCCTGGCCGTGCACGCCCACCCCGACGACGAGTCGAGCAAGGGCGCCGCGACGACCGCCCGCTATGCGGCCGAGGGCGTCGACGTGCTCGTCGCGACGTGCACGGGCGGTGAGCGCGGCGACATCCTCAACCCGAGCTTCGGCGAGGGGCCCGACGGCATCGAGGGCATGCGTGCGCTGCGCCGCGTCGAGATGGCCTCCGCAGCGCGCGCGCTCGGCGTGCGTCAGCAGTGGCTCGGGTTCGTCGACTCGGGCCTCCCGGAGGGCGACCCCCTGCCCCCGCTGCCCGAGGGATCGTTCGGCCTGGTGCCGCTCGAGGAGGCCGCAGCGCCGCTGGTCGAGCTCGTGCGCGAGTTCCGCCCCCACGTCGTGACGACGTACGACCCGTCGGGCGGCTACCCCCACCCCGACCACGTGATGTGCCACCGCGTCGCGTTCGAGGCGTTCCACGCCGCGGGCGACCCCGACCGCTACCGCCGCGAGGGCGGGGCCGCCCCCTGGGCGCCGCTCAAGCTGTACTACAACCACGACTTCTCGATGAACCGCATCCGCACGCTGCACGAGGCGATGCAGGGCGCCGGCCTGGAGTCGCCGTTCGGCGACTGGGTCGAGTCCCGGTCCGCGCGGGAGATCCCCGAGCGCGAGGTCACGACCCGCGTCCACGTCGCGCGCTACTACGCGCAGCGCGACGCGGCGCTCATCGCGCACGCCTCGCAGATCGACCCCGACGGCTTCTTCTTCGCGATCCCGCGCGACCTCGAGGTCGACGTGTGGCCGTTCGAGGAGTTCGAGCTCGCCGAGTCGCGCGTGCCCACGCAGCTGCCCGAGGACGACCTCTTCGCGGGCGTCCGCGAGCTCGTCGCGAGCGAGGGGGCGGCCTCGTGACCACGACGACGTCCCTCGCGGGCTCCCTGGCGGTGACCGGTGCGGGCGGCCCGGGCTGGGCGGCCGGCGTCGTGGCCGAGACCGCGACGCCGAGCCCCTCGGACGACCCCTTGCGCGAGGACCTCGACCCGAACGACGTGTCGCCCGGCCTCGTCGGCTTCCTCGCGATCTTCGCGGTCGCCCTCGCGACCGTGGGCCTGTTCTTCGCGCTGTCCCGCCAGCTCCGGCGCATGCGGCACAACGCCGAGGTGCAGGGCATCGGCGCGGACGGTCCGCTGGAGCCGGGCGACGGCACGGCCTCCGACGGCGAGTCGCCCGACGGCACGACGGGTCACGACGGCACGCCCGACGGCAGCGCTCCCGACGGAGCACCCGGCAGCGGTCCCGCGCGGCAGGGCTGACCGTGGCCACCGGGGCGCGGGTCACGATCGGCCAGCTCGAGGTGTCGGCCGACCACGCGGCCAACCTCGTCACCGTCGGCGCCGCGTTCCGGGAGGCGGCACGCGTGCACGCGGACCTGCTCGTGCTCCCCGAGTACGCGGCCGGCTTCGACCCGCGAGGCACGGGCGTCGAGCACGCCGAGCCGCTCGACGGGCCCTTCGTGACGAACGTGCGCCGGCTCGCGCGCGAGCACGGGGTCGCCGCGGTCGCGGGCACCCTCGTGCCCGGCAGCGCGGCGGGACGTGCGGTCAACGTGGTGGTCGCCGTCGACGCGTCCGGCGAGCTCGTGGGCACGTACCGCAAGGTCCACCTCTACGACGCGTTCGGGCACCGCGAGTCCGACCGGCTCGACGCCGGCGACCCGGCCGCGCCCCCGCTGGTCCTGCGCCTCGGCGACCTGACGTTCGGCGTCATGACCTGCTACGACCTGCGGTTCCCCGAGAGCGCGCGGCGGCTCGTCGACGCCGGCGCGGACGTGCTGGTCGTGCCCGCGGCATGGGCGGCGGGCGACCTCAAGGCGGACCAGTGGCGCACCCTGGCCCGGGCGCGGGCGATCGAGAACACCGCCGTCGTCCTCGCCGTCGGGCAGGCGGGCAAGGGCGTGACCGGTCGCTCGCTCCTCGTCGGCCCGGACGGTCAGGTGGGTCTCGAGCTCGGCGAGCGCGCCGAGCTCCGCAGCGCCGACCTCGACCCCGAGGCCCTGGCGAGCGTGCGCGAGCGCAACCCGTCGCTCGCCAACCGCCGCTACGCCGTCGTCCCTCGGGACTGAGCCCGCGGCGGCGCGCTCAGCGCGCCGCGACCGCCGCCAGCATGATCGCGACGTAGTGGCACGTGAAGCCGACGACGGTGAGCACGTGGAAGATCTCGTGGAAGCCGAACCAGCGGGGGCTGGGGTTCGGCTTCTTGATGCCGTAGACGACGGCGCCGAGCGTGTAGGCGAGCCCGCCCGCGGCGACGAGCCAGACGATCGCCGGCCCGTTCGTCGTGGTCCAGAACTGCGGCATGTAGCCGACGGCGACCCAGCCGAGGGCGACGTAGACGGGCACGTAGACCCAGCGGGGGGCGTCGAGCCACAGGATCCGGGCGAGGAGGCCGAGGACGGCGCCGCCCCACACGATCGCGAGCAGGATCGTCGCGGTCCGCTGGGGGAGCAGGAGCACGGCGAGGGGCGTGTACGTGCCGGCGATGATGAGGAAGATGTTGGAGTGGTCGGCACGCCGGAGCACCCCGGCGACGCGCGGCGACCACGTGCCGCGGTGGTAGACCGCGCTCGTGCCGAAGAGCAGGCACGCGCTGAGCCCGAAGATCGCGCACGACACCTTGCCCGCGACCGGCGGCGCGACGACGACGAGGACGATGCTCGCGACGAGGACGAACGGGAACGTCCCGGCGTGGATCCATCCGCGCAGGCGCGGCTTGACCGCCTCGGCGACCTTCTCGACGGCGTCGCCCACGCTCTCGCGGGCGTTCTCCAGGACGCCGGCGTCGGGTGCGCTGGGGGTGCGGTCGCGGTCGGTCGGTCGGTCCACGGCGTCTCCTCGGGGTCGGGCCGGATCGGGCGCGGTCAGGGTCGTGCACGGTCTCACGGGCGGGCGGCGCGCGGCGTCGCCCCGCCTACCTACGCCATCGTAGGTTACGGCAGCGTAGGTAGACGACCGGGGACGGCGCCGCGGTGTGAAGATCCTGGGCAGGGGCGTGCGCGGCCGCCGCAGCCCTGCCGTCCGGGCGGCGCGGGGCGGTAGCGTGTGCGGGTTCGGCCCGCGCGTCCCGACCAAGGACCAGCCCGCCGGGCGACACCCGTCCTTCCATCGTCGAGGAACCGTCGTGCGCCTGCCCCGCCCTGTCTACGGACTCTACGAGCGTCGCCTCGCCGCGACCCTCTCGCACGAGAGCGTGCCCCGCCACGTGGGCGTCATCCTCGACGGCAACCGGCGCTGGGCTCGCTCGTTCGGCGAGTCGACGGCGACCGGCCACCGCCGGGGTGCGGACAAGATCGCGGAGTTCCTGGGCTGGAGCGAGGACCAGGGCGTCGAGGTCGTCACGCTGTGGATGCTCTCGACCGACAACCTCTCGCGCTCGCAGGAGGAGCTCTCCGCGCTGCTCGACATCATCGAGGACGCGGTGCGCGACCTCGCCGACTCGGGCCGCTGGCGCCTGCGGGTCATGGGTCGGCTCGACCTGCTCCCCGAGCGCCTCGCGGCCGCGCTGCGCGAGGCGCAGCAGCGCACCGCCTCGGTCGACGGTCTCCAGGTGAACGTGGCCATCGGGTACGGCGGCCGGCACGAGATCGCCGACGCGGTGCGCTCGTACCTCCGCGAGCAGGCGGCCGCGGGCGCGCGCCTGCAGGACCTCGCGGAGAACCTGGACGTCGAGCACATCGAGGAGCACCTGTACACCAAGGGCCAGCCGGACCCGGAGCTCGTCATCCGCACGTCGGGCGAGCAGCGCCTCGGCGGGTTCCTGCTGTGGCAGAGCGCGCACTCCGAGTTCTACTTCTGCGAGGCCTACTGGCCCGACTTCCGGCGCGTGGACTACCTGCGTGCGCTGCGCGCGTACTCCCAGCGCGAGCGTCGCCTCGGCCGCTGAGCCCGCCCACGACCCGGTAGGGTCGATGCGAACGCATCGATCGAGTCGTCCGGGGGGTGTCATGATCGAGCAGGGCCACCACGACGACGGACCCGTGACCGCACCCGGCCACGCGAGCCCGCGCCTCGCGGTCGAGACGTGGGAGTCGCTCTTCCGGGCGCAGGTCACGATCATGCGCAGGCTCCAGTCCGACCCCGTCTGGGACGGTCTGACCCTGCGCGAGTACGACGTGCTCTTCTCGCTCACCAAGGGCCCCGACGAGGGGATGCGCCTGCGCGACCTCAACGTCTACATCCTGCTCAGCCAGCCGTCGCTGAGCCGCATGGTGGACCGGCTCGCGACCCGCGGTCTGGTCGACCGGACGTCCGCGCCCGACGACGCGCGCGGCACGCTCGTCCGGCTCACCCGGGCGGGCCGGGACCTCCAGCGGGCGACCGGCCGCGCGCACGCCCGGGCGATCGCGACCTACGTGGGCGGGGCGCTCGACGACGACGAGCTCGCGACGCTCGGCGAGCTCCTCGAGCGGCTGCGCGCGGCGCAGAGCGGCATCCCCGACGCGGTGCCGGACCCGCGGGCGGCCGAGCGGCGCCCCTGAGCGCTGTGGCGGGGAACACGTCCGGTCCGTCCGTTCCCGGGCGGACCGGGAGGGCCCGCGCTGCCTAGGATGCGAAGCGTGTCCTCAACGCCGAGCACCACCCAGACCGGTTCCCCGCAGCGCCCCGACGGCCCGCTGCGCGTCGTCGTCGCGCCCGACTCGTTCAAGGGCAGCCTGAGCGCCGCGGACGTCGCGCACGCCGTCGCCGCCGGGGTCCGCAGCGTCGTCCCCGACGCCGAGGTCGTCGAGCTCCCCATGGCCGACGGCGGCGAGGGGACGCTCGAGGCGCTCCTCGCCGTGTGGGGCGTGCCGGCGCGCGAGGTCGCGACGGTCGACGCGATCGGGCGCCCGCGCACCGCGCGGTACGGGGTCTCCGCCGACGGGCGTCTGGGCGTCGTGGAGCTCGCGGAGGCGAGCGGCCTGCCGCAGGTGAGCGACGTCGCGCTCCAGCCCCTGCACGCGCACACCCTCGGCACCGGGGCGGCGGCCGCGGCCGTGCTCGACGCGGGCGTGGACGAGGTGATCGTGTGCCTCGGCGGGTCGGCGTCGACCGACGGCGGCTCGGGGATCCTCACCGGCCTGGGCGGGCGGCTCCTGGACGCCGCCGGGGAGCAGGTGCCCGACGGCGGAGAGGGCCTCGCGCGCGTCGCGCGCCTCGACCTGTCCGGGCTGCACCCGCGTGCCCGCGACGTGCGCTGGCGCCTCGCGGTCGACGTGACCAACCCGTTGCACGGCGAGCGGGGCGCGGCGCACGTGTTCGGCCCGCAGAAGGGCGCTCAGGAGGCGGACGTGGCGTTCCTCGACGACGCGCTGCGCCGCTGGGCGGGCGTGCTCGTCGAGGAAGCCGGGTTCGACGTGTCGGAGCTCCCGGGCGCCGGGGCGGCGGGCGGTGTGCCCGCGGCGATGGTCGGCGTCCTCGGTGCCGAGCTGGAGCCCGGCGCGCGGCTCGTGGCGGAGGCGGTGGGGCTGCCGGACGCGATCCGTCGTGCGGACCTGGTCGTCACGGGCGAGGGGTCGTTCGACTCGCAGTCGGTCAACGGGAAGGTGGCCGACGCCATGGGCGCGCTCGCAGCCGAGGCGCCGCACCGCCCGCCGGTCGTCGTGCTCGCGGGGCGCGTCCTGCTGCCGGCGCACCAGGCGCGCGATGCCGGCATCGCCGCGGCGTTCAGCATCGCCCCCGGCCCCATCGAGCTCGACGAGCTGCTCGACCGCACGGCGTCCCGGCTGACCGACCTCGCCGCGACGGTCACGAGCCTCCACGTCGCCTCGCGGCGCTGAACGCCCCGCCGAGGCGAGGGCTCCCAGCCCGGGGCCCCGCGCGGCCGGAGTCACCGCCGGGGCCAGGTCCAGGGCGGCTGGTCGAGCAGACCCTCGCGCCCGGCGACCGTCGTCTCGCCGAACGGCGTGCGGACGAGCTCGACCTCGAGGAGGTCCCCGGGACCCGGCAGGTCGGCCGCGCCCGACGCCGTCGCGTCCCGCAGCGCCTCGACGAGCGGCGTCGCATGGGTCACCACGACGACCTGCGTCTGCCGGGCCGCGGCGTGCACGAGCGCACCGAGCGCCGGGAGCAGGTCGGGGTGCAGGCTCGTCTCCGGCTCGTTGAGCACGAGGAGCGCGGGCGGTCGCGGCGAGAGCAGGGCGGCGACGAGAAACAGGAAGCGCAGCGTCCCGTCGCTCAGCTCGGCGCCGGTGAGGGGCCGCAGCAGCCCGTGCTGGTGGAGGGAGATCTCGAACCGCCCGTCGTCGGCGTGGACCGCGAGCCGGCTCCCGGGGAACGCGCGGGAGACGGCGGCGTCGAGCTCGTCGCCGCGGCCGAGGTCCCGCACGGTCTCGAGCGCCGCAGCGAGGTCGGCGCCGTCGTGCGCGAGGACCGGCGTGCGGGTGCCGACCTGCGGCGCGCGCGCCGGGGCGTCGGCGTCCGTGCGGAGCTGGTCGTAGAAGCGCCACGAGCGCAGGGCCTCCCGCACCGCGACGACCTCCGGCGCGCCCACCGGGTCGACGAGCTCGGTGAGCACGCTGTCGAACGACCGGAGGCGAGCGGGGGAGGTGACCCAGACTCCGGCGTCGTCCCGCACGCGGACGGCGGGGCCACGCCGCTCGACCTGGAGCGTCGCGGGGCGCGGGGCCGGTCCGGACCAGATCGTCTCGACCTTGAGCTCCGGGTCGAGGGCGAACGCCGACCCCGGGTGCTGCGGCAGCCCGAGGTCGACGGCGTAGCCGAGGTCACCCGGAGCGGCGCCCGCGAACCCCAGCCGCAGCGCGACGGGCGCGGTCCGCCGGGTGCCCTGCACCGGTCCGCCGCCACGCAGCGCACGGCTGCCGCCCTGCTCGGGCCCGGCCCACAGCGTCGAGCGCAGCCCGCCCTCGCGCGCGACCGCCCCGACCGCGCCCCCGAGGGCGCACTCGGCGAGCAGGCGCAGCGCGCGGTACAGGCTCGACTTGCCGGTCCCGTTGGCCCCGGTCACGACCGTCAGCCGGTCGAGCGGCAGTACGAGGCTGCGCAGGGAGCGGTACCCCTCCACGGCGATCGTCGCGAGCATCGTCACCTCCGCCGCGCACGCTACGCGTCGCCTCCCACGCGGGCGCGGCCGGTGCCGCGGACGCCCGTACCCGAGGTTGCGGTCCTCCGTATCCAGGAATGCGGGAATGCGCGTCCAGGAATGCCGGGAACCACGTCCGGAAATGCCGAGACCAGCGTCACCACGACGCACCTGGACGCATTCGTCCGGCGGTTTCTAGGCTGCTTTCTCGTGGGAATTCTCGAGCTCGTGGTGGTTGCCGTCGCGCTCGCGGCGGACGCGTTCGCCGTGGCGCTCGCGCAGGGCACCCGGATGCGCCGCCCGACGTGGCGCGAGACCGCGCGCGTCGCTGTCCTCTTCGGCCTCTTCCAGGCGCTCATGCCGCTCGCCGGGTGGGCGCTGTCCACGTGGTTCGCCGGCGCGGTCTCCGGTGTGGCGCCGTGGATCGCGTGCGGGATGCTCGCCGTCGTGGGCGCGCACATGGTCAAGGAGGGCCTCCGGGACGAGGCCGAGCACGCCGTCGAGCACGTGGAGGGACCGGCGGGAGCGCAGGCCGCGGCCGCGGACGGAGGTGTCCTCGGCGCGCCGGGCGCCGTCGCGACGCTCGCGCCGGCCGTCACCCGGCGCCCCCGCGTGGCCTACCGCGTGCTGCTCCCGCTGGCGATCGCGACGTCGATCGACGCCGCCGCCTCCGGCGTCACGTTCGCGGTGCTCGGCGTCCCGATCCTCCCCGCCGTCGCACTCGTGGGCGTCGTGACGCTCGGGCTGTCCGGCCTCGGGGTGCGCCTCGGCGCCCGCGTGGGCGAGCGCCTGGGCCGCTGGGCGACCGTCGTGGGCGGCGCCGTGCTCGTCCTGCTGGGCCTGCGCATCCTGCTCGCGCACCTGCTCTGACCGTCGACCGGCTGTGGGCATGAAATGGGCCCGGTTCTCGACCGAGAACCGGGCCCATTTCATGCCCATAGCGCGGGGCGGGATCAGTCGGTGATGGCGAAGGCGTCGATCTCGACGAGCATCTCCTCGCGGGGCAGGCCCGTGAACACCGTGGTGCGGCCGGGGAGCACGCCCTGGGTGGTGTGCTGCGCGACGAACGCGCCGTACGCGTCGTTCATGATCGGGAAGTCCTCGCGCTTCGTGAGGTAGACGCGCAGCATGACGACGTCGTCGAACGTCGCGCCGGACGCCTCGACGATGGCCTTGACGTTCTCGAGCGTGCGCGTGGTCTGCGCGGCGACGTCACCGGGGTACAGGTACTCGTTCGTCGCGGGGTCGACCGGGCCCTGGCCCGAGACCTGGACGAACGGGCCCTTGCGCACGCCCTGGTGGAACGTGTGCGCGGGGGCCGGGGCGTCGGGGGTCGAGATCGCGGTCTTCTCGCTGGTCATGGTGTCCTCTCGGTTCTACGGGCTCGCTGGCTGGAGGTGGTCACGGGCGATGGTCAGAGATCGATGGTCGCGAGGTCGACGACCTCGTCGCCGCGCACGACGGCGGCGACGCGCCAGCGGTCGAACGTCGTGCAGGGGTGGGAGATGCCGAACCCGACGACGTCGCCGGGGCGGACCTGGGCGGTCGCGGGCCCCGTGACCTGGCCGGCACCCGCGTCGAGCGCGAGGTAGAGGTGCTGGTCGTTGAGCGCGGTGACGCGCGTCCCGGCGAGCTCGCGCGCGGGCAGCCAGCCGTCGTCGGACTGCGAGCGCAGCCACAGCGCGACGGGCAGGTCGATGTCGAACGACACGTCGCGGCGCCCGATGCCGCAGATCGCGAGACCCGGCTCCGGGACGGACAGGACCTGGCCCCAGACGATCGCCGCGCCCCGGAGCGGCTCGGCGCCGGGGATGCGGCTCCACGGGTCGGTGCGCGAGTAGAAGCCGTGGTCGTGCGTGACGTACGCGCCCGAGCGGACGACGACGCGGACCTCGACCTCACGGCCGTCGGCGCCGGCGACCGGACCGGGCAGCTCGGCCAGCACGACGTCGAGGAACGAGCTGCCGCCCGCCGAGAGCACGAGCGGCTCGTCGACGCCCGCGAGGCCCTCGCGGGCGAACGCGGCGCCGAGGTCGCGCAGCCCGTCGCACCACGCGGCGACGGCGGCGAGCTCGTCGTCGGTCGTGCCGCCCGCGACGGAGCCCTCGTAGCCCGTCACGCCGAGCAGGCGCAGACCCGACGCGCGCACGGCGCGCGCGAGGTCCAGGGCGGCCGCGGTGCTGCGCACACCCGTGCGCCCGCCCGCGACGCCGAGCTCGACGAGCACGCCGAGGCGCGCCCGGACGGCTGCGGGCGCGTCGGCGAACCCGCGCGCGAGCAGGTCGACGCCGTGCGGCGAGTCCACGCACAGCCACACCTCGTCGGGGGCCCCGTCGAGGACGCCCGACAGGTCCTCCCGCAGCCCCGCGATCTCGCGCGGGTCGAGCAGCTCGTTCGCGAGCAGCACGCGCGGCACGCCCCAGTCGCGCACCGTCCGGAGCTGCCCGGGGGTCGCGACGGTCGCGCCCCACGCGCCCGCCGCGGCCTGCCGCGCGTAGAGGGCGCGCGACATCGTCGTCTTCACGTGCGGCGCGTGCTCGACGCCGCGCTCCGCGCACACGCGCGCGACGACGCCGACGTTGTGGTCGAGCGTCGCGTCGTCGAGCGCGAGCAGCGGCCAGGAGAAGGCGCCGTCCGTGACGCGCGGCGAGCCCGTGAGCACGTCCGCGACGGTCGCCGGGGCGTCGAGCCGCAGCCCCTTGGTCCGGGGCCCGACGACGTCGCGCGCCCACGGTCGGTCGGGTGCGGGACGTGCGGCGTCGTCCGTCGTGCCGGTCATGTGGTCCTCCTCGGGAGTCGGGCTCTCGTGCTGGACGGCTCGCGGCTCACGCTGCAGGCCCGCTCGCGCCCGCCCCCGGGCGCAGCGGCCGGCCCGCGAGGGCGTCGGTGAGCGAGCCGTCGCGCAGGACGGGCACGCCCGCCACGAGCACGTCGTCCACGCCCGACGCCGGTCGCCGCGGGTCCTCGTACGTCGCCTCGTCGCGGACCCGGTCGGGGTCGACGAGCGCGAGGTCCGCGACCGCGCCCGGCGCGACCACGCCGCGCCCGGCGAGCGCGAACCGCTCGGCAGGCCGCGTCGACAGGTGCGTGACGGCGTCGTGCCACGTCCAGTCCCCGAGCGTACGCACGTGCTCGGCGAGGAACCGCGCGAAGGCGCCCCACCCGCGCGGGTGCGGTCGGCCACCGCCTCCGACGGGCGCGTAGATCGCGTCGGACCCGCCCACGTGCGCGCGGTGGCGCAGCAGGGCGCGCACGGAGTCGGGCGAGTTGGTCGGGGGCTGGGCGAACACGCACGAGGCGCGCAGGCGCGTCGCGACGAGAAGGTGCACCGCGGCCTCGGCAGGGTTCAGGCCCAGTCGAGCGGCGACGTCGGGCAGCGCCATGCCCTCGGCCCAGGCCAGGCCGTCGGCGGCTCCGCCGTCGGGGGCGCCGGCGGCGGCGCCCGTGGGGACGGCTGCCATCGTGACGCGGGGCCACAGCTCGGCCAGGGCGGGGAAGTGCTCGCGGTGCAGGCGGTCGAGGACGGCCGGGTCCGTCAGTGCGGCCACGGTCGCGTCGACGTCGGCGATGGGCAGCCAGGTCGGCAGGGACACCATCGACAGGATCGAGCAGCCGCGCAGGTAGGGGTACGAGTCGAACGTGACGTCCAGGCCCTGGGCGTGGGCGTCGTCGACGTACCCCAGCAGCTCCGCGGCCGGGCCGTGGTAGTGCGAGACGTGCGTCGCGACCCCCGACGCGCGCGCCACGCGCACGAGCTCCGCGAACGCCGGGCCTGCCTTGTCCTCGTACCCGCGCATGTGCGACACGTGGGGGAGCCCGCGCGCTGCGAGGATGCTCGCGAGGGCGACGAGCTCGGTCTCGTCGGCGTACGTCGCCGGGACGTACTCCAGGCCGGTCGACATGCCCAGCGCCCCGTCGTCGAGCGCCGCGGCGAGCAGCGCGCGCATGCGGTCGGTCTCGGCGGGCGTCGCGGCGCGGGCCGCGGCGCCCAGGACCGCGTACCGGATCGTGCCGTGCGGGGCGAGGTACCCGACGTTGACCCGGGTCGTGCGGTCGTAGGTCGCGAGCAGGTCCGCGACCGACCCGCCGCGGAACGTGGGGTGCTCGCCGTTGATCGCGGCGAAGTACCCGCTCGCCCAGGTCGCGGCGTCGTGCAGGCCCGACGCCGTCTCGTCGCCCGGTGCGCGCTGCTCGCCCGGGGCGGGCGAGGGCGCGTAGGACACCCCGTCCTGCCCGACGACGACGCTCGTCACGCCCTGGCGCAGCATCGCGAGCTGCACGTCCTCGTCGAGCACCGCGGCCTCGCCGTGCACGTGCGCGTCGACGAGCCCGGGCAGCAGCAGCCGACCGCCCGCGTCGAGCACGTCGGCGCTCCCGGGCGCGACGGACCCGGCCGGGGAGACGCTCTCGACCCGGCCCGTGCGGACCGTCACGTCCACGGGGGAGGAGGCGTCGCCGTCGGGCTCGACGAGCCGGGCGCCGCGGACCACGAGCGCGCTCATGCGGGGCCGCCCTCGTCCTCGTCGCGCCCTTCGACCCAGCCGCCGACGCCGCGCAGCCCGCCCGCGGCGAGCTCGGCCGCGCGGTCGCGCGGCCAGCCCGCGACGCCGGGCCTGGTCTGCCACGGCTGCGGGCCGTCGAGCGGCCGGTACTCGACCCCGTACGCGTCGAGGCGCGGCAGGTGGTGCGTCACCAGGCGCTCGCGGAACGCGCGCGACGCGGGCGAGCCGGGAGAGCGGTCGGCCGCGGGCGACCACATGACCTCCGCGAACGCCGCGAGGCGCGGGAACGCGGCGTAGTCGACGCGGCGGGCGGACTCGAGGTGCTCGGACCACAGCTCGGCCTGGCCGCCGAGCAGGACGCCCGACCGGTCGCCGTCGGTGCTCGGCGCCGAGTCCGCTCGCGAGCCGGCGAGCTCCGACGGCAGCGGCTCGAACGCGTACACGTCGTCGAGGGTCGTGAGGAAGCCGACGGGTACCGGCTCGTCGGGGGTGTCGCCGCCGCGGTGGTCGAGGTAGACGACCTGCTCCGGGGCCATGACGACGTCGTGGCCCGCGGCGAGCGCGTCCGCCCCGACCGCCCAGCCGCGCCACGACGTCACGACCACGTCGCGCGGGAGCGCGGGGCCGAACGCCTCGTCCCACACGACCGCGCGGCGCCCGTGCGACGCGACGTGCTCCGCGAGCCGGGCGAGGAACCAGCCGTGCAGCCCGCCGACGTCGTCGAGGCCGAGCGCCTCGGCGCGTGCCACGATCGTGGGGTTCTCGCGCCACAGCGTCGTCGGCACCTCGTCACCCCCGATCGCGACGAACGGCGCGTCGAACACGTCGAGCACCTCGTCGAGCACGTGCCGGAAGAACGTCAGCGAGTCTTCGGACGGGTCGAGCACCTCCGTGCTCACGCCCCACGTGGTGCGGACCTCGTGCGGCTGCTTGCGCGTGCCGAGCTCGGGGTACGCCGCCACGGCGGCCTCGACGTGACCCGGGGCGTCGATCTCCGGCACGACCGTCACGCCGCGCTCGCGCGCGTACGCGACGATCTCGCGCAGGTCGTCCTGCGTGTAGAAGCCGCCGTGCGGGCGGCCGTCGAAGACGCCGGCGCGCCACGTGCCGACGCCCGACTCGCGCCGCCATGCCCCGACCTCCGTGAGGCGCGGGTAGCGCGCGATCTCCATCCGCCAGCCTTGGTCGTCCGTGAGGTGGAGCTGGAGCACGTTGAGCCGGTGCGCCGCGGCGAGGTCGACGAACCGCAGCACGTCGGCCTTCGGCAGGAAGTGGCGCGCGACGTCGAGCAGCACGCCGCGCCACGGGAACCGGGGGTGGTCGGTGATCGTGACGTGCGGGAGGACCAGCGCCGGCGTGGCGGCGGTGCCGGCCGGGGCGCGGCGGAACGCGGCCGGGCCGGCGAGCTGGCGGAGCGTCTGCGCGGCGGCGTGCGCTCCGTCGAGGTCTCCCGCGTCCACGCGGACCCCGGCGGCGTCCACCGTGAGGCGGTGGCCCGACGGCGGAAGGCCGCCGTCGAGCGCGAACGTCACCACGGGGCGGGCGTCGGCGGGCACCGGTGGCGTGCGGTCGGCCGTGCGGTCGGCGGGGAGGGGGGTCGTGGGCTCGACCGCGCGAGGGGTCGAGGCATCGGCGGGTACGAGGTCGAGGCCGAAGGCGTCCTCGGTCGTCCGACGCCACCAGCGGGCGGCGGCACGCAGCGCCGGGTCCGCGACGACCCGTGTCCCGTCGGGGATCGCCGTCGTCCCTGCCCCGGGGGTCAGCGCCGCAGGAGCGGGGACGATCCCGAACGGGTCCGTCGTGGACGCGGGGCGGGGCGCGGGCACCTTTTGGAAGGACACCGAACGAGCCTAGCCGCAACCGCCGCTGTCGCCCCATTCCACCCGCCCCGCCCCCGCCCCGCCCCGCCCCCGCCCCCGCGCCGAGCACGACATGGCGGTCGGTATGAGAGCCAGAACGACCGTCATGTCGTGCTCGGCAGAGCCGTTCGGCCCGCGCGGGCCTGCGCGATCCGCCTTGACGCAAGCATGCGTTCGGGCGGCCCGGAATCACGCAAGCGGCTTGCAGCGGCGCGTATAGTCGACGGCATGTCGAGACGTCTGGCGGAGGTCGCCACCAAGGTCGGTGTCAGCGAAGCCACGGTGAGCCGCGTGCTCAACGGGAAGCCCGGGGTGTCGCAGGCGACGCGGGACGCGGTGCTCACCGCGCTCGACGTGCTCGGCTACGAACGGCCGACCAAGCTGCGCGGCGAGCGCGGGCGTCTCGTCGGGCTCGTGCTCCCCGAGCTCGTCAACCCGATCTTCCCGGCGTTCGCCGAGGTCATCGGCGGCGCGCTCGCGCAGCAGGGCTTCACCCCGGTGCTGTGCACGCGGACCGCGGGCGGTGTCACGGAGGCCGAGTACATCGACCTCCTCCTGGGCCAGCACGTGTCCGGCGTGATCTTCGCGGGCGGCTTCTACGCGGAGCGTCTGGCCGACCACGCGCACTTCCGGCGCCTCGAGAAGCTCGGGCTGCCGGTCGTGCTCATGAACGCCTCGATCGAGGACCTCGACTTCCCGCGGGTCTCGTGCGACGACCTCGTCGCGATGAACCAGGCGCTCGGCCACGTGCTCTCGCTCGGCCACGAGAAGGTCGGGCTGCTGCTCGGGCCGGCGGACCACGTGCCGTCCGAGCGCAAGCTCGCCGCGGCGCAGGCGTTCGCCGAGCGGCAGGGCCACGTGCTCGACCCGGCGCTCGTCGTGCACAGCCAGTACTCGCTGGAGAGCGGGCAGGCCGCGGCGAACCGCCTGCTCGAGGCCGGCGCGACGGCCATCGTGTGCGCGAGCGACCCGCTCGCCCTGGGCGCCGTCCGCGCGGTGCGGCGCGCGGGCCTCGACGTCCCGACGGACGTCTCCGTCGTCGGCTACGACGACTCGAACCTCATGAACTCCACCGACCCCGCGCTGACCACGGTCCGCCAGCCCATCGAGCCGATGGGCCGGGCCGCCGTCGACCTGCTCGCGAGCATGATCGCGGGCGCCGACGTCTCGCGCGACGAGCTCCTGTTCGAGCCCGAGCTCGTCGTGCGCGGCTCGACCGCCGCGGCGCACGCCGCCGCCCGCGACGCGGCGGCCTCCTAACCACCCGCTACTCACCAGGGCCCCGGCCCGGCCGCCTCGTGCGCGCCGGCCCGGGGCCCTCGTCGTCGTCCCCCCGTGGCGCGCGACCCGGGGCCTCCGGTCGCGCCCGACCGTCGAACCCGGGGTCTCGTGGCACCCGGGGGCTCCCCGCGACCCACAAACCCGGGTTCGGCGCTGGGTCCCGCAACTCGCGTTCGAGGCCAGGCCCGCGAACCCGGGGTTGCGCGTCGTTCGGGGCTGCGCGTGACACGTAACCCCGGGTTCGGCGAGCAGCGGCGACTGCCGCCGCGACTGCCGCCCCGACCGCCGCCGTGATGGTCGCTGAGATCGCTGTCGTGTCGCACCGGAGCGCTGGGTCGCAACGTTCGTAGGTCTCTCGACGTCGAGAGATAGCGTTTCGATAACGGCACTGTCAGATTCTTGCGCGCATCCTGTCGTCTAGTTACAGTCATCCACGACGGCGCGGTCGGCACCCGGTGCACGACGGCCGTCCCGGGCGCCCACCCGGTCGGATCGAACGCAGTGCGCAGCAGCAGGCGAGGCACGGCCCAGGCACGTGCAGCCCACGAACTCACGGAAGAGGACGCGGTGAGCAACGATCACCCCCGAGTCGCCGACGGCGAACCCACCCCCGACGCGACTCTCGCGCAGGCGGTGCGGGCGCCGGGGGCGGCGTCGCCCGACTGGTGGCGCGGCGCCGTGATCTACCAGGTGTACGTGCGCAGCTTCGCGGACGGGAACGGCGACGGGACGGGCGACCTCGCGGGCGTGCGTCAGCACCTCACCTACCTGCGCGACCTCGGGGTCGACGCGATCTGGTTCACCCCCTGGTACGTGTCCCCGCTGGCCGACGGCGGCTACGACGTCGCGGACTACCGCGCGATCGACCCCCAGTTCGGCACGCTGGCCGAGGCCGAGCAGCTCATCGCGGAGGCGCGCGAGCTCGGGATCCGCACGATCATCGACGTCGTCCCCAACCACGTCTCGTCCGAGCACGAGTGGTTCAAGGCGGCCCTCGCGGCCGGCCCCGGATCGCCCGAGCGCGAGCGCTTCTGGTTCCACCCGGGCAAGGGCGAGGACGGCTCCGAGATCCCGACGCGCTGGGTCTCCGAGTTCCAGGGCAGCACGTGGACGCGCACGACGAACCCCGACGGCACGCCCGGCGAGTGGTACCTGCACGTGTTCGCGCCCGAGCAGCCGGACCTCAACTGGAACCACCCCGACGTGCGCCGCGAGCACGAGGACATCCTGCGGTTCTGGTTCGACCGCGGCGCCGCGGGCATCCGCATCGACTCCGCCGCCCAGCTCGTCAAGGACCCGGCGCTGCCCGAGGTCCCGGCCCACCCCGGTCCGGGCGAGCACCCGCACGTCGACCGGGACGAGCTGCACGACATCTACCGCGGCTGGCGCGCCGTCGCCGACTCCTACGAGGAGCCTCGCGTGCTCGTGGGCGAGGTGTGGCTCGCGGACCGTGCCCGGTTCGCCCAGTACCTGCGCCCGGACGAGATGCACACGGCGTTCAACTTCGACTTCATGGCGCGCCCGTGGGACGCGAAGGCGCTGCGCGAGTCGGTCCAGACGACGCTCGACGCGCACGCCCCGGTCGCGGCGCCCGCGACGTGGGTGCTCTCGAACCACGACGTGACGCGCCCGGTGACGCGGTACGGCCGCGAGGACAGCTCGTTCGCTTTCGCGACCAAGCGCTTCGGCACGCCGACGGACCTGGAGACCGGGCGCCGTCGGGCCCGCGCCGCCGCGCTGCTCTCGGCCGCGCTGCCGGGCTCTCTCTATCTCTACCAGGGCGACGAGCTCGGCCTGCCCGAGGTCGAGGACCTTCCGCTCGACGCGATCCAGGACCCCATGCACTTCCGCTCCGACGGCGTCGACCCCGGTCGCGACGGCTGCCGCGTCCCCCTCCCGTGGACGCGCGGCGGCACGAGCAACGGGTTCGGGCCCGACGGCGGCGCGCGGCCCTGGCTGCCTCAGCCCGCGGGCTGGGGCGAGGTGTCCGTCGAGGCGCAGGCCGACGACGAGACGTCGATGCTCGCGCTCTACCGCCGCGTGCTCGCGACGCGGCGCGCGGAGCCCGCGCTGCACGGCGAGGCGTTCCGCTGGCTCGACTCCCTCGGTGGGGTCGCGCTCGGCGACGACGTGCTCGCCTTCGTCCGCGGGGACACCCGCGGTGACGACGACCGCGCGGTCACGTGCGTGGTCAACCTCGGGGCCGAGGACGTGCCGCTGCCCGCGGACGCCGAGGTCCTCCTCCACAGCGGCACCCCGCACGGGGCGGACGCGTCGGAGCCACCGACGCGCCTCGCCCCCGACACCGCGGTCTGGCTGCGCACGTGACGCCGCGCACGAGCCGTCGGGCCTGACCGCCACCAGTCCCCGGGCCGCGAGCCGGTCGGCCCGGACACCCAGCACTCACCCAGCACACACCCAGCACCACCGGAACACAGGAGTGACGATGAAGTCCACACGTCAGGCGATCGCCTTCACCCTCGCGGGGGCGCTCGCGATCAGCACGCTCGCCGCGTGCTCGAGCGGCGGCTCGGGCAGCGACGACGAGAGCAGCGGCTCGGACGGCGACGGGAAGGTCACCCTCAAGGTGGTCTCCCTCCTCCCGGGCTCCGAGCAGGAGGCGATCGACGCCTTCAACGCCCAGGTCGAGGAGTTCGAGACCGCGAACCCCGACATCGACATCGTGCCCGAGGAGTACGAGTGGAAGGCGACGACGTTCGCCCCCCAGCTCGCCGGCGGCACGCTGCCCGACGTCTTCGAGATCCCGTTCACGGACGCGAAGACGCTCGTCGAGAACGGCCAGCTCGCCGACCTCGACGAGCAGTTCCGCACCCTGCCCTACGCCGACAAGTTCAACCCGGCGATCATCGAGGCGGGTACGGGCGCCGACGGCCACGTCTACGCGATCCCCGCGAAGAACGTGTACGGCGTGGGCCTGCACTACAACCGCGCGCTGTTCGAGTCCGCAGGGCTCGACCCCGACCAGCCGCCGACCACGTGGGACGAGGTCCGCGAGGACGCGAAGAAGATCGCGGACGCGAACCCCGGCGTGGCGGGCTACATGCAGATGTCGCAGAACAACACGGGCGGCTGGCAGCTCACGGTCAACACCTTCGCGCGCGGCGGCCGCACGCAGGAGGTCGCGGACGACGGCACGGCCACCTCGACGCTCACGAACGACGGCACCAAGGAAGCGCTCGAGTGGCTCAAGGCCATGCGCTGGGAGGACAACTCCCTCGGGAGCAACTTCCTCCTCGACTGGGGCACGATGAACCAGGCGTTCGCCGCCGGCCAGGTCGCGATGTACACGTCGGGCTCGGACGTCTTCACGTCGCTCGTCCAGACGAACGCGATCGACCCCGCCACCTACGGTCTCGCGGCGCTCCCGCTCGAGGGCGACGACGCGGGCGTCCTCACGGGCGGCACGCTCGCCGCGATGCCGGCGAACGTCGACGAGTCGAAGAAGGAGGCCGCGATCAAGTGGATCGACTTCTTCTACCTCGGCAAGCTCGTCGACGAGAAGCGCGCCGTCGCCGACGCCGAGACGCTCGTCGCGAACGACCAGCCCGTGGGCACCCCGGTCCTGCCGATGTTCTCCCAGGAGCAGTACGAGCAGAACCAGGAGTGGATCAAGGACTACATCAACGTCCCGCTCGACCAGATGACGAGCTACACGGACACGATGTTCGACCTGCCGCTCGTCGGTGAGCCGTCGCAGAAGACGCAGGAGATCTACGCCCTGCTCGACCCGGTCGTCCAGGCCGTCCTGACGGACGAGAACGCCGACGTGGACGCGCTGCTGGAGCAGGCGAACACCGAGGCGCAGGCCCTGCTCGACCAGGGCTGACGCCCCGCGGTCGCGCGGCCCGCACCGGGCCGCGCGACCCGCAGACCCGGGTCGGCCGGCAGCGCCCCCTGCCGGCCGACCCGTACCCCGCCGGTGCCCGACGGCGCGACGCACCTCGCGTCGTCGGGCACCTCCCCACCGCACCGAAGGACGTTCGCCCGTGACCGCCACCACCGCCCCGCCGCGACGGGGACCCGCCTCCCACGCGCGGGCCGACCGCGACGGCCGACGCCGCAGCCCCGTGACGTGGTTCCGTGGCGGCGGCCTGAGCAACCTCGTCTTCCTGCTCCCGCTGATCCTGATCTTCGGCGTCTTCTCGTGGTTCCCGATCGTGCGCGCGGTGATCATGAGCTTCCAGGAGACGAACCTCGTGAGCGACCCGACGTTCGTCGGGCTCGACAACTTCCGCCAGGTGCTGAACGACCCGCTCCTGTGGAAGGCCGTGAAGAACACGCTGTACTTCGCGTTCCTCGCCCTGCTGTTCGGGTACCCGATCCCGCTCGTCGCCGCGGTGCTCATGCGGGAGGTGCGCCGGGCGCGCGGGCTGTACTCCGCGCTCGCGTACCTGCCGGTCGTCGTGCCGCCGGTCGTCGCGGTGCTGCTGTGGAAGTTCTTCTACAACGGCAGCCCGACGGGCGTGTTCAACACGATCCTCGGCTGGGTCGGGCTCGGCCCGTACCCGTGGCTCCAGGACGCCTCGACGGCGATGCCCTCGCTCGTGCTCGCCGCCACGTGGGCCGGCGCGGGCGGGACGATCATCATCTACCTCGCCGCCCTGACGAGCGTGCCGCCCGAGCTCTACGACGCCTCCGAGGTGGACGGCGCGGGGCTGTGGCGCAAGATCTGGCACGTGACGCTCCCGGCGCTGCGCGGCGTCCTGTTCATCACGCTGATCCTCCAGGTGATCGGCACGGCGCAGGTCTTCCTCGAGCCCTACCTGTTCACGGGCGGCGGGCCGAACAACGCGACCCTGACGATCCTGCTGCTCATCTACCGCTACGCCTTCCAGAACAGCCTCGGCGGCGACTACGGGGCGGCGACCGCGCTGTCGATCATGCTCGCGGCCGTCCTCGCCGTCTTCTCGATCCTCTACTTCCGGCTCACCCGGTCCTGGAGCACGTCATGACTCTCTCGCCCACCGACAACCCGAGCGAGATCGGCGTCGTCTCGCAGGACTCCGCGGCGACGGCCGACAGCACGCCGGCGGGCCCGACGGGCGGCACGGGGACCTCGCGTCGCGCCGCCGAGGCCAGCCGCAACCGGCGCGAGTCCGAGCGCCGCAAGGTGCGCGCGCGCCGTCGCAAGGCGCTCGACGGGGTCGAGGACCGCGGCGCGCTCTCCGAGGCGGACTGGCGCCGCCCGTCGATCCGGTGGGGGATGGGTACCACGCACGTCCTGCTGCTCGTGATCCTCGTCGTCGCGGGGCTCGGCCCGATGCTGCTGCTCGCCAAGTACGCGGTCACGCCGACGCAGGACATCCTGCGCACGCCGATGGCGATCTTCCCGAACGGCATCGCGTGGGACAACCTCGACAAGGCGTGGAACGACGTCCAGGTCAGCCGGTACTTCCTCAACACGATCTGGCTCGCGGTCGGGTCGTGGGCGTCGCAGATCCTGGTCGCGACGACGGGCGGCTATGCGCTGTCCGTCCTGCGGCCGAGGTACGGGAAGGTCGTGCAGGCGCTCGTCCTGTCGACCATGTTCGTCCCGGCGATCGTCCTGCTCGTCCCGCTGTACCTGACGATCCTCGACCCGCCGCTGCTGGGCCGGTCGCTCATCAACAGCTTCTGGGCCGTGTGGCTGCCGGCGGGCGCGAGCGCGTTCAACGTGCTGCTCGTCCAGCGGTTCTTCGACAGCCTCCCGCGCGAGGTGTTCGAGGCCGCGCGCATGGACGGCGCCGGGCCGTACCGGCTGTTCTGGTCGGTCGTGCTGCCGATGTCCAAGCCGATCATCGGCGTCGTGTCGGTGTTCGCGGTCATCGCGGCCTGGAAGGACTTCCTCTGGCCGCTCCTGGTCCTCAAGGACCCGGCGATCCAGCCGCTCTCCGTGCGCCTGCCGTCGATCGAGGCGTCGACCGACCTCGGCGTGTTCCTCGCGGCGCTCGCGATCTCCACGCTCATCCCGGTCGCGCTGTTCCTGGTGTTCCAGCGCATGTTCCTCCAGGGCGCCGGCCTGGGAGGAGCGGTCAAGGGCTGACACGTCCGTCGCCGAACACGACTTTGGTGTCGTTATCCCGCGGATAACGACACCAAAGTCGTTCTCGACCGCGCGCAGGGGTCGTGGTCAGCCGCGGCCCCGGCCCTGCATGGCGCGCAGGACGGCGTCGTGGACGTCGGTGTTGCGCTGCGCGCCCGCGAGGCGTGCGGCGCCGGGGCCCTGCGCGGTGATCGGCGTGGCCTCGCCGGTGTGGCCGCCCGTGGTCCAGTCGACCGTGAACTGGAGGTCGGACCCCGCGAGGTCGAACGGGCCGTCCTCGGTCGTGGCGCCCTCGCCGCCCTCGTCCTCGGGGTCGACGTTCTCGATCGCGAGCCCGCCCGTCGCGTGGTCGCCCACGACGAGCACGAGCGTGCCCCGGTTCTCCTTCGCGAAGTCGAGCGCGAGCGCGACGGTCTCGTCGAGCGCCTGCCCGGCCTGGATCGTGCGCGTCGCGTTGCTGCGGTGCGCGAACTCGTCCACCGCCTCCTCCTCGACGAGCAGGAAGAACCCGTCACGGTCGCGCTTCAGCACGTCGAGCGCCTTGGCCGTCATGTCGACGAGCGGCACCTCCGGCTCGTACAGGTCGCCCTCGCCCTCGTTGCGCTGCTCGAACATCTCCTCGTTGGCGAACAGGCCGAGCAGCTTGCGACCGCGCGCGTCCGCGAGCCCCTCGGCGTCGCTCACGTAGGTGTAGCCGAGGTCCTGCGCGCGCTCGACGAGGTTCCCCTCGGTCCCCTTGCTCTGCTCGGTGGGGTCCTTCGCGGGGTTGTCCTCCCACGCGCCCGGGTCACCCGCCGGGAACCACCAGTCCTCGCCGCCGCCGAGCACGACGTCGGGCCGCGAGCTCTCGAGGAACTGGCGCGCGATCTCGCTCTGGTCGCCGCGGTCGGGCACGTGCGCGCCGAACGCCGCGGGCGTCGCGTCGGTGACCTGCGCCGTCGTGACCAGCCCGGTGGCCTTGCCCGCGCCCCGGGCCGCCTCGAGGAGGGTCGGGACCGGGTTGCCGTCGACGTCGACGCCGACCGCCCCGTTGTACGTCCGCACCCCGGACGCGAACGCGGTCGCGCCCGCGGCGGAGTCGGTGACCGCCTCCTCGGGGTCGGCCGAGTCCGTGGTGGTCCAGCCGGCGTGCTCGAGCGAGTCCATCGCGAGCTGCCCGTCCTTGCCGACCGTCGCGAGCCGGATCAGCTCGCGGTGCGACAGGCCGAGCCCGTCGCCCTGGATGAAGATGACGTTGCGGGCGCGGTCGTTCCCGTGGCCCTGGCCGTGGCCGTGACCTTGGCCGTCGCCCCGCTCGCTCCCGCCGAACGGCAGGAGCATCACGAGCGCCGCGGCCGCCGCGACCCCCGTGGTACCCGCCCGGAGCTGTCCTCGTCGTGACTGCATGAGCCTCCCCTTCCCACCGGCGTCGCTGCCGGTGCCGGCACGGCCGCGGAGGGGACGGTGTCGCCGTCGCGCGCGGGCCGCGCCCGACGGCGTCGGTGCCGCCGGTCCCAGTCCACGCTAGGCACAGGGTCGGCACTGGCAACCCGGGTCGGGTCGCCCGGCGCTCACCAGCGGTTGTGGACCTCCTCGGCCCAGCCGACGAGCCCGTCGAACTGCACCGTCCCGGCGTCGTGCCCGTCCGACGTCTCGCCACCTGACAGGGTGAACGTGCCCGACCAGGTGCCGAAGCTCTGGTCGGTCGACGACGACACGACGCCGAGGTGCGTGCGCGTGACCTTGGTGTGGAAGGGCTCGAACGTCGCGTCGAGCCCGCCGCCGGTGACGCGCCACGGCCGGTCCGGGTCGGCGAGGTCGTAGTCCCAGACCAGCTCGTCGGGGAGGTGGTGGAGGCGCCCGTCGACGAGGACCGCGTTCTCGGTCGAGCCCGTGCCGACCGTCCAGCGTCCGCCCACCTGGATCCCGACGACCCGCCCGTGGCTCTTGCCCGAGCCCGCGCCCCAGTTCCAGCGCACGTCGTACGGCCAGCGGCCGCGCCCGTGGTCGAGCACGGCCCACGACGACCCGGCGGGCACGTCGACCGTCCGACCGTCGACCCACAGCGTGCCGTGCGCCGGGCGCGCGACGTCCTTGACCGTGTACTGGAAGAGCGTGTCGTTCCACGGCACGACGACGGCGAGCCGCTCGTGCCCGGGCGGCAGCTCGGCGACCACGTCGAACGAGACGTCCCGGGTCCGCGCGCGCAGGCGCGTCCCGCCGTCGACCTCGTCGAGGTCGATCGCGAGGTTCTTCGCCCGGGCGCGCGCCGGGCCGTCCCCGAGCGACCCGGGCAGCTCGACGCCGCGCGCCGGGACGACGGTCGCGGCCTCGCCCCACGTGCGGCCCGTCTCCCGGTCCAGCACCCAGACCTCGTGCACCGCGGCGTAGTCGAGCGAGGACACCGTCAGCGCGAGGACGTGCGTCGGGGTGACGACGCCCCAGTACTCCCAGCGCTTGTTCCGGCCACGGTGACGGCTCCAGCGGCAGCGGCCGTCCCGTGCCACCCCGGACGTGTCGACGAGCGGCTGCCGCGCCCAGCCGACCGACCGGCGGTCGAGGCTCCCGTCGGGCAGGGTGAGCGCGACGCGCTCGGTGATCTCCGGGAGCGGCACCGCTCCACCTCCACGTGGTCCGGCTCGGGCGGTCCTGCGCGGCGGGCGACGGTGCCCGATGCCCGGCCCGAGGAGCGAGCGAGGCCGAGTCTAGGGGCCGCGGGAAGCGGCCGGGACGAGGTGACACTCTGTCCCGTCAATGTCACGTCCGCCCGGCTCGTTTCCCGGCGGGCGGGCCCCGGAGCAGGTGCCATGATCGGGAGCATGCCCCCGTTCTCCCCCCAGGACGTCGCTGCCGACGCGGGTCGGGCCGCTGAGCCCGCCGCCGCCCCTGCGAGCGCCGTCGACCCCGGTCCCACCCCCGACCTGCGCCCCTACGACGCGCTGCTGCTCTACTCGTTCGGCGGGCCCAACAAGCCCGAGGACGTCGTGCCGTTCCTGCGCAACGTCACCGCGGGCAAGGGCATCCCGGACTCGCGCCTCGAGGAGGTCGGCGAGCACTACTACGGCTTCGGCGGCAAGAGCCCCATCAACGAGCAGAACCTCGCGCTCAAGGCCGCGCTCGAGGCCGAGCTCGCGCGCCGCGGCGTCGAGCTGCCCGTCGTGTGGGGCAACCGCAACTGGGAGCCGTACACGACGGACGCGATCGACGAGCTCGAGGCGCTGGGCGCGAAGAACGCCGTCGCGCTCGTGACCTCGGCGTACTCGTCGTACTCGGGTTGCCGCCAGTACCGCGAGGACCTCGCAGTCGTCCTCGACGGGCGCGGCCAGCTCGGCCCCGACGGCTCGACGGGCGTGCAGTTCGACAAGGTGCGCTCGTACTTCAACCACCCGGGCTTCGCGCAGGCGAACGTCGACGCGGTGCTCGACGGCTACGCGGCGCTCGCGGAGAAGGGCGGCGACGGCACGGCCGCCCGGCTCGTGTTCGTCACGCACTCCATCCCGGACACGATGGAGGCGGCGTCGCGCATCTCCTTCGCCACGTACTCCGAGCAGCACCTCGACCTCGCGCGCGTCATCGCGGCGGAGGTCTCGGCGCGCCTGGGTCACGACGTCGCGTGGGACCTCGCCTACTGCTCGCGGTCCGGCCCGCCGAGCCAGCCGTGGCTCGAGCCCGACGTGAACGACCATCTGGAGGCCCTCGCGCAGGACGGCGTCCGCGACGTCGTGCTGTCACCGATCGGCTTCGTCTCCGACCACATGGAGGTCGCGTACGACCTCGACACCGAGGCGATGGAGACCGCGGCGGGGCTCGGGATGACCGCGGTCCGCGCGGGCACCGTGAGCACGCGCGAGCCGTTCGTGCGCGGTCTCGTGGACCTGCTCGTCGAGCGCGCGGCGCTCGCGCGGGGCGAGGCCGTCACCGAGGCCACCGTCGGCAGCCTGCCCGCCTTCCGCTCGGTGTGCGCGCCCGGCTGCTGCCTGCGTCGCGACGGGGAGCCGAGCGGCGTCCCCGCGCTGTGCAGCACGGACGTCCACAGCTGAGCCCCGTACCGATCAGGGAGGAACCCCGATGAACGACGCCGCGCGCGTCCCCGCGGACCACGAGCAGATCAACACCACCATCCGCTACGCGATGTGGTCCGTCTTCGCGACGGCGGCGCCCCTGCCCGCCGACGCGGACGAGCGCGCGGGCCTCGTGGCCGACGCGCTGACCGCCGTCGGCGGCGGCGACGACCCGGCCGCGACGGACGGCGACCTCGTCGTGCGCGGCTGGTACGACGTCGCGGGCCTGCGCTCGGACGCCGACCTCATGGTGTGGTGGCACGGCCCGACGGTCGAGTCCGTCCAGGGCGCCTACCAGCGCCTGCGCGCGAGCGGTCTCGGCGCGCACCTGGAGCCCGTGTGGTCGAACGCGGCGCTGCACCGCCCGGCGGAGTTCAACCGGGGGCACGTGCCCGCGTTCCTCGCGGGCGAGGCGCCGCGCGACTACCTGTCCGTCTACCCGTTCGTGCGCTCCTACGACTGGTACCTCCTGCCCGACGCCGAGCGCCGCACCATGCTGCGCGACCACGGGCTCGCGGCGAAGGACTACCCGGACGTGCGCGCCAACACGGTCGCGTCGTTCGCGCTCGGCGACTACGAGTGGATCCTCGCGTTCGAGGCCGACGAGCTGCACCGCATCGTCGACCTCATGCGCGAGCTGCGCGCGACCGAGGCGCGCCGTCACGTGCGCGAGGAGGTCCCGTTCTTCACGGGCCCGCGCACCACGCTCACGGCCTGGGCGGACCGCCAGCCCTTGGCCTGACCCGGCCCTGCGCCGAGAACGACTCTGGTGTCGTTATCCGTCGGATAACGACACCAGAGTCGTTCTCGGCAGCGAGCAGCGTCGTTCTCGGCGCGGGGGAGCGTCGGCGCCCGAGATGCTCAGCATGCTGAGTGATGTCACGCTGGAGGCATGACCACAGCAGCCGTCCCGGCGGGCGCCGTCCCCGCCCCCGCGCCCTCCGACCGCGTCCGCCAGGTCGTCGTCCTCGTCGGCTCGCTCGTCGCCGCCGGGGCCGCGGCCTACGGTGCGGGCGCGTTCGGCGGCACGGCCGTCGAGCAGACCGCCGGGGGAGCGCTGTCCTCGACCGCGACGCCCGTCGCGCCCGACAACCCGGCGTTCCGCATCTGGTCCGTGATCTACCTCGGCCTCTTCGCGTTCGCCGTCTACCAGGTGCTGCCGCGGCACGCGACGAGCCCGCGGCTGCGCGCGACCGCGTGGTGGGTCCTGGTCTCCATGGTCCTCAACGCCGCGTGGATCGGCGTCGTGCAGGCCGGGTGGATCCCGTTCAGCGTCGTCGTCATCGCGGCGCTGCTCGCGGTCGACGCGGTGGTCGTCGTGCGGCTCGTGCGCCGGCGGCCCGAGTCGACCGCGCAGGCCGTCGTTCTGGACGGGACGATGGGCCTGTACACCGGCTGGGTGAGCGTCGCGACGCTCGCGAACGTCGCTGCGGCGCTCACGGACGCGGGCGTCGGCGAGCTCGGCCTCGGCGCGACGGGCTGGTCGGTCGTGCTCGTCGTGCTCGCCGCGGCGCTGTCCGTCGCGTGGGCGGCGTTCGCCGCCGGCCGCCGCGCGGTCGCCCTCGGCATCGGCCTCGCCATGTCCTGGGGTCTCGCGTGGATCGCCGTCGGGCGGTTCCAGGGCGAGCTCGTGGACACCACCGTGGCCGGGGCGGCCGTCGCCGCCTCCGCGGTCGCGCTCGTCGCGGCGGTCGTCGCCGCGACCCGCCCGGCGCGCGCCTGATCACCCGCCGAGCACGCGGTCCGCGACCGGGTCGAGCCCAGGACGGCCGCAGACCCGTGCTCGGCGGGGCCTCCCCTCGCAGGTCAGGGGTAGAGGCCGCGGATCTGGTGCGCCTCGGCGACGCGCTGCACGCCGATGACGAGCGCGGCGTCGCGCAGGCTCAGCTCCTCGCGGCGTGCAAGGCCCGCGACCTCGTCGTACGCGTGCAGCATGCGGTGCTCGAGCTTCTCGCCGATCTCCTCCGCGGTCCACCAGTACGCCTGGTTCGCCTGCACCCACTCGAAGTAGGAGACGACGACGCCGCCCGCGTTCGCGAGCACGTCCGGCACCACCGTCACGCCGTTCTTGGCGAGCACGCGGTCGCCCTCGGCGGTCGTCGGGCCGTTGGCGCCCTCGACGACCCAGCGCGCGCGCACGGTGCGGGCCGTGTCGCCGTCGAGCACGCCCTCGACCGCCGCGGGGACCAGCACGTCGACGTCGAGCGCGAGCAGCGCGTCGTTGTCGACGGGGTCGGCACGGTCGAAGCCCACCACGCTGCCGGTCGCGGCGACGTGCTCGAACAGCGCGCGCACGTCCAGCCCGTCCGGGTCGTGCACGCCCCCGTACTGGTCGGAGACCGCGACGACGCGCGCCCCGCGCGCCGCGAACAGCGCCGCCGCGTGCGAGCCGACCTTGCCGAAGCCCTGGATCGCGACGCGCACGTCGGACAGCGGCACGCCCGCCTCGTCGAGCGCCGCGGCGGTGACGTGCACGACGCCCGCGCTGGTCGCCGTCGTGCGCCCGAGCGACCCGCCCACGGTGATGGGCTTGCCCGTCACGACGGCCGGGATCGTGTAGCCCTGGTTGACCGAGTAGGTGTCCATGACCCACGCCATGGTCTGCTCGCTCGTGCCCATGTCGGGCGCCATGATGTCTCGCTCCGGGCCGATGACCGGCATGATCTCCGACGTGTAGCGGCGCGTGACGCGCTCGAGCTCGGCGTCGGAGTAGCAGCGCGGGTCGATCGAGACCCCGCCCTTCGCCCCGCCGTAGGGCAGGTCGACGAGGGCGCACTTCCACGTCATCCACATCGCGAGCGCGCGCACCTCGTCGATGTCGACGCTCGGGGAGTAGCGGAGCCCGCCCTTGCCGGGTCCGCGCGAGACGTTGTGCTGTACGCGGTAGCCGTGGAAGAGGACGGTGCGGCCGTCGTCCCGCCGCAGCGGGACGGCCACGTTCACCTCGCGCCGTGGTGTCGCGAGCATCTCGTGCAGGCCGTCGTCGTAGCCGAGGAAGTCGACCGCGCCGGCGAGCTGCGCGTGCGCGGTGTCGAGCGCGGACGCCGGTGCGGTCGCGGCGTCGGGTCGGGAGGTCGTACGGGGAGCGGGGTCGTTCGGGGTGGTTTCGCCGCCGGTGAGGGTGGTCGGCACGGACGTCGTCGTCACGGTTCCTCCGGTTCGAGGTTTCTCCTCGGTGCCGCGGGGGTGTGCGGCACCGAGGGTCACGCTACCCCCGGCGCGGGCGCTCGCCCCTCACGCGCCCCGGCGGTGCCCCAGGGCGTCGATCGCCGCGAGCTCGTCCGCGGAGAGGGAGAACCCGGTCACCGCGAAGTTCGCCTCGATGCGCGACGGCGTCACCGACTTCGGGATGACGACGAACCCGTGGTCGAGGTGCCAGCGCAGCACGACCTGGGTGGGCGTGACGCCGTGCGCGGCCGCGATCTCGGCGAGCACCGGCGCGTCGAGGTCGGTGCGCTTGAACGGGCTGTAGCCCTCGAGCACGACGCCGCGCTGCGCGAGCTCGTGCACGACGCGGTGGTCGTAGTCGGCGGGGCTCCACGGGATCTGGTCGACGGCGGGCGTCTCGCCGACCTGGTCGGACAGGACGTCGACCTGCTCGACCGAGTAGTTGCTCACCCCGATCGAGCGCACCTTGCCCTCGTTCCGCAGCTCGACGAACCGCTCCCAGACCCACGGCGACGCCTCGCCGGACGGCGGCCAGTGGATGAGCCACAGGTCGACGTGGTCCGTGCCGAGGCCGCGCAGCGACGCCTCGAGCGTCTCGCGCTCGCGGCCCGCGGCGTCCGGCGGGAGCTTGGTCGTGACGAAGACGTCGGCGCGGTCCACGGACGAGTCGGCGAGCGCGCGCCCTACCTGCGCCTCGTTGCCGTAGCCCGTCGCGGTGTCGACGTGCCGGTAGCCCACGTCGAGCGCGTGGCGCACGGCGCGATAGGCGTCGTCGCCCTCGGACTGCCACGTGCCGAGCCCGAGCAGCGGCATCGCGCCGCCGGGCAGGTCGACGGTCGGGACAGGGCCGGCGGAGGCGCCGGGGGAGGAGCTGGTAGAGGTCATGCGGTCAGTCTCCGTGCCCGACGGCGTCGCTCGCCACCGCGGCGGGCCCACCGGGGGCTGTGCGTCACCGGAGCACGCCGAGCCCGGGGTTGGCGGTCAGCCGGCGCCCGGAGCGACCCGCAACCCCGGGCTCGGCACGGGCGGATCCGGCGGCGGCCGTGCCGTGGGCGGTCAGCGGCGGGTGCGCCGGCGGTAGTGGGCCGGGGTCTCGCCCGCGAGGCGCGCGAACGTGCGGGTGAACGACGGCTGGTCGTAGAAGCCGCTCTCCGCCGCGATCTCGCCGATCGAGGTGGTGCTCCCGGCGAGCAGGCGCGTCGCGTGGTCGACCCGGGTGCGCAGCACGAGCTGGCGCGGCGTCACGCCGTACACGCTCCGCACGCGCCGGTCGAGCACCGCGGGCGTGCACCCGGCCGCCTCGGCGAGCCGCGACGTCGTCCAGCGCGCCCCGAGGTCCGCCTCGACCGCGGCGACGAGCGCGGCGAGGGAGTCCATCGTCGCGTCGTCCGCCGCGCCCGCGCGCAGGTCGTGCGAGACCGAGACGATCCCCACGAGGCGACCCGCGTCGTCGTGCACGGGGAGCTTGGACGTGAGGAACCAGCCCGACGTGCCGCCGAGCCGCCGGATGCGCTCGAGCTCGCCCCGCAGCGCGCGCCCGCGCAGCACCTCGGCGTCCTGCTGCTCGTAGCGCTCGGCGAGCTGCGGGACGAACAGGTCGCGCGCGCGTCGGCCCAGCACCGCGCGGCGCGAGCGCTCGTTCGTGCGCGCGACGAACACCGGGTTGACCGCGACGTACCGGCCCGTGACGTCCTTCGCGCAGAACATCGTGTCCGGCAGCTCGTCCATGAGCGCGACCATGGCGGGGCTGAGCGCTTCGAGGAGCCGGTCCGCCGCGGGCGGCGAGGTCTCCGCGTTGTCGAGGACGGGTGCCATGTCGCCCAGGATCGTACAAGACGAGTCACCGCGACCCGAGGCACCCTGGAGGGATGAGCAACGACGCGCCCGCCCGGCCGCTCCCCACCCCCGGAGCCGTCGGCGACACGACCCTCACCTCCCCGGAAGACCTCGTCGAGGAGGCCGTCACCCTGGCCGGGCGCTGGCTCGCCGCGAGCGAAGGGGCGGGCGACGCGCGCGCCCGCCGGACCGCCGAGCGGCTCGGTGCGCTCGTCTCCGACCCCGCGGGCCTCGAGCTCGCGGTCCGGTTCGTCGACGACGTCGCGCGCCCCCAGGACGTGCACGTCGCCGCGCGGGCGCTCGGCCGTCTCGGTGAGCTCGCGGGCAGCGCGGGGTCGTTCCTCGGGCCGGTCGACCGGTCCCTCCTGCGCGTCGGTGCGGGCGTCGCGCCGGTGCTGCCGCGCGTCGTCGTGCCGGCCGCGCGCGTGCGCCTGCGCCAGCTCGTGGGCCACCTCGTGGCCGACGCCGGTCGCGGCCTCGGCCCGCACCTCGCCCGGACCCGCGCGGAGGGCTACGCGCTCAACGTCAACCTCCTCGGCGAGGCCGTGCTCGGCGAGGCCGAGGCGGACGCGCGGCTCGAGCGCACGCTCGCGCTCGTGCGGCGCCCCGACGTCGACTACGTGTCGGTCAAGGTCTCGTCCGTCGCGTCCCAGCTCGTCACGTGGGACCTCGACGGGTCGTGCGAGCGCGTCGTGGAGCGGCTGCTGCCGCTCTACCGGGCGGCGCGCGACCACGGCGTGTTCCTCAACCTCGACATGGAGGAGTACAAGGACCTCGCGCTCACGACCGCGGTCTTCCGCGAGATCCTCGCGCACGACGACCTGCACGACCTCGAGGCCGGGATCGTGCTCCAGGCGTACCTGCCGGACGCGCTCGGCGCGCTCGACGGGCTCACCCGCTTCGCGACCGAGCGCGTCGCCGCCGGGGGAGCGCCGATCAAGGTGCGTCTCGTCAAGGGTGCGAACCTCGCGATGGAGGCCGTCGAGGCCGAGCTGCACGGGTGGCCGCAGGCGCCGTACCCGACCAAGCCGGACGTCGACGCGAACTACGTCCGCCTGCTCGACCACGCGCTGCGCGAGCCCCGCACCGACGCCGTGCGCATCGGCGTCGCGAGCCACAACCTGTTCCACGTCGCGCTCGCCGTGCTGCTCGGCCGGGCCCGCGGCGTGAGCCACGCGCTCGACGTCGAGATGCTCCAGGGCATGGCCCCCGGTGAGGCGCGCGCCGTGCGCGACGAGGTCGCGGCCGACCGCGTCGAGACCGGCCCGCACGCCGGGCGCGGCGGGCGCGTCGTGCTGTACACGCCCGTCGTGCGCGACGAGGACTTCGACGTCGCGATCTCCTACCTCGTGCGCCGCCTCGAGGAGAACGCCGCCGAGCAGAACTTCCTCCACGCCATGTTCGCGCCCGACGCGTCGCCCGCGGCCAGCCCGATGGAGCGGCAGGAGGCTGCATTCCGCGCGTCCGTGCGCCACGGCGTGCACTCCGCGGAGGCCGACGTGACACCCCGCCGCCGGTCCCGCCTCGCTGCCGAACCCGGGGTTTCCGGCCACGACGGCGCCGAACCCGCCGGTAACCCCGGGTTCGGCGGGTTCGCGAACGCGGCGGACACCGACCCCGCCGTCGCCGCCGCGCGCGACTGGGCGCGGCGCGTCACCGGGACCGGCTCCGGGTACGTGCCCGTCCGCACGTCCCCGCTCACCTCCGTCGCGCAGGTGGACGACGCCGTCGCGACCGCCGTGCGCGCGACCGTGGCGTGGTCGCGGGTCGCCCCGGCGGCCCGCGCCGCCGCGCTGCGCGCCGTCGCCCGGCGCCTGGAGGAGGCGCGCACCGACCTCGTCGCCGCGATGGTGCACGAGCCGGGCAAGACCGTCGCCGAGGCCGACCCCGAGGTGAGCGAGGCCGTCGACTTCGCGACCTACTACGCGCGGTCGGCCGAGGACCTCGAGCGCGTCCCAGGGGCCCGCTTCACGCCCGACGGCGTCACGCTCGTCACGCCGCCGTGGAACTTCCCCGTCGCGATCCCCGTCGGCGGGGTCCTCGCGGCGCTCGCGGCCGGGTCGGCCGTGCTCGCCAAGCCCGCGCCACCCACACCGCGCTGCCTCGAGGTCGCCGTCGAGGCGATCCACGCGGGCCTGCGCGACGCGGTGGCTGCGGAACCCGGGGACTTCGCGGGGCTGGACGCGGGCTCGGTGACCGAGGTCGTGCAGTACGTCCGCGTCCCCGACGACGAGCTCGGCACACGCCTCGTCACGCACGACGACGTCGCGCGCGTCGTGCTCACGGGCTCGATCGAGACCGCGCAGCTCTTCGCGCGGTGGAAGCCGTCGCGCCCGGTGCTCGCCGAGACGTCGGGCAAGAACGCGCTGGTCATCACGCCGTCGGCGGACCTCGACCTCGCGGTCGCCGACCTCGTGCGCTCGGCGTTCGGGCACGCGGGGCAGAAGTGCTCGGCCGCGTCGCTCGCGATCCTCGTCGGCTCGGCGGGCGACCCGCGAACCGAGACGGGGCGGCGCGTGCGGCGCCAGCTCGTGGACGCGGTGCGCTCGCTCGCCGTCGGTCCGGCGACCGACGTCTCGACGACCATGGGCCCGCTCACCGAGCCCGCCTCGGGCAAGCTGCTGCACGCGCTGACGACCCTGGAGCCGGGGGAGTCGTGGCTCGTGCGGCCCCGTCGGCTGGACGGCGGGCCGGACCTGGAGGGCCGCCTCTGGACGCCCGGCCTCAAGGAGGGCGTGGCGCCCGGGTCGCCGTTCCACCTCACCGAGTACTTCGGCCCCGTCCTCGGGATCATGACCGCCGCGACGCTCGACGAGGCGATCGCGCTGCAGAACGCCGTCCCGTTCGGGCTCACCGGCGGCATCCACAGCCTCGACGACGCCGAGGTCGCGCGCTGGCTCGACTCCGTCCAGGTGGGCAACGCCTACGTGAACCGGCACATCACCGGCGCGATCGTGCAGCGGCAGTCGTTCGGCGGCTGGAAGCAGTCCGCCGTCGGGCCGGGCGCCAAGGCGGGCGGCCCGAACTACGTGGCGCAGCTCGGCCGCTGGGCCGACGCCACGGGCGAGGGCGTCGACGAGGGCGCGGGCACCTCGTCGGGCGCCACGGCGCCCGGACGAGCCGCGCCCGCCGATGCCGCACCGCCCGCGCGCGAGACCGCGCCGGAGACGTGGCTCGCGTGGGCGACGGCCGACGACGCGCTGTGGTGGGAGCGCGAGTTCTCCGCGGGCCACGACCCCTCGGGCCTGCGCGTCGAGTCGAACGTCTTCCGCTACCGCCCGGTCGACGTGCTCACCGTGCGCGTCGGCGCGGACGCGCTGCCGGTCGAGGTCGATCGTGTGCTGCAGGCCGCGCGCACGGCGGGGGTTCCGGCGATCGTCGTGCCGAGCACGGGCGACGCCGCGGTGAGCGACGAGGAGTTCGCGCGTCGCGTCGCGTCCGGAGCGGTCCGGGGCCGGGTCCGCGTCGTCGGCTCCGCGCCCGGGCTCCACGAGGCCGCGGCCGAGCGGGTCGGCGAGGTCACGGTCCTGGACCACCCCGTCGTCGCGAGCGGCCGCCGCGAGCTGCTCACGGTCCTGCACGAGCAGGCCGTCAGCCGCACGACCCACCGGTACGGCCACGTGAAGCGCTGAGCCCGCGACGTCGTGGGTGCGGTCTACGCCGACGAGACGGTGACGGACGCCGCGTCGCGGAACGCGCGCAGGCGCTCGGCCTGCGCGGCGACGGCGTCCGTGAGGTGGGCGTCCCACGGGGCCCAGGGGGCGGTGAGGACCGTGAGTCGTCGGCCCGACGTGCGGGGCCGCCACGTCCCGACGACCTCGCCGTCCGCGAGCACCGCCCCGGGCCGGCCGAGGACGCGCCACAGGTCCTTGGCACGGGCCTCGTCGGGCACGAGGGTGGCGCGGTCGCGGAGCTGGAGGTACAGGTCGTACGGGCCGACGAGCCGGACGTCGGGCGCATCTCCGCTCCGGCGCGCGTCGCGGTGGCGCGCCGCGGCGCCCGGGAGCTGGTCGACGTCGTCGGCCAGGACCCAGCGCTCGGCCGGGCGCGTGCCGGGCTCCGCGTCGGTGATCTCCACACGCACGGCGTCGCCGGGCCAGTGGGCGCGCACGTCCTTGACCGGCGCGTCGAGGAACCCCGCGACGTCCTGGACGCTCGCGGCCGGGAAGAAGCGCAGGTAGCCCCGGACGACGTCGAAGCGCGGCGCGGCGTCGGTCCCGACCCGGCCGTAGAGCGACGGCTCGAGGCCGGGCACCCGTCGCAGCACCGGCGGCGACGTGCCGGGCTCCAGCTCGAGCCCGGCCTGGAGAGCCGCGAGGCGGAACGTCTGCTCGTAGCTGTGCGTCGCGCCGCAGGAGCGGCACCAGCGCAGGTGCGGCTCGGGGAGGCGCTGCGTGAGCCGCGTGGAGAGGTCGCCCTTGACGGTCGGGTCGACGACGAGCTCGCGCTCGAGCCGCGCCTGCGTGCGCAGCGCGTCGAGCACGGCGAGGCCCGCCGCGCGCAGCGGCTTGCTCGCGTCGAAGACCCGCTTGGCGGCGTCGGCCTCCGAGAGCGGGGCGGTCGCGACGGCGACGTCGGCCAGGTCCGCGCGACGGTAGACGTGCGGTGCGCCGCGCAGCGTCCACGCGAGGGCGAGGTCCGGTGGCAGGGTGCCCGGCGGCACGACCGGGGCGCCGCGGACGGCGAGGGCCCAGGCGGCGCCGTCGGGCCCCGTGTCCTGCACTCCCAGGTCGAGCACGGCCACGTCGGTGGGGGAGCCGGCCGCGTCGGGTGCGCGGTCGAGCTGCTGCGCGTGCCAGCGCGCCCTGAGCACGTCGGCGCGCGAGAGCGGGGTCGGGGGTGCCGAGGACGAGGTCACGAGCTCAGGCTAGGAGCGACCACCCACGCCGCCGCGACGCCCGTGCCGAGCGTCACGGGAGGATCAGACCGAGTCGCGCTCGACGAGCTCCGGGGAGAGGACCTGCGACGCGATCTCGTCCCCCCGCCCACCGACGAGGTCGAGCAGGAGGTCCGTCGCACCGCGAACCATCTCGACCATCGGGTTCTGGACCGTGGTGAGCGGCGGCACCGTCGAGGCCGCGGTGGCGAGGTTGTCGAAGCCGACGACGGACACGTCGCCCGGGACCTCGCGTCCGTGCGCGGCGAGGACACGCAGCGCGCCCTCCGCCATGAGGTCCGAGGCGACGAAGAGGCCGTCCACGTCGGGGTGCGAGGCGAGGATCCGTTCCATCGCCGCAGCGCCGCCCGAGACGGCGAAGTCGCCGATCTCGACCGCGTCGTCGGGCAGGCCGGCAGCCTGGAGCACCTCGCGCCAGCCCGCGAGCCGGTCGACGCCCGCCGTCATGTCCTGCGGGCCGGCGATCGTCGCGATCCGACGGCGGCCCGCCTCGACGAGCCGACGTGCCGCGAGACGGCCGCCCTCGACGTTGTCGACGTCGACGTAGAGGAGGTCGGGCGTCGGGCGGAACGGCCGCCCGACGAACACCGCGGGCAGCCGGGCTGCGAGCAGCGCCTCCTCGAGCTCGTCGTCGCGATGGTGCGACGCGACGATCGCGCCGTCCACGTGCCCGCTGCTCAGGTACCGCACGATGCGGCCCGGCTGCTCGTCGGGCCGGGCGAACAGCAGGACGAGCTGGAGGTCCGTGCCGCCCAGCGCGGCGCTCACACCGCGCATCGTGCCCGCGAGGAACGGGTCGGTGAGGATGCGCTCGTCCGGCTCGGGGACCACGAGGGCGATCGAGTCGGTGCGCCGGGTCACGAGGGAGCGGGCGGCGCGGTTGGGCGTGTAGCCGAGCTGGGCGACGGCGGCGTCGACCGCCGCCTGGGCCTCGGGCGACACGCGCAGGCCGCCGTTGATCGCGCGCGACGCGGTCGAGCGCGAGACACCCGCCGTCTGGGCCACCTCGTCCAGGGTCGGCGCGGAGCGCAGGCTGTTCATCAGGACAGTATCCCGCGCGCGCCCGGCCGACCGCACCGCCCCGCTCACCGTGTCGTCACTCCCCGGCGGCGGCGTCCGCGGCGCGTGCCGGCACCGCGTTGTCGCGCGCGACCTGCGCGTACCAGGCGCCGCTCGCCTTGACCGTGCGCTCCTGCGTCTCGTAGTCGACGCGGACGATGCCGAACCGCTTGGTGTAGCCGAGCGCCCACTCGAAGTTGTCGAGGAGCGACCACGCGAAGTACCCGCGCACGTCCGCGCCGGCGTCGATCGCGTCGCGCGTCGCGCGCAGGTGCGCATCGATGAACTCGAGCCGGTCCTGGTCGTCCACCGCGCCGTCCTCACCCACCTCGTCGGGGTAGGCCGCACCGTTCTCCGTGATGTACATCGCCACGCCGCGCGGGCCGGTGAAGTCCCGCTGGAGGCGCGTGAGCAGGCGCGTCAGCCCCTCGGGCTGCACCTCCCAGCCCATGTCCGTCCGGGGCAGGCCGCGCGAGCGGTCGTGCGCGTCGTCCGCGGCCGGGAAGGGGGACGACGTCGCGCGCACCGGCGCGTCGTCCGCGGCCTCGTCGCGCACGCCCTCGGGGCGCGTTCCGCCGCCGGACTCGGTCGCGGGCAGCGGGTGCCCCGAGACGGCGCCGCCGTTGTAGTAGTTGACCCCCAGCGTGTCGATCGGGGTGGAGATGATCTCGAGGTCGTCGTCCTTGACGTGGTCCAGGAGCCCGTAGGGCGCGACGTCCTCGAGGACGTCCTCGGGGTACTCGCCGTGGAAGACCGGGTCGAGGAAGATCCGGTTGAACTGCCCGTCGATGCGGCGCGCGGCGTCGACGTCGGCCGGGTCCTGCGGGTCGACAGGGTCGGAGACCGTGAAGTTCAGCGTCAGGCCGAGGTTCGCCTCCGGCGCGCGCTCGCGCAGCGCCTGGACGGCGAGGCCGTGGCCGAGCAGGAGGTGGTGCGCCGCAGCGAGGCCGTCCTCGCGCGACTGGCGGCCGGGCGCGTGCACGCCGGCGGTGTAGCCGAGGAAGGCCGAGCACCACGGCTCGTTGAGCGTCGTCCACACGCCCACGCGGTCGCCGAGCGCCTCGTGCATCGTCACGGCGTACTCGGCGAAGAGGTAGGCCGTGTCGCGCGAGGTCCAGCCGCCCTTCTCCTCGAGCGCCTGGGGGAGGTCCCAGTGGTACAGCGTCAGCCACGGCAGGATGTCCGCGCCGAGCAGCTCGTCGACGAGGCGGTCGTAGAAGGCGATGCCCGCCGGGTTGGGCGCGCCGCCGTCGGGCCGGACGCGCGCCCACGACGTCGAGAACCGGTACGTGCCGAGGTTGAGCTCGCGCATGAGCGCGACGTCCTCGCGGTACCGGTGGTAGTGGTCGCACGCGACCATGCCGTCGTCGCCGTTCACGACGGCGCCCGGGACGCGGGCGAACGCGTCCCACACCGAGTCCGTGCGGCCGTCGGTGTGCCCCGCGCCCTCGATCTGGAACGCGGCGGTCGCGGCGCCCCAGAGGAAGCCCGGGGGCATCTCGACACGTCCGGTCGCGGTCGCCGGGTTCGGGAGGAGGGGCGCGGACGGGACGAAGCTGGTCATGGGTCGATTGTCCTTCGAGGGTCGAGGAGTGGCGCGCGGGCGGGCCGGTGGGCCCGCCCGCGCGACGGTCTGCCGCGCGGCGTCGCGCACCGGGGGGTGCGCGGGCGCACGGTGGCGCCGGGCGTCAGCCCTTGACGGCGCCTTGCATGATGCCTGCCACGAGCTGGCGGCCGGTGAAGATGAAGATGACGATCAGCGGCAGGGTCACGAGGAAGATCCCCGCCATGACGAGCGAGTAGTCGACGAAGAAGTTCGACTGGAGCGACCGCACCACGAGAGGCAGCGTCGGGTTGTTCTGGTTGAGCACGATCGACGGCCAGAAGAAGTTGGTCCACTGCTGGACGAACGTGAAGAGGCCGAGCATCGCCGCCGCCGGGCGGGCCGCCGGGAGGGCGATCGACCAGAACGTGCGGAACATCGACGCGCCGTCGACGCGAGCCGCCTCGATGAGCTCGTAGGGCAGCGCCTCGCCGAGGTACTGCGTCATCCAGAAGACGCCGAACGCGGTGACGAGCGCCGGCACGATGACGGCCTGGAGCTTGCCGATCCACCCGAGGTCCGACATGAGGATGTACATCGGGATGACGCCGAGCTGCGTGGGGACCGCCATCGTCGCGATGACGAACACGAGCAGCGGCCCGCGGCCCCGGAAGCGGAGCTTCGAGAACGAGAAGCCGGCGAGCGTCGAGAACAGCACGACGGACAGCGACGTGAGCACCGCGACGACCACCGAGTTCCAGGCGGCCTTCCAGAAGTTGATCGCGTCCGAGCTCATGACCTCGGCGAACCGGTCGAACAGGCTCGCGTCCGGCAGGAGCTGCGGCAGCGCGCTGCGCGAGATCTCCTCCGGCGTGGAGGAGCCCAGGATCAGCGTGAAGTACAGCGGGAAGATCGAGACCAGCAGCACGATCCCGAGGATCGTGTACGTGACCCACCGGGGGCGGCGCTGGGTGCCGCCGACGTTCTTCCCGGCGCCGCGGCGTCGGGCGGCGGCGCGGGCCGCGCCCGGCCCGGCGGTCTGGGCGATGACGGGGACGGAGCTCATCGCTTCCTCCGGTCGGTCGTGCTGGCGGCGGTCGTGTCGGCGTCCGTGTCACCCGTGCCCGCGCGCTGGGCCGACATGGCGCGCTCGGCGCGCACGCGCTTCTGGGTCTCCTGGCGGCGACGGACCCACCGCGGCGGGCGTGGCTGGGCGTTGGACGTGGCGATCCGTCGGGTGACGAGGAAGTTGACGATCCCGATGAGGATGATGAGGAGGAACAACAGCCAGGCGACCGCGGCCGCACGGCCGAAGTTCTTCTGGTTGCCCCACGCGACGTCGTAGAGGTAGAGCACGGTCGTCATCCACTGGCGGTCGGCGCCGCCGAGGCCCTGCGCGTCGAACATGCGCGGCTCGTCGAAGATCTGGAGGCCGCCGATCGTCGAGGTGATGACGACGAAGATGATCGTCGCGCGGATCTGCGGGACGGTCACCGAGAAGAACTGGCGCACGCGGCCGGCGCCGTCGATGATCGCGGCCTCGTACAGCTCGCGCGGCACGGCCTGCATCGCGGCGAGGAAGATCAGCGCGTTGTACCCGGTCCAGCGGAAGTTCACCATCGACGCGATGGCGACGTGGCTCGCGAGCGCGTCCGCGTGCCAGCGGATCGGCTCGATGCCGACCAAGCCCAGGAGCTCGTTGATGAGGCCGTACTGGTCGGCGAAGAGGCGGCCGAAGATCATCGAGACCGCGACGGGCGCGACGACGTACGGGAGCAGGACGCCCATGCGCCAGAAGGTCGCGGCACGGAGGTTCTGGTCGAGCAGCGCGGCGATCGCGATGGCGGCGATCACCTGCGGCACGGACGACAGGACGAAGATCGAGACGGTGTTGCGCAGCGACTTCCAGAACGTCGGCTGCGCGAGCACGTCCGTGTAGTTCTGGAGGCCGACGAAGTCGCCCTGGCCGCCGAGCAGGTTCCAGTCGTAGACCGACACCACGGCCGTGTACACGAGCGGGAAGAGACCCGTGATCGCGAACAGGATGAAGAAGGGCGAGATGTAGAGGTAGGGCGAGACCTTGACGTCCCAGCGGCTCAGGCGCTGGGAGAAGCCGACGCGTCGCGGCGTGCGCGGCGTCGGCCCGCTGAGCCCCGGGGAGGGCTGGGTGGGCGAGAGGACGGCCATGTGGGATTCCTGGGCTGCTGGTGACTGCGGGTGGCGGTCGGGTGGCCGCCGGGCGGCGGCGCCCGGCGGTGGACGCGAGCGGGGCCGGGGCGGCACCGTGGTGCCGCCCCGGCCCCGTCAGGTCACAGGCCCAGGTCCTGGAAGGACTGGAGCGTCTTCTGCCACGAGGACGCGGCGTCGTCGGTCTTCTCGACGTCCACGCGCTTGATGCCGTCCTGGACGGTCGTGTGGATCGAGAAGTAGTTGGCGCCCTTGAACGGCGCGCTGTCGATCGCGAGCGCACGGTTCACGAAGATCGTGCCGACCGGGGCGTCGTTGAAGAAGTCGTTCGTGAACGACTGCACGGCGTCGGACTCCTGCGCCTCGATCTGCGACGGGAACGTGCCCGCGTTCTCGAAGGCCGTCGTCTGCTGCGCCGGGTCGGTCAGCCAGGCAGCGAGCTCCTTGGCAGCCTCGGCGTTCGGGCCGGAGGCCGGGACCGTGAGGAACGAGCCGCCCCAGTTGAGGCCGCCGCCGGGGAAGACGTCGGCGACGTTCCAGCCGGTGACGCCACCCGAGCGCTCCTCGACCGGGCCGGTCATCCACGCGGGGCAGATCATCGTCGCGAAGCCGTCGTTCTGGAACGCGGCGTCCCAGTCGCCCGACCACTGCTCGAGGCCCGCGGAGAGCTCGTTCGTCGTCGACTGCTCGAGCACCGTGTCGTAGATGTCGATGATCGGCTGGTTCGTGGCGAGGTCCTTGGGCGTGCCGTCGGACTCCTCGTACGCGTTGTCGATCTGGTTGACCATCGCCTGCGAGATGGACATCGCGGAGTCGTACCAGGCCGAGTCGCTCGCGGCGACGAAGGTCTTGCCCGCGGCGAAGTAGTCGTCCCACGTCGCGTCCTCGCCACCGAGGAGCTCCGCCACCTCGGCGGGGTCGGTCGGCAGGCCGGCGGCCTCGAAGAGGTCCTGGCGGTAGCAGATCGCGCTCGGGCCGATGTCGGTGCCGTAGCCGATGAGCTTGCCGTCCGGCGTCGTCGCCTGCTGGACCTTCCAGTCCACCCAGCGGCCGTCGAGCGACGAGTCGGTGAGGTCGGTGAAGAGGTCGGGGTACTGCATGAGCTCGGGGAGCCAGTCGACCTCGATGGCCTCGATGTCCGCCAGGCCCTCGCCGCCGGCGGCGAGCTTGGTGGTGAGGTTGGTGCGCGCGTCCTCGGACTTGGCGGCCTTGGTCTGCTTCACGGTGACGTTCGGGTGCGCCTCCGTGTACGCCGCGAGGAGCTCGTCGGTGTAGCCGAAGTCGTTGAACGTGGCGACGGTGAGGGTGATCTTCTCGCCGTCGCCGGAGCCCGTCTCGTCGTCGTTCGAGCCGGAGCCGCTCGAGCACGCGGTCAGGGTGAGGGTGATAGCCGCGAGGCCTGCGACGGCGGCGATCGCCTTGCGGGGCCGGCGGGTCGTACGGGTGCTGCTCAGCACGGTGACTCCCTTGTCGGTGGGGCGGGGGAGTGGCAGCGCTCCCACCTCCAATGTGGTAGCGCTTCCACACAACGGAGTGATCGTGCTTTCCCCGCCGAACCGATGTCAAGCGCCGATCACCCTGGACGTGGTGTGGTCGCGCTCCCACCGACGCGTCGCCGCAGGTCAGAGCGTTTTCACTGCCTACCAGGCGGTCGGGGTCGCCGGAAATCGTTACCGGTTCGAGACCGGCTCGGCGGGCGCGCGGGCGTCGGCGTGCAACCTCAGCGGGCGAGCCACTCCCGGCCCGCGGCCTCCTCCGCCGCCAGCGCGGCGCGCACGGCCTCGGCGGCCGCCTGCTCGATCGCGCCGCCGAACAGCGGCACCGAGGCCTTCACCTCGCCCGCGTAACGCTCCACGGTCCCGTCGCCGGCGGGCGAGAGCGTGACCGTGCCCGTGAGCCGCACCGGGGCGCCGGTGATCTCGAGCGAGACGGTCCCGGACCGCTCGCCGTCGCGCTCCGGCTCCCACGCCTCGGCCTGCCGGATCTCGAGCTGGCCCCCGACGAACGACCGGACGTGGGCCGGGATCTGGTCGGTGGGCAGGGTGCGGCGGACCGTCACCGTGAAGCCCTCGGCGGCGTCGCCCGTGACGTCGACCTGCTCGACGTGAGCCCCGTCGCCGCCCGAGCGTGCGGCGCGCCAGCGCACGAACTCCTCGTCAGCAAGCATCGCGCCGACCACGGGGACGGCGGCGGGGTAGCGGAGCTCGACGCTCAGGTGCACGGGACCTCCTCGGGCCCTGGGGCGACCTGCGGCCGGCCGTGCGGGTCGGCCGTCGGGTCGGTCGGCGGGTTCGGGCGACCGCGCGCGCGGGCGCTGAGGGGACTCTACCGGTCGGACCCCCTTACGCTGGGGTCCGTGTCTGCCATGAGTGACCTCATCTCCCGCCACGCCGAGCTCAGCCCGGCGGACAACGAGTGGTTGCACCTGCTCGTGGGCGACTGGCAGGTGATCTCCGACCTCGCGTTCGCCGACCTCGTCCTGTGGCTCCCCACGACCGACGGCAACTTCGTCGCCGTCTCGCAGTGCCGCCCCTCGACCGGAGCGACCGTCCACTACGACGACATCGTGGGCTCGTTCGCCCCCGAGGGGCAGCGCCCGCAGCTCGAGCGTGCGCTCACCGAGGTCCGCTCCCAGCGCTCGCGCGAGCCGCGCTGGTTCGGCGCCTACGCGGTCCGGGAGGAGGCGATCCCCGTCCTGCACGCCGGGCGCGCGATCGCCGTCGTCGCGCGGCAGACCAACCTCGGCAGCGGGCGCACGCCCAGCCGTCTCGAGCTCAACTACGTCGAGGCCGCGGACGACCTCATCGCGATGATCTCGCGCGGCGAGTTCCCCTTCCCCAACGCGGCGACGGGACCGCGTCGCGGCGCCCCGCGCGTCGGCGACGGCCTCATCCGCCTCAACTCCGAGGGCGAGGTGCTCTACGCGAGCCCCAACGCGCTGAGCTGCTTCCACCGGCTCGGCGTCATCGGGCCGCTCGTCGGACGGTCGCTCGCCGAGGTCACGGCCGACCTCATCGAGCACCAGACCCCCGTCGACGAGTCGCTCCCGCTCGTCGTCATGGGCCGCGCCCCGTGGCGCACGGAGATCGAGGCGCAGCGCGTCGCGCTCTCGCTGCGCGCGTTGCCGCTCACGGAGTCGGGCCAGCGCATCGGCGCCGTCCTGCTGTGCCGCGACGTGTCGGAGCTGCGGCGGCGCGAGCGTGAGCTCATCACCAAGGACGCGACGATCCGCGAGATCCACCACCGCGTGAAGAACAACCTCCAGACCGTCGCCGCGCTCCTGCGTCTCCAGGCGCGCCGCATGGACGTCCCCGAGGCGCGCGCCGCCCTCGAGGAGGCCATGCGTCGCGTCGCGACGATCGCGCTGGTGCACGAGAGCCTGTCGCAGACCCTCGACGAGGAGGTCGAGTTCGACGACATGGTGGGCCGGGCCCTGCGCCTCGCCGCCGACGTCGCGTCCGCGGACACGAGCGTGCGTACCGTCCGCACCGGGAGCTTCGGCCTCGTGCCCGCCGAGGACGCGACCCCGCTCGCGCTCATCCTCACCGAGCTCGTCACCAACGCGGTCGAGCACGGCCTCGCGAAGCAGGACACCGGGACCGTCGAGGTCGCGGTCGAGCGCGAGGGCTCCGCACTGCGCATCGTGGTCGCGGACGACGGCGTCGGCATGCCCGACGGCGACGTCGCCCGGGCGGGCAAGGCTGCGAAGAGCGGCCTGGGGACGCAGATCGTGCGCACGCTCGTCACGAACGAGCTGGGCGGCAGCATCGAGTGGTCCCCGCGACCCGGCGGGGGCACGCAGGTCGTGCTCGCCCTCGTCCTGCGCGACGGCAACCGGCAGGGCTGAGCCCTCGGGTCCCGGCGCGACCGTCTGGATCGACTGCCTGGTACGACGACGGGCCGCCACCCCCGAGGGTGACGGCCCGTCGTCGACGTGCTGCTCGACGCCCGTGCGGGCGGAGCGTGTTCAGCCGGCGCGGCGCGCGCGGGCGGTGCGGCGCTTGAGGGCGCGGCGCTCGTCCTCGGAGAGGCCGCCCCAGACGCCCGCGTCCTGCCCGGACTCGATGGCCCACTTGAGGCACGTGTCGACGACGTCGCAGCGACGGCACACGGCCTTCGCCTCCTCGATCTGGAGGAGCGCCGGTCCGGTGTTGCCGATGGGGAAGAAGAGCTCGGGGTCTTCGTCGAGGCAGGCTGCGCGGTGGCGCCAGTCCATGATCGTCGTCTCCTTGGCAGAGGGGAGCCTGGTCGCGAGGTGATGACTCGTCGCGGTGATGCCCGGCAGGGGGCTGCCTGGACCAGGGCTCGAGGCGGGGGTGATTGATGCTTGAACCAGGTTCACACCTCGTGAAGCGCAGCACAAGGGGTTACGAGAAAGTTTCCGTCGCATGAATCGTGAGGTCTTCGTCACACGGGTGTGAAGCCGCAGGTCGGCGCGTACGCTGGGTGATCGTGCCTCCCCGCAAGCCCTCCGGACAGCCGCCCGAGCAGCCTCCGACGCCCGACCCGGCGCCTGGCGCAGCGTCGCGCCCTCCGGCGCTGACCGCGCTCCTCGTCGGGGTCGGGATCGAGGTCGCGGTCCTGGTCGTCGGCGCCGTCCTCCTCCTCGTCGAGCTCGTGCGCGGCGGCTCGCAGTCGGTCGGGGTCAGCATGTTCCTCGTCGTCTTCGCGCTGGGCGTCGCCGCGGTGCTGGCCGCGAGCCTGCGCGGCCTGCTGCGCGGGCAGCGGTGGGCGCGGTCGCCGGTCGCGACCTGGCAGATCCTCCAGGCCGTCGTGGCGATCAGCTCGCTCCAGGTGGGCGTCACGCCGTGGGTCGTCGCCGCGCTCGTGCTCGCCGTGGTGGTCTTCGTCCTGCTCATGCTGCGGCCGGTCGTCGAGGCCACGACCCGTGACTCCCGGGCCGCGGCCTGACTCCTGGGCCGTGCCTGGCGCCTGGACACCGGGTACGTCACGACTGACGCCCTGGCTGCGCGGACGTCCCTGATCCTCGACCGCCCACGGAGGGCAGCGCGAGCTGCACCGGGGTGAGCCGGGCACCCTGGACGAGCACCCCGCGGCCGGGCCGCGGCCGTCCCGGCTCGGCGAGCAGCTCGAGGCCACGACCGAACACCTCGGTGCTGCCGCGCTCACCGGGCGCGAGGACGACGCCGGCGCGCACGCCGCGCAGGTCCGCGAGCGGGCCGCGCAGCGCCGACGCGGCGCCGCCGGTCGTGGCGGACGCGAGGAGCACGAGGCCGTCCCGGCAGGCGGTCGCGAGCCGTTCGGCCTCGACCACGCAGAGCTGGACGAGCACGTCCAGATCGTCGACCACGACCACGTCGGGCGGTCCCGACGGACCGTTCTCGCGCCCGTCCTCCTGCCCGGACGCGCGCGTGCCGGCGGCGACGGCGTCGAGGAGCGCGCCGACGTCGGCCGGCGCGTACCGGCGGACCACGCGCGTCCCGGCCAGTGCGGCTTCGGCGAGCGCGTCGTCGCGGGTGACGACCGCACGCAGGACGCCCGCGCGCGCGACGTGCCGCGCGAGGAGGGCCAGTGCGCTCGTGCGCCCCGATCCCGGGGGGCCGACGACGAGCGCTCCGCCCGACACGTCCAGCGTGACCGTGGCGGCGGCGTCGCCGCCCCGTCCCACCGGGACGTGGAGCGCCTCCGACGCGAGCAGCGAACCGGCCGGCGCGCGGTGCGTGCGGTCCGCCGCGCGGCACGGACCGGGCGGGGCGGCGTCCGTACCGTCCGCCGCGCGGCGTGGACCCGGGGTGGCGAGGTCGGCGGCGACGACCTGCGCGGGCAGCGGCAGGAGGCGGAACGCACCGGGCCGCGCGTCTCGGTCCGGCGCGCCCGACCCGAGGGCGGCGGCCGGGCGCCTCGACCTGCCGGGAGCGGGCCCTGACGGAGGTTGCGCCGGGAGGGCGACCTGGCACAGGACCGGCTCGGCGGGGCCGAGCCAGACGGCCCTCCCCGGCGGGCCGCCCCGTCCGGCGAGCGGGGAGGGCGCGCCCAGCGCCACGTCGTCGTGGCGGTCGCGCGACACCATGACCGCGCGTACCCCGACCAGCGACGACAGCCCCGCGAGCGTCGGGCCGCCACCTGCCACGGCGACCGCGACAGGGCCGGAGAGCACGTCCGTGAGTGCGTCGGTGCCGGTCCCGCCCGCTACTCCTGCGAGGGTCGTCCGGACGGCCTCGACGTCGTCCACGAGCAGGAGCACCCTGTCGGTGGCGGTGTCGGTCCCCGGGGGGCGCCCCTGGCCGTCGTCGTGACCGGCGAGCAGCCGCAGGAGTCGGACGAGGCGGCGCGGGTCGTCGCGGTCGACGACCGTCCCCGCGCCGGGGCGGGTCGCGAGGTCGGCGAGCCCCGACCCGACGGCGTGGATCGCCCACCCGCGCGCGAGGGCGGCCAGGGCCACGGTGCGCAGCGTCGTCGTCCGGCCCGAGCGTGCGCGGCCCAGCACTGCGAGGTGCCCGTCGCGGGGGTCCCACCGGACGACGGTCCGGCGTTGCAGGTCGGGGACGTCGCCGAGCGCGACGGGCAGCCCCGCGACCCCGGCGCGCACCGCGCCAACCTCGGAGCCGGCCCGACCATCGCCGGGGTGCGCAGCGTCGCCCGACGAGCCGGCAGCCCCGAGCCTGCCGTCGGTCTCGAGCTCGCCGTCGTGCGCCGCGGTGCCGGCCGCGCGCGCGAGGTCGGCAAGGTCGTCCTGCCCGACCCGGTCGGGCAGGGCGGGCAGCCACGGCGGCGGCGCCGGGCGCAGGCCGGCGCGCTCCGCGACGTCGCGGGCCGCAGCCACGATCCGGGGAAGCCGGTCGACAGGGGGCCGGGGTGCTCCAGCGCCGGCCGCGGGGCCGTCGCCGTCCGCGGGGGCAGCACCGACCAGCCCTCGTGCGACGCCCCACGGGGGAGCGCCGCGCGCACCCGACGCCCGGGCTCGCGCCGGCGCCCCGGCCCGGGCGCACTGCACCGCGAGCGGCGGTTCGGCACCCCGGCGCAGGACGAGCCGACCCGGTGCCGACGCCGGGACGAGCGCAGCGAGCGGCGACTCGACGACGTCGCGCGAGTCGGCGACGTCGACCACCCGCAGGGCGAGGCGCAGCGTGATGTTGGCCCGCACGTCGGGGCTCACTGCCCCGGCGGGCCGCTGCGTCGCCAGGACGAGGTGCACGCCGAGGGAGCGGCCCTGGGCGGCCACGCGCAGCAGTCCGGGCAGCAGGTCGGGCAGGTCGTCGGCCAGCGCCCGGAACTCGTCGACCACGACGACGAGGCGCGGCAAGCACCCTCGAGGGAGCTCGTCGAGGCTGGTCGCGCCCGCCGCGGCGAGCACGCGCTCACGCCGGCGCAGCTCGGACCGCAGCCCGGCGAGCGCGCGGCCGGCGAGACCCGGGTCGAGGTCGGTCACCGTACCCACGACGTGCGGCAGGAGCCCGCACGCCCCGAAGCTCGTGCCGCCCTTGAAGTCGACGAGCGCGATCGACAGCTCCGCGGGCGACCGCCCGAGCGCGAGTCCCGTGACGAGCGTCTGGAGGAGCTCCGACTTGCCCGCGCCGGTTGTCCCGGCGACGAGCACGTGCGGGCCGTCGCAGACGAGGTCCACCGTCACCGGCACGCCCCCGGACCCGACGCCCAGCACGACCCGCAGGCCGGTCCCGTCGCGCCGCGCCGCGTCCTGCCACCGGGCGTCGACCCACGCCGTGAGGTCGTCCGGCCCGCTCGGCAGGCCGAGGAGCTCGCCGAGCGCGACGTCCGGCGGCAGCGACGGCGAGGTCGGGTCGCCGGGGTCGTGCCCGGCAGGGTCGGTGCCGTCCAGCCGGCCGAGGTGGTCCGCCGCGGCGATCCGACGGGCGAGCGCGGCGGCCCACTCCTCGCTCGCTCCGACGTGCTCGCGCACGGTGCGTGCGTCGTCCGGGCCGGTGACCACCACCGTCGGGCCGGCGACGTCCACGACCGTCCGGCACCATGCCGGGACGCGCGCCGCGTCGGCGAGCACGAGGAGCAGGTCGGTCCCCGCAGCCCCGAACCGCTCCCAGGCCCGGGCGAGCTCGCCCGCGGAGGGTGCCCCGTCGACGACGAGGACCGCGGCGCGGCCGGTCGGCGGTGGTGCGGTGTCCAGCGTGGCGACGGCGCGCGCCCATGGGAGCCAGCGGCACCAGGCCCAGTCGGCTGCGGCGTGCGGCGGGTGCCAGAAGGTCGGCACGGCGCCCGTCGACAGGAGCTCTCCGAGCACGGCCCGTGCGGCGGCGAGCGCGAGGGCGCGGGGACCGACGACGGCGACGCAGCCGTCGGGGAGCCGCACGGGCGCGACGGGTGCGACCGCGGCGGCGCTCGGGTCGGCGCCCGGGCCCGACGGAGCCCCACCGGGCGGCGCGGCGACTGGTGCGAGCCGGGCGAGCGTCGCCCAGGTGAGTGCGTCCGCGGGCCGAGGGTGCAGCGGGTCGACGGGCGTCGTCGCCCGCGCACCCCCGTCACCCGCCGGACGCCCAGCGCCGGACCCCGGACCCCCGCCGCCCCGACGGGTCACGCGGCGTCGGCGGGCCTCGACGAGCGCGGGGATCAGGAGCGCCAGTGGCCCGGCGAGGGCGAGCAGCGCGTACAGCGGCTGGCGGAACGTCACGGCGAGGGTGAGCGACGCGACCGCGGGCACGGCCGCGGTCGCGAGGTGGCCGGCGCTCGGCCGACCTGGCGACGCGTCGGCGGACCCCGGGTCGACGGGGCCGGTGCGGGGTCCGTGCACGAGGACGGGGCGCGGTCGCAGGGCGTAGACGCCGTGGGGCGTCGCGAGGGCGTCGCCCGTGCGCCAGCGGACCGTGCGCCACGACGCGACCCGGCGGCCGGCCCGGGCGGGCCGTGCGACGAGGACCGCCGCGTCGTCGGGCACACGCCGGGTGCCGCGCGGCGTGCGGACGCGGACCCGCGTGCCGCGGCGCGTGACGCGGCGGCGGACGTCGAGCGCGTCGACCTGGGTGCGGCCGGCGCCGTCCGGGACGGCGACGAGCCGCCCCGCGTCCCCGCCGGCGAGGACGGCGACGTGGAGCGGGGCGGCGAGCGCGGCGTCGGGGCGGGCCGCCGCGGCGGCCCGCCTCCCGCCCGCGGGCTCGACGGCGACCGTCGCCCCGGGGAGCAGAGGGCGGGTCCCGCAGCGCTGGTCGTCGTCGACCGGGACGCCGTCCACCAGCAGGGCGGCGGTGCGCAGCTCCGGGCGGCACACGAGCTCGGCGAGACCGGCGCGCAGGTCGCCCAGACGCGCCCCGGCCGGGAGCAGGACGTCCGTGGCCGGGTGCACCGTGACGCGCAGCCACGCCTCGTCCCGGGTCACGGCGCGCTCGGGCGCGAGCGACGCGAGGTCGATGACGGAGGCGGGAGCGGGCGGCACGTGGCGATGGTGCCCGACACCGCGACCTCCGCGCCCGGGAACGAGCGCGCCCCTGTGGACGGAGGTCCGTCCACAGGGGCGCGCGTCGACCGTCAGGCCCGACGAGCCGCGGCTCAGTCCACGGCGAGCGCCGCGACGGGCGACGTGCGGGCCGCCGTCCGGCCGGGCACGACGGACGCGACGAGCCCCGCCACGAGCGCGACGACGAGCACGAGCGCGACGTCCCGCCACGGCACCGCGAGCGACACGTCGCCCATGACGCTCAGCGCCGTCGCCGCACCGGCCCAGCCGTAGAGGACGCCCAGCACGATGCCGAGGACCGCGCCGACGCCCGCGATGAGCATGCCCTCGATCGCGAGCATCCACCGCAGCTGCGCCCGGCTGAGGCCGATCGCGCGCAGCGTCGCCGACTCGCGTCGCCGCTCGATGACCGAGAGCGACAGCGTGTTCGCCACACCGATGAGCGCGATGACGACGGCGACCGCGAGCAGGCCCACGATGACCCCGAGGATCGTGTCGATGACGCTCTGCATCGCCGCGCGCTCGACGGCGATGCCGGCCACCTCCACCGGCGTGTCCGACTCGACGATCGCGTCCTGGATCGCAGGCACGACCTGCGTCGCGTCGCCCGTGTCGTCGAGCCCGACCCACAGCCGGGACACGAGGGCGTCCGGGGCCAGGGTCTTCGCGTCGTCCGCGTCGAGGAGCCAGCCGTCCCCGATGGCGCCGACGTGGGCCGTCAGCTCGAGGGTCGCCCCGTCCGGCCCGGTGAGCTCGAGCGTGTCGCCCTCGGCGACGTCCCAGGACTCGGCGTCGGCCTCGGGGACCATGACCGTGCCCGGGGCGAACGCCGCGAGCACGTCGGGCGAGCGCACGACGGCACGCGCCTGGTCCGGGTCGACGCCGTGCATCGTCATCTCGACGCCGTCGAGCAGCGTGACCGTCGCCGCGGAGAGCTCGACGACGCGGGAGACGCCCTCCGTCCCCGAGACGGCGCGCACCACGTCGCTCGGCACCGCGTCCTCGGTCGACCCGTAGGCGTCCGTCGCGACGAGGACGTCGACCGGGTACTGGTCGTCGAGCGCGGCGTCGAGCGACGTACGGGCGCTCGCGGCGCCGGTCGACATCATCGCGACGAGCGTGACGCCGATGAGCAGCGCGGTGCTCGTCGCCGTGGTGCGGCGCGGGTTGCGCAGCGTGTTCGCGGTGGCGAGCCGCGCCGTCGACCCGGTGCCGGCGAGCAGGCGGCCCACGAACGACACGACGCCCGGCAGCCAGTACACGGCGCCGACGAGGACGCCGACGAACGACAGGGCGCCGCCCGCGACCCCGGCGAGGAGGCCGGCCTCGGGGCTGCCGGTGCTGCCGAGCCAGATCCCGCCGCCGAGGACGGCGAGGCCCCCGAGGGTGAGCAGGGTCGCGATCACCAGGCGCGCGCGACCCCCGCCGCGCGTCAGGCTCGGCGCGTCGGCCGGGCGCAGCGCCTCGAGCGGCGCGACGCGCGTGGCGGCGCGCGCCGGGGCGAACGACGCGACGACCGTCACGAGGGTTCCCACGAGCAGCGGCACGAGCACGACCGCGGGCGTCACCGTGATGGTCGCCGGGATCGGCACGCCCAGGTCGGCACCGCGGGCCACCAGGAGCGCGACCTGGGTGAGCAGGCAGCCGAGCAGGATGCCGCCCACGGAGGACAGGACGCCGAGGATCGTCGCCTCGGTCAGGACCGACCGGGCGAGCTGCGAGCGGTTCGCGCCGACGGCGCGCAGGAGGGCCAGGGTGCGCGTGCGCTGCGCGACGAGCACCTGGAACGTGTTCGCGATGACGAGCGCCGCGACGAGCAGCGCGACGGCGGCGAAGCCGAGGATGACGTACGTGAAGACGTCCTGGCCGCCCGTCATCTTCTGGGCCTGCGCCTGGGCGTGCTCGTCGGGCGTGACGGCCTCGGCCTCGTCCGGCGACGCGGCGACGAGGGCCGCGCGCGCCGTCTCGAGGTCGGTGCCCGGGGCGAGTCCCACCATCGCGGCGGAATAGGTGCGCTCGGGGTCGTCGGGCATCGCCTGCGCGGCCTGCCACGCGGCCACGTCCTCGGCCGTCACGACGACGGCCCCGCCCATCTGGGCGTACGCGCCGTACGGGTCGTCGGTCGTCCCGACGACGGTCAGCGCGTCACGGACCTCCTCGTAGTCGCCGCCGTCGGGCGCGGAGGCGTCCCACACGTTGCGCGAGCTCGTGACGGTGTCGCCGATGCCGACGCCCAGGCGCTCGGCGACGGCGGTCGGGAGGGAGAGCTGGCCGGGCGCCGTCGGCATCGAGCCCTCGACGACCTCCAGCGCCTCGAAGCGGGGGTCGGAGGGCGCGGGGACGCCGAGCTGGAACACGCGCTTCGCGCCGTGGGAGAGGTCGAGGTAGGTGAACTGGACCGCGTCCACCGCGTCGACGCCCGCGACCGAGCGCAGGGCGTCCACGTCGGACGCCGTGAGGTCGCTCGGCGCGGAGACGACGAGGTCCGCGTCCGCGAACTGCGCGGCGATCGAGTCGTTCGTGGTCTGGGTGATGACGGTGCCCGCGATCAGGGTCGCCGTGACGAACGCCGTCCCGATGACGATCGCGACGCCGGCCGCGACGAGGCGGCCGATGCTGCGGCGCATCTGCGCCAGGGTGAGGCGGAGCATCAGGCGCGCACCGCCTGCGACGCGGTCGGGGCGGAGCCGTCGGCGCCCGGCGCCTCGATCGTGCGCAGGGCGTCGAGCCCGGCGAGCACCGACTCGGGCGTCGGGTCGCTGATGTCACCGGCGATCCGCCCGTCGGCGATGAGCACGACGCGGTCCGCGTAGGCGGCGGCCGTCGGGTCGTGCGTGACCATGATGATCGTGCGGCCGAGCTCGCGGACCGACCGGCGCAGGAAGCTCAGCACCTCCGCGCCCGAGCGCGAGTCGAGGTTGCCCGTCGGCTCGTCGGCGAAGACGACCTCCGGCCCGGCGATGAGGGCGCGCGCGATGGCGACGCGCTGCTGCTGCCCGCCGGACAGCTCGCTCGGGCGGTGGCTGAGGCGCGCCTCGAGGCCGAGCGTGCGCACCAGCGTGTCGAACCACGCGCGGTCGACCTTGCCGCTCGCGAGCTCGACGGGCAGCGTGATGTTCTGCTCCGCCGTGAACATCGGCAGCAGGTTGAACGACTGGAACACGAAGCCCACCCGGTCGCGGCGCAGCTGCGTGAGCGCGTTGTCGTTCAGGCCCGTGACCTCGGTGTCGCCGATGAAGGCGTGCCCGCTCGTCGCGGTGTCCAGTCCCGCGAGCAGGTGCATGAGCGTCGACTTGCCCGAGCCCGACGGTCCCATGATGGCCGTGAAGTGGCCGCGCTCGAAGTCCACGTCCACGCCGTCGAGCGCGTGCACCGCCGCCTCGCCCGTGCCGTAGGTCTTGCGCAGCGAGCGGGCCCGGACCGCGGGCGGGCCGGCGGGGGCGGGGTCGGTGGGGCGGTACACGGTCGTGTCCACGTCATCTCCTGGGTACGTCGTCGAGGTTCGTCGTCGGGTCCGTCGCGCGCTCGGACCGATCGGGGTCGGAGGCGTGCGCCGGGGATCGTGGACGACGCTACGGACCGGGCCCGGCCGGCCGCGTCCGGCGAGGGTCGGGTCCTGCACAGGAGGCGGGTCATCCCGTGGTCGTAGAGCCCTGGTGCCGAGGGCTGACACGACGGCGCCCCACGGGTCCGGGGACCGGTGGGGCGCCGTCGGGACGGACGGAGGTCAGGCGCCCGGGCGGACCAGGCCCGTCTCGTAGGCCGTGACGACGGCCTGGACGCGGTCGCGCGCGCCGAGCTTGGCGAGGATGCGGCCGACGTGGGTCTTGACCGTCGCCTCGGCGACGAACAGGTCGCTCGCGATCTCGGTGTTGGACCTGCCGCGCGCCATGAGGACGAGGACCTCGCGCTCACGCTCGGTGAGGCCCTCGACGGCGGCGTGCGCGGGGGAGTCGTCGGCCTGCTCGGCAGGCAGGGCCGTCACCAGGTGCTCGAGCAGGCGCCGGGTGGACGACGGCGCGATCACGGCGTCGCCGCGGTGCACCGTGCGGATCGCCGCGAGCATCTCCTCGGGCGGCGCGTCCTTCAGCAGGAACCCGCTCGCGCCGGACCGGATGGCCTCGAGCACGTACTCGTCGAGGTCGAACGTGGTGAGGACGATGACCTTGGGCGCGTGCCCGCCGTCGGCCGCCGCCGCCGTGAGCCGGGCCGTGGTCTGGAGCCCGTCGAGGTGCGGCATGCGGACGTCCATGAGCACGACGTCGACCGGGTGGTCGGCGAGCAGACGCAGGGCCTGGAGCCCGTCGCCCGCCTCGACCGCGACGGTGAGGTCCGGCTGCGAGTCGATGACCATGCGGAAGCCCGCGCGCACGAGCTGCTGGTCGTCGACGAGCGCGATGCGCACGGGCTCGAGGGGCTCGAGCGGGTCTGCGGCGTACGCCCCGTCGGGGACGGGGAAGGCGTCGGTCATGATGTCCTGTCGGTCGGTCGGTCGAGGGCCGGGTTCGAGGAGTCGGCCCCGACCGGCGGTGGTGGAAGCGGGGGCGTCACGGCGGACGGGCGGCCCGGAGCCATCCTGCCCGACGGCGCGGGCGGCGGTGCAGGGACGGGCTGTCCCGGAGGCCGGGGGACGACGCCCGGAGCGGGCGCGGCGCCCGGCAGGGCGGGCACGGGGATGCGCAGGTGCACGCGGAAGCCGCCGCCGGGACGCGGACCGACCTGCACGGACCCACCGAAGAGCGCGGCGCGCTCGCGCATGCCCAGCACGCCGTAGCCGCCGGGCCGGGCGTCCTGGCGCGCCGCGGCGGACGTCGACGCGCCCCGCCCGTCGTCCTCGACCTCGAGGTCCAGGGTCGCGACGCCCCACCGCACGACGACCGTGACCTCCGGGTCGGGTCCGGCGTGCTTGAGCACGTTGGTCAGTGCCTCCTGGCACACGCGGTAGACCGTGAGCCCCGCCCCGGGCGGCAGCGGGCGCGCCTGGCCGACGCGGACGAACGACACCCGCATCCCGCTGTCGCGCACCTGCGCGACGAGCGTCTCGAGGTCGGCGGTGTCCGGCTGGGGGGCGCGCTCGAGCGCGGCCGTCGCGGCGCTCGCGGGCGCAGGGTGCCCCGGTGCGGTAGGCCCGTACGGCGAGCCGTCGGGCGGTGTTCCCGCCGGGCCGCGTCCCGACGGCAGCGCGAGCGTCCCGGCCGGCCCGACGGCGGCGCCCGGGGGCACGACGACGCGCGGCGGCTCCGAGCGGAGGACGCCGAGGAGCCGGCGCATGTCGGCCAACGCCGCGCGGCCGGTCTCGGACACGGTCGCGAGCGCGCGCGTCGCGGCCTCGGGGTCGTGGGCGGCGGCGTAGCGGCCGCCGTCGGCCTGGGCGATGACGACGGAGAGGGAGTGGGCGACGATGTCGTGCATCTCGCGCGCGATGCGGGCCCGCTCGGCGGCGGTCGCGATCTGCGCCTGCTGGTCGCGCTCGACCTCGAGCCGTTCCGCGCGGTCGACGAGCGCGGCGATCGTCTCGCGCCGGGAGCGGCGCACGAGGCCGAACGCCCACACCGCGAGGAAGGTCATGCCGCCGAACGCGGACGTGAAGAAGACCATCGTCGCGAGGTCGGTGAGGCGTCCGGACAGCAGGCCGAGCGCGATCCCGAGGACGACGGCCCCGACGAGGGAGGACACGATGGCCGTCCGGTGCGCCCAGCGGGGCCCGTAGACCGTGACGGAGTAGAGCGCGACGAGCACCGCGAAGTCGGCGGGGAAGATCACGAGGTAGCCCGCCAGCAGGTGCACGAGCGCGACGGAGTACACCGTGATCGCCGACGCGAGCGGGCGGGAGCGGCGCCAGGGCAGCGGGGCGAGGAGGAGCAGCGCCCAGAAGGCGGCCCACCCGCCGCTCGTGCCGCCACCGCCCCCGCCCATCGACGTGAACGCCGCGGACGCGGGCACGAACACGACCGCGAGGACGAGCGTGACGGTGAGGTCCACACCGAACCGGTGCTCGTCGGACCACTGCCCGAGGCGCTCGTACCATCCCATGCCTCAAAGCCTAGGCAGGGGGCGGTCGCGGGGCGTCCCACCACGGTCGCAGAGATCACGGGACACGATGGGACCGAAGTCGTACTGATGCCCTAGCATGAGCGAATGACCCACGTACTGCTAGCGGAGGACGACCCGGCGATTGCCGAACCTTTGGCGCGCGCACTGACACGTGAGGGTTACAACGTCGTCGTCCAAGGAACTGGTCAAGGGGCGATCGACTCTGCGAGCGGTGCGGACATCGTGGTACTCGATCTGGGCCTTCCGGACATGGACGGCCTCGACGTCGCGCGCGAGATCCGTCACAAGGGTCTCACCACGCCGGTGCTCGTGCTCACCGCCCGGGCCGACGAGGTGGACCTCGTCGTGGGCCTGGACGCCGGTGCCGACGACTACGTCACGAAGCCGTTCCGGCTCGCCGAGCTGCTCGCCCGGGTGCGGGCGCTCCTGCGCCGCTCGCACGGCGAGCAGGTGGACGAGGAGGAGCTCGCCGCGCAGGACGTGCGCATCGACGTCTCCGCGCACCGCGCGTTCCAGGGCGAGCGCGAGCTGCACCTGACCACCAAGGAGTTCGAGCTGCTCCGCGTGCTCGTGGCCAGCGCGGGCTCGGTCGTCGTGCGCGACGCCCTCATGCGCGACGTGTGGGGCTCCGAGCCGGTCGGCTCGACCAAGACGCTCGACATGCACGTGTCGTGGCTGCGCCGCAAGCTCGGCGACGACGCGAACGCGCCGCGCTACATCTCGACCGTGCGCGGTCTCGGCTTCCGTTTCGAGACCGGCGAGAGCTGACCGACCCCGACCAGGGGACGAGGACACGGGAGCGAGGAGCAGCGTGCGGCGTCGGATGCTGCAGGCGACGGTGGCGGCCGTGGCCGTGGCCGTCATCCTCCTCGGGTTCCCGTTGGCCTTCTACGGCGCGCGGTTCGTGCTCCAGGGCGAGGTCGACGACGTCACGTCGCGCGTCGAGCGCCTCGCCCGGTCGATCGACGCCCGGCTCGCCGCCGGCGACGAGATCCCGGACTACGTCATCGAGGACGCGGTCCAGCCCCGCGCGAGCGACCCGCCGGCCCAGGTCTACGTCACGCTGCCCGACGGCACCGTGCTCACGGCGGGCCCGGAGGTCACCGGACGTGGGATCGAGCAGCCCCTGCACTCCGAGTCGGGTGCGCTCGTCACGCTCACCGTCTCGTACTGGGACGCGTACCTCCAGGCGGCACAGGTGGTGCTCCTCGTCGTGGCTGCGGCCATCGTCGCGTTCGCCGCGGGCATCGGCATGGCGGTGTGGCAGGCCAACCGCATCGCCGCGCCCCTCGTCTACCTCGCGGCCTCCGCCGAGCAGCTCGGCTCGGGACAGGTGCGCCCGCGCCTCGAGCCGTCGGGGGTCGAGGAGATCGACCTCGTCGCCGCCGAGCTGGCCCGCAGCTCCGACCGCCTCGCGGGTCGCCTCGCCGCAGAACGCCAGTTCGCCGCGGACGCCTCCCACCAGCTCCGCACGCCGCTCACCGCGCTCAGCATGCGGCTCGAGGAGATCTCGATGGCCTCGGACGACCCTGCCGTGCAGGAGGAGGCCCGGATCTCGCTCGAGCAGGTCGAGCGCCTGGTCGGCGTCGTCGACGACCTCCTGGCGTCCTCGCGTCGCGCCCAGGGCGGCACGACGGAGGCCGTCAACCTGCTCGACGTCGTGCACCAGCAGGAGGAGGAGTGGGTCCCGACGTTCGCCAAGGCGGGGCGCGAGCTCGTCGTCGACGTCCCCGCGGAGTACCAGGTGCTCGCGACGCCGGGGGCGCTCGCGCAGGTCCTGGCGACGCTCATCGAGAACTCGCTCAAGCACGGCGGCGGGACGACGACGGTCCGCGCCCGTCCGTCCGGCACGAGCGGCGCGATCGTCACGGAGGTGTCGGACGAGGGCGCCGGCGTCCCCGACGACCTGGCGCCGCGCATCTTCGAGCGAGAGGTGACCTCCGGCGCCGGGACCGGGCTGGGGCTCGCGCTCGCGCGTGACCTCGCGGCGTCCGACGGCGGTCGGCTCGAGCTCGCGCAGCGTCGTCCGGCCGTGTTCGCGCTCTTCCTCGCGGGTGTGCCGCGGCGCCTGGACCCGCGCGTGGTCCTGCCGACGGGGGTCGCGGTCTCCGCGCACGGTCGGCGTCGGCGCCGCCGCGGCTGACGTCCCGCCGCGCGTGCTGCGCCGGGCCCGTCAGCGTGCTGCGGCGTCCTGAGGCGCGGTGGGGGCGTCCTGCGCACGGTCGCCCGTGAACACGAGGCGCCGGTAGGCGACGTAGCGGAACGCGGTGCCGAGCGCGAGCCCGACGACGTTCGCCGAGATGTTCTTCGCGAGCGGCGACGTGAGGCCGAGCGCGTACGTGGAGATCGCGAGGCAGCCGACCGCGATGAGCATGCCACCGACGTTGACCACGACGAAGGCCGCGAGCTCGCGACCGCGCGCCTGGGTGCGGCGTGCGGAGAAGGTCCAGTACCGGTTGCCGACCCACGCGACGAGCGTCGCGACCGTGACGGACACGATCTTGGCGGTGAGCGGCTTGTGCCCGAGGAGCTCGCCCGGTCCGAAGCTGAGCAGGTTGAACAGGCCCAGGTCGACCACGTAGGCGACCGCGCCGACGGACCCGAACTTCGCGAGCTCCCGCACCCGGGCGAGGACGCGCTCGCGGCGCGGCAGGGCCGCCGCGTCCGCCTCCGCTCGGCGGTCCAGGTCGCTCGTCACCCCACGAGGCTACCGGGCGCTCCTGAGCGTCGCCCGGGTGCCGTCGTTCGCCCCGGGGTGGGCCGGCCGACCTCCCGGGCGTCCCGGTACGCGGTCCCGGCGTGGTCCCGTGGCGCCCAGGCACTAGGGTGGGTGCACGTGGCAGCCCCAGTGATCGCCGTGGTCGGCGGAGGACAGCTCGCGCGCATGATGGCCCCCGCGGCCGGAGAGCTCGGCGTGCACCTGCGCGTGCTCGTGGAGGCCCCGGACTCGTCCGCGGCCCAGGTCGTGGTCGACGCCCCCGTGGGCGTCGCGTCCGACGAGACCGCGATCCGCTCCCTCATCGCCCCCGCGGGTGCGACCCCGGCGGACGTGCTGACCTTCGAGCACGAGCACGTCCCGAACGCGCTGCTCACGGACCTCCTCGAGCACGGTACGCCCGTGCGTCCCGGACCCGACGCGCTCGTGCACGCGCAGGACAAGATCGTCATGCGGCGGCGGCTGACCGAGCTCGGCGTGCCGTGCCCGCGCTGGGCCGCGCTCCCCACCGCGCCCGACGCCGCCCGCGCGGCTCTCGCGGGCTTCCTCGCCGAGGTCGGGGGAGAGGCCGTGGTGAAGACGGCGCGCGGCGGGTACGACGGCAAGGGGGTGCGCGTCGTGTCGGTCGCCGAGGGCGGCCCCGAGCAGGTCGCGGAGTGGATCGAGGCGGCCGCCGCGGGCGGCCCCGAGCTGCTCGTCGAGGAGAAGGTGCCCTTCACGCGCGAGCTGGCCGTCCTCGTGGCGCGCCGTCCTTCCGGGGGGATCGACGGTCGGGGCGAGGTCCGGACCTGGCCCGTGGTCGAGTCGATCCAGCGCGACGGCGTGTGCGCCGAGGTGATCGCGCCCGCGCCCGGTCTCACCGACGCCGAGGCGGAGCGCGCGCGCGACGCGGCGGTCCGGATCGCCGAGGGTCTCGGCGTCACGGGCGTGCTCGCCGTCGAGATGTTCGAGGTCGCGGGCGAGGACGGGCCGCGCGTGCTGGTCAACGAGCTCGCGATGCGCCCCCACAACTCCGGGCACTGGACCATCGACGGCGCCGTGACGAGCCAGTTCGAGCAGCACCTGCGCGCGGTGCTGGACCTGCCGCTCGGCGACACGACGGCCACGGCGCCCTGGACCGTGATGGCGAACGTGCTGGGGTCGACGCTCGTCGAGCTCACCGACGCCCTGCCCGCCGTCCTCGCCACCTTCCCCGACGCGAAGGTGAACCTGTACGGCAAGGGCGTGCGCCCCGGGCGCAAGCTCGGGCACGTGAACGTGAGCGGCGACGACCTGGACGAGGTCCGGCGTCGGGCCCTGGCCGCGGCCGCGATCCTGCGGGGCGAGGACCCCGAGGGCACCCCGAACGAGGAGCGAGCATGAGCGAGAACCCTGTCGTCGGCATCGTCATGGGGTCGGACTCCGACTGGCCCGTCATGGAGGCCGCGGCCGACGCGCTCGCCGAGTTCGGCGTCCCGGTCGAGGTGGACGTCGTCTCCGCACACCGCATGCCCGTCGAGATGATCGACTACGGCCGCACCGCCGCCGAGCGCGGCCTGCGCGTGATCGTCGCGGGCGCCGGGGGTGCGGCCCACCTGCCGGGCATGCTCGCCGCCGTGACGCCCCTGCCGGTGATCGGCGTCCCCGTGCCCCTGCGTCACCTCGACGGCATGGACTCGCTCCTGTCGATCGTCCAGATGCCCGCGGGCGTCCCCGTCGCGACGGTCTCCGTCGGCGGGGCGCGCAACGCGGGACTGCTCGCCGCGCGCATCCTCGCGGCCGGCACGGACGACGACGCCGCGCGCCTGCGGGACCAGATGATCGCCTTCCAGGCGGACCTCGGTGACCAGGCGCGCGCCAAGGGTGCACGCCTGCGGGCCTCGCGGGCGGACGCCTAGGACTCCGCCCGTCCGCGAGACCGGCCCGTACGTCCCAGATCGACCTCCTGAAGGCCTACCTGACGACCTGCGGGTCGATCTCGTCGCTGGTTACTGCGGGAGCCCACCGACCTGCCCCGGGGGCAAGTTGCCGTCGCGGACGTCGACCCAGAACTGGCCCACGGTCTCGGGGTCGAGCTGCACGGTCGACCCGACGTTGCCGCCCGGGCGGTAGTCCGGGTTCGAGATCGGCGGCGTGCCGGTGATGCCCTCAGGACCGTTGGCCTTGCGGAACGCGAGGGCGAGCTTGCCGAGGTCGACGATGCCGGTGCTCTGGTCGACCGTGAGCGACCCGAGGCCGGAGTCCAGCAGCGAGACCTGGTCGCCGGGGCGGAACAGGATGCTCGGGTTCGCCGCCTTCGAGCTGATGGCGCCGATCACCTGGCGCTGGCGCTCGGCGCGACCGATGTCGCCCTTCGGGTCGGAGTAGCGCATCCGCGAGAACGCGAGCGCCGTGTGGCCGTCGGCGACGTGGCACCCCGCCGTCCAGACGAGCTCGCTCTTCGGGTCGTCCACGTCGTAGTCGAGGCACAGCTCGACGCCGCCGACGGCATCGACGATGCCCTCGACCCCGCCGAACCCGACCTCGACGTAGTGGTCGACCGTGAGGCCGGTGAGCTGCTCGACGGTCTGCACGAGCAGGGGCGGGCCGCCCCACGAGTACGCCGAGTTGAGCTTGCTGGCGCCGTTGCCGGGGATCTCCGCGTACGTGTCGCGCGGCAGGCTGATGAGCGCGACCGGGCCGCTGGGCGGGGCGTGCAGGACCATGATCGTGTCCGTGCGCGCGCCCTCGGTGCCGTCCTCGCTGATGCCCTCGCCGCGCGCGTCCGAGCCGGCGAGGAGGTAGGTGTTCCCGGGGGTGCCGGGCGCGCCGGAGAGAGCCTCGACGTGCTGGATCTTGCCGTTGGCCCAGATGAGCAGGCCGACCGGCCAGGCCAGGAGCGCGACGATCACGACGCAGGCCACGAGCCCGACGACGCGACCCTTGCGGACGCGGAAGCCGCCCCCGCCGGTCCGCGGCGCACCCGTGCCCGACGGCGGTCGCCCGCTCCCGCCCCCGGCCCGGCTGCTGCTCGGCCGGGGCGCGGCGCTCGGACGGCTCCGCGTCGTCGCCGGCGCGGCCTGGGCGCCCGCGTGGGGCGACGACGAGACGCGCGGGGGCGTCGCCGGCGCCTGGCGGGGCTGACGGGACGGGGCGACCGACGGAGGGAGCGCCGACGCCGCGGCGCTCGCCCGCGGGCGGGAGGCGCGCGCGGGAGGTGCCGGCGGGGGAGTGCCCTTGCGCGCGGGGGTCACGGGGATCTCGCGGGACGACTGGCGCTTGATGCGCGGTTCCAGGCGCACGGCGTCGTCGGGCACGGCGGGGCGGGATCGCGCCGGGGCGCGTCCGCTGTTGCCCACCGCGATCGCGTCGTCGACGGACGAGGGCCGCGGGGCGCGGCCACCCTGGGGCGTGAAGCTGGGCGGGAGCGACCGGGGGTCGCGCGACGGGTCGGTCATGGCGTCACCCGCACTGGGCGGTCTCGTCGGCGGCGGAGAACGCCTCCTTGCCGGCTTCCTTCGTCTGCACCGGGGCGGGCTCCGACGACGCGTCGTCCGTCGGCGCGTCCGCGCCGGCCTGGGACGGCGGCTCGGTGGCCTCGACGGCGTCGCCGGACCCGCCTGCGGTCTCGTCGGCGGCGGGTGCGGGCGCGACGATCGGCTCGTCGGCGCGCACCTTCGCCCAGAGCTCGTCGGCCTCTGACGTCCAGACGACCTTCGCGTCGGGGTCCTGGGGGTCCGGCGCGTTGGGAACGGTCATGAAGGTGATGTTGCCACTGGTCGCGCCCTTGAGGCTGAAGGCGAGCCCGGCGAGGCTCGGGATCGACGAGAGGTTGTCGCTCATGGTGAGCGACTTGGTGCCCGCGTCGACGAACCCGTAGATCTGGCCGAGGTCCGAGAGGACGTTCTTCGAGAGCACCTGGTTCACCGTCGCGGCGAGGAGCTGCTGCTGGCGGCCGATGCGGCTGAGGTCCGACCCGTCGCCCACGCCGTAGCGAGCGCGGGCGAACCCGAGCGCCTGGGCGCCGTCGAGGGTCTGCATGCCCGCCTCGAGCCGGAGGTCGGCCTTGGGCGAGTCGATCGCCTCGGGGATGCAGATCGGAACACCGCCGATCGCCGTGACCATGTTCTGGAAGCCGGCGAAGTCGACCACGACGAACCCGTCGACGAACACGTCGGTGAGGCTCTCGACGGTGGTGATCGTGCAGGCGGCGGCCGAGTCGACGTCGCCACCGACGGTCGCGCCGTTGGCGAACGCGGCGTTGAAGCGGGTGCTCACGGGTGCGGTCGTCCGGCCGCTCGTCGTCTTGCACGCCGGGACGTCGACGCGCGAGTCGCGCGGGATCGAGACCATCTCGACGCGTGAGCGGTCCGCGGAGACGTGCACGAGGATCGTCGTGTCCGAGCGCATGCCCTCCACGCCCGCGACCTCGTGGCCGTTCTCGCCTCCCCGCTCGTCCGAGCCCATCACGAGGATGTTGAGCGGCTTGCCGGCGTTGGGGTCGGTCGGGTCGGGCTGCGCGGGCCGGTCGGTGAGCAGGCCGTCGATGTTCGAGCTGGTGATGTTGCCCTGGATGTTCGACAGCGCCGACGCCCCGCCCACCGCGCCGAACGCGAGCACCGCGGTCGCCACGAGGCCGACCGTCCGGGCGGCCCCGTGCGTGCGGAGCGCCCGCGCGTGCGACGGCCCGCGCGACTGCCGGTCGGCAGCCGCGGCGCGAGCCTGGGCACGGGAACGAGACGTCACGGGCATCGAGCATAAGCGGCACGTGCGAGGCCACGGCGCGGGCCGGGAGCGTGCGGGGTGGAGGAGTTGTGTGGGCTACTGTGCGTCCACGACATCGGACGCTGTCGATGCTGGCCAGTTCGACGGAGAGTGAGGTCAGGACGGTATGCCTGCGCCATGGAGCTACCTGCGGACCGTGCGATCGCTCGCGCACCGCATCGTCCACATCGACGAGACGACGTCGGCGGCGTACACGCGTTCCGAACGGCACGAGGCAGAGCTCGCCGGACTCGTCCGCGAGGTGGCCCGCCTCTCCGAGAGCCTGTCCCGCGCCGAGAAGGACCGGGCGGCACGGGAGAAGGTGCTCACCAAGGCGCTCGACGCGGTGCGCGACTCCGTCCACCTCGTCGCACGCCGAGGGACCCTCGAGCGCCCCACGACCAGGGTGGTATTCCTCGTGCACCACATCGAGGCGTGGGACAGCTACCACGAGCTCTACCTGCTCATGAGCAGGGCGCCCGACTTCGATCCCGTGGTCGTCTCGTTGCCGCGCAACTTCGCCGACAGCGGGACGCTCCGCGACGAGGACGTCGTCCACCGAGGGCTTGCCGAGCGGGGCGTGAGCCACGTCCGCGCCGCCGTCGACAGCGTCGACGACGTGGGCCGGCTCGTGAAGACCCTCGCGCCGGACGTCGTCTTCCGGCAGTCCCAGTGGGACAAGGACATCGACCCGGCGCTGTCGACACCGGCACTGAGCCATGCGCGCCAGTGCATCGTCTCCTACGGGACCATGAACCTCGTGGAGAACGTGCCGGCGGCGACGACGCGGAACACGGCGGTCGACAGCGAGCTGCACCGGACGGCGTGGCTCGCGTTCTGCGCGAACGCCGACATGCTGGAGGCGGCACGTCGCGACAACCTTCTCGGGGGTGCCCGGTTCCGCGTCGTCGGCCACCCCAAGGCGGACCAGCTGCGCCGGGCGGAGCCCGCGTGGCCGGTGGCGGGGACCTCGGCGGGTCGCCCCCGCGTCGTCTGGTCCTCGCACCACTCGATCGGGGACGGCTGGACCCGATTCGGGGCGTTCCCCGCGATGGCCGAGGACATGCTCCGGTGGGCGGAGTCCGGTGAGGTCGAGATCACGTGGATGCCGCACCCCGCTCTCGTGCCGTACATCTCCACGCCACGCTCGCCGTACCGACCGGAGCAGCTCGACGACTGGCTCGAGCGGTGGGAGCGGCTCGACAACACGGCCGTCTTCACGAGCGGGTACTACGCCCCGCTCCTCGCGGCCTCGGACGTGATGGTCACCGACGGCCTGAGCATGCTCATCGAGTTCCAGGTCTTCGAGCGACCGGTGGTCTTCGTCGAGCGCGAAGGTCACCGACCGTTCACCGGCATCGGGGAGAAGGTCGTCGCGGGCACCCACCGGGTCGGCGACGCGGAGGCCGCTCGCGCGTGCGTCGAGTCCCTCCTGCGCGACGGTGACCCGCTGCTCGACCGCCAGCGCGAGAACGTCGTGGAGCTGCTCGGAGCGCCGGGTTCGGCGGCCAGGATCCTCGAGGTCCTGCGAGAGGAGATCGCGACCGAGCGCCGCTCGGGCACGACTCGGGCAGACGTCGTACCCGTGCGACTCGGGTAGCCTGCTCGCCGTGCCAGCAGATCCGAGTGCCGCGTCCGAAGCCCCCCGCGTCGTCGCGGTCGTCGTCGCCTACAACCGCCGTGACCTGCTGGTCGAGGCGCTCGACGCCCTCGCCGCGCAGACGCGGCCCGTCGACCAGGTGGTCGTCGTCGACAACCGCTCCGACGACGACTCTGCCGTCGTCGCCGCCGAGCACCCGGTCGGTGCCGAGGTCGTCGGGCTGAGCCGGAACACGGGGGGCGCCGGCGGCTTCGCCGTGGGTCTCGCGCACGCCGTCGACGTCCTCGACGCGGACCTCGTCTGGCTCATGGACGACGACACGATCCCCACCCCGGACGCGCTGCGGGCGCTCCTCGAGGCGCGGGACGAGTACCCCGGCCCGGTGGCGCTCCTGGGCAGCCGCGTCGTGTGGCACGACGGACGCGACCACCCGATGAACACTCCTCGGGTCCGTCCCGGGGCGTCCGGGGCCGAGATCGCCGCCGCGCGGGCGGCGCGCGCCGTGCCGGTGCGGTCGTCGTCGTTCGTCTCGATGCTCGTGGACGCACGCGCCGTGCGGCACCACGGGCTCCCGGTCGCGGACTACTTCATCTGGAACGACGACTTCGAGTACTCGGCGAGGCTGCTGCGGCGCGGGACGGGGCTCTCCGTCCCGGCCTCCGTCGTCGAGCACCGCACCAAGACGTTCGGCTCGACCGACGCCGACCCCGGCGAACGCTTCTACTACGAGGTGCGCAACAAGATCTGGATGATCACCCGGTCGTCGTCGCTCGACCCCGTCGAGCGGCTCCTGTACAGCGGGGCGAGCGCGCGTCGCTGGGCCCGCACGTTCCTGCGGAGCGAGCGCCGTGACGTGCTGCTGCGCGCCGGGGCGCGAGGACTGCGGGACGGCGTGCTGCGCGGCCCCCGCCCGTCCGCGCAGGTCCTCGACGGAGCCGGGCCCGAGGCTCGTTCCGTCGCGGCGGTCGACACGGGGGCGGCGGGAGCGCGGTGACGTCCTTCTCCGTCCTCCTGCCGGTCTACCACCGCGACGACGTCGCGTTCCTGCGCCGGTCCTTCGCGTCGGTCACGACGGAGCAGGAGCTCGCCCCGACCGAGGTCGTCGTCGTCGAGGACGGCCCGCTCGGCCAGGCGCTGGACCGCGCGCTCGACACGCTGGAGAGCGAGTCCCCGGTCCCCGTGCGCCGTGTCCGGCTGCCGCGGAACCGTGGGCTCGCCGTCGCGCTCGAGGAGGGCCTGGCGCAGTGCGCCCACGAGATCGTCGCGCGCCAGGACGCGGACGACGTCAGCCGCCCCGAGCGGTTCGCGGTCCAGGTACCCCTGGTCGAGGGCGGCCTCGACATCGTCGGGTCGGCCATCGAGGAGTTCGAGGCCGACGAGCCGGCGTCGGGCGTCGGCGCCGGCCTCGTCCGCGTTCCGCCGCTGAGCGCCGAGGAGATCGACCGTGCTGCGCGGTTCCGCTCACCGTTCAACCATCCGTCGGTGGTGTACCGCCGCTCGGCCGTCGCTGCCGTCGGCGGGTACGAGGACCTGCCGCTGATGGAGGACTACTGGTTGTTCGCGCGGATGCTGGCGAACGGGGCCCGGGCTCGTAACGTCCCCGAGCCCTTGGTCCTGTATCGCGTGGGCGCCGGCGCGTACGCGCGGCGGGGCGGGTCGCAGCTCCTGCGGTCCGAGCTGGAGCTCCAGCGCCGCCTGCACGGCATCGGGTTCACCACGACGATCCAGGAGATCCGCAACTCCGTCCTGCGCGGCGGCTACCGCCTCGTGCCGGAGGTGCTGCGCCGCGGCGCGTACCGGGCGGACGCCCGCCGTCGCTGACGGGCGCTCGTGCAGGTCAGGACTGCTCGGCGCGCGCCTCGCCGACGGTCGTCTCCTCGAGCCGGTCGACCGACTCGTCGACGGCGGCGAGGCGCGCCTCCGCGAGGCTCAGCTCGCGCGTCAGCAGCGTGATCTTGCGGCTGAGCTGGTTGGAGCGCCGGTGGCTCGTGGCGATGTAGCTGACGAAGGCGATGACGAGCGCGTAGAGGACGAGGTCGGTCCCTCGACCGACACCCACGGCCTTGGCGAGCATCGACAGCACGTTCGGGAAGATGATCGCGAGCACGGCGGCCACGACGAACCCGGCGAGCAGGAGCCGCCGGATCGCCTGGTGCCGGGCGTTCGCGGTCGAACGGGTGAGCATGACGGTCACGACGACGACCGCCAGGATGAGGATGACCTGGATCAGCACTGTTCTGGCTCCCCGCTCACTTGAAGATGAGGTCGACGAGGATGTTGACCGAGTTCCACACGGACTGGCCCTTTCCTCGCGAGTAGTCCGTGTACAGGACGTGCACCGGGGCCTCGCGCCACGGCAGGCCGCTCTTGGCGAGCTGGTCGACGATCTCGCTCGCGTGCGCCATGCGGTCCTGCTTCATGTCCACCGCCAGTGCGGCGTCGCGACGCAGCACGCGCAGACCGTTGTGCGCGTCGGAGAGCTTGAGGCCGGTCGTGGCGTTCGTGAACCACACGGCCGCGCGCAGGACCAGCCGCTTGATCAGCCCGGGCTTGGTGCGCTCGTCGAGGAAGCGCGACCCGAAGACGATCGCGACGTCCTCCGAGCGCGCGAGCTCGACCATGGCGACGGCGTCCGAGACCTGGTGCTGGCCGTCCGCGTCGAACGTCACGAGGTACGTCGCGCTGGGCTGCTCGCGCGCGTACTCGATGCCGGTCTGCAGTGCCGCGCCCTGGCCGAGGTTCACGGCGTGGCGAAGCACGATCGCTCCCGCCGCGCGCGCCTGCTCGATCGAGTCGTCGGAGCTGCCGTCGTCGACGCACACGATGTGCGGGAACGTCGGCAGGGCGTCGCGCACGACGTCACCGATCACCGAACCCTCGTTGTAGAGGGGGATGACGAGCCAGGCGTCGTCGATCGGAGCCGGGACCGGAGCCGCGGTCTCCGGGGCGCGGGCAGGCGCGTGCCCACGCGTCTGTGGCGGATGCATGGCCCCCATTGTGACAGTTCTGCCGCCCTGCGGGGGACACGCGCAGACGTGCGCAACTCGCGCGGATCGGGTGAAGCCGTGCACATACTGGCAGCCGTGAGCACCGAGCGACGGGGCACGGCGAGGAGCACTGGGGGTGGCAGGGTGCGGGGACGGACGGTCTGCATTGCGGGGATGGTGGCTTTGGCCACGGCGGTCACCGGGCTCTCGGGGCCGGCGGTGGCGGCAGGAGGGGGTGCACCGGTCGCCTCCGAGCAGGCTCCCCCGCCGACCACCGACGTCGCGCCGGCCGACGAGGGAGGTGCGGCGCGGCTCGAGGAGACGCCGCTGACCCCCGACGCCGAGATCACCGATCAGGTGGACGAGATCCTCGCGGACGACCCCGCCGGGGACGCGACGCTGACGGAGGAGGAGCAGACCTCGCCCGAGGCACTGCCGTTCGTCGTGCCCCATGACGAGGAGGAGGCGACGACCACGACCCCCGAGCCGTCGGGGACGGTCCTCACCGCACAGGGGTCTGCCTCCGGGATCACCGTCGTCGGGGTCACGTGGGAGCACGGGACGGCGACCGACGCCCTCGCGGTGGAGGTCCGGACCCGCACCGGCGACCGATGGAGCGAGTGGCAGCACGTCTCCCCGGAGCCCACCGAGCGCACGTCCGAGGACGACGGCGTCGTCGGGCGCGACGGCACGGAGCCGTTCCTCGCGGGCGTGGTGGACGCGGTCGAGGTGGCGGTCCGCGACGACGGGGCCGGGCCCCGCGACGTCCGGCTCGCCGTCGTCGACGAGGCGGACGACGGGGCGGCCGTCGAGGAGGACGGCGGGACCGACGGGGCGGCCGTCGAGGAGGACGGCGGGACCGACGGGGCGGCCGGCACGCGGGGTCACGACGACTTCGTGGACCTGTCCGCCGCGGACGTGGAGTCCGTGGCCTGGACGCCGTCGGACGTGCAGGGAGCGGCCGCGCTCGACCAGGCGGCCGTCGGCACCATCGCGTCGTCACCCGCCGCGCGGCCGACGATCTACTCGCGCGTCGCCTGGGGGGCCGACGAGTCGATCGCCACGTGGACACCGGCGACGGGCAGGATCACGGCGGCGACGGTCCACCACACCGTCGGCACGAACTCGTACACCGCCGGCCAGGTGCCGTCGCTGATCCGAGGGATCTACACGTACCACGCGCAGTCCCGCGGATGGGGGGACATCGGGTACAACTTCCTCGTCGACAAGTACGGTCGCGTCTGGGAGGGTCGCAAGGGCGGGGTCGACCGCGCGATCGTCGCCGCGCACGCGTCCGGCTACAACTCGGTCGCGTTCGGCGTGTCCGTGATGGGCAACTACGACGTCGCTGCCGTCCCCGGTGCGGTCGTCTCCGCCGTGGCTCAGGTGATCGCGTGGAAGTTCGACCTGCACGGCGTGACGACGGCCGCCACGACCTCCGTGGGTGGGGTGACGCGGCCGACGGTGTTCGGGCACCGGGACGTCGGGCAGACGGCTTGCCCGGGCCGGTACCTCTACGACCGGCTGCCCGAGATCCGGTCGCGCGTCGCCGCGCTCCGGGGCGAGGCGTCCGGGCGGATATATCGTCGAGACCTCGGCGGCGACTCGTACGCCGATCTCCTCGTCCGAGGGTCCAGCAGGGTCGTCCTGCAGACGACGACGGGGTCAGGGTTCGCCACCCCTGCCACGATCGGGTCGGGCTGGCCCGCGGCCCGCACCATCTCGCCCGGGGACTGGGACGGTGACGGTCGCGCCGACATGATGCTCGTGGACGATGCCGGCAAGCTGTGGCTCTACCCGCGTTCCGCTAGCGGGTGGAAGCCTCGTTCGTTGATCGGCAGCGGTTGGAACGGGCTCGAGGTCGTCGGCGGGCACGACTGGGACGGCGACGGCAGGCCAGACCTCCTCGGTCGCGCGCGGTCGTCCGGCGCGCTGTACCTCTATCCCTCGAACGGGTCGGGCGGGTTCAAGGCGCGGCGGACGATCGGCTCCGGGTGGGACGGCTTCTCGCGGATCGCGGTCATCGGCGACCTCGCGAACGGCAACCCGGCGGTCGTCGCCCAGACCCCCGGAGGCTCCCTGTACACGTACCGCAGCGACGGCGCGGGGAACTTCCTCCGCGGACGGACCCACGTGGGCACCGGGTGGCACGTCATGACGGCGCTCGTCGGTGCGGGTGACGTCAACGACGACGGACGTGCGGACCTCGTCGCGCGTGACAGGTCGGGGAACCTCTGGCTCTACCCGGGTGACGGCAACGGCACCTTCCGCGGCCGGTCCCTCGTCGGGAGCGGCTGGAACGGGTTCGGGTCCGTGCACGCGCTGTACCGGCAGGGGAACGGGCAGACGTTCGTCGCCGTCACCACGGCCGGGAGCATGCGTTCCTACGACTTCCGCGGCGTGGCGCGCTTCGACCGTCCGGTCACGACGAGCGTGCCCGTCACGGGCTCCGTGGTCGAGGTCGTGAGCCCGGGGGACTGGGACGGCGACGGCAGGGCGGACGTGATCCTCCGGCACGCAGACGGTCGGCTCATGCTGCACCGGGGGACGGGCGGAGGCGCGTTCGCGTCGACGGGTCGACTCGTGGGGTCGGGATGGCAGGGGTTCGACCAGGTGGTCCCCGGGGGCAACTGGGTCGGGGACGGCCGGCCGTCGCTGATCGCGCTGAACCGTTCCACGGGTCAGATCTGGCTCTACCCGGGGGACGGCAAGGGCGGGTTCCACGCCAAGGCCCTGCTGGCCTCCGGCGTGTCCGGCGTCGACCGGATCGCGACCGGTGGGCTGTGGTCCAGCGGTCGTGCCCCTGACCTGCTCACCCGGGAGGCCTCGACCGGCCGGCTCCAGCTCCGGCGCGGCAACGGCGCGGCGCTCCTGTCCGCGCCGACGACGGTGGGGAACGGCTGGCAGTCGCTCGCCGGGTTCGTCGGCACGGGTGACGTCGACGGGGACGGTCGCCCGGACGTGGTCGGGATCATGCCCGACGGGCGCCTCTTCCTCTACGCCGGGAGCGGTACCGGTGGCTTCCTCGAGGTCCGGCCGTACGGGACCCTCGCCGCGGGGAGCGTCGTGTCGTAGCGGGCTCGCTTTGGGGTCCATGGTCCCGCACGTCGGGCCGTCTGCTCGGGGTAGCCTTCCGGGGGTGCCCGACGCGGTCGGGGCAGGACCGTCGAGAGGCGAGGATGAGTACACGCATTGCACCGAGCGCCGATGTCGCCGCTGACGCGGTGATCGGCGACGGGAGCCAGGTCTGGCACCTGGCGCAGGTCAGGGAGGGCGCGACCCTGGGCGAGTCGTGCGTCGTGGGGCGCGGCGCCTACCTCGGCACCGGCGTCGAGCTCGGACGGAACTGCAAGATCCAGAACTACGCGCTGGTGTACGAGCCCGCACGTCTCGGCGACGGCGTCTTCGTCGGGCCTGCGGCCGTGCTGACGAACGACACCTACCCTCGCGCGGTCAACCCCGACGGTTCCCTCAAGAGCGCCGACGACTGGCACGCGGTCGGCGTGACGATCGAGGACGGGGCCTCGATCGGCGCTCGTGCCGTGTGCGTGGCGCCGGTACGGATCGGTGCGTGGGCGACCGTCGCGGCGGGCGCCGTGGTGACGAAGGACGTGCCGGCGCACGCGATCGTCGTCGGGGTCCCCGCGCGCCAGGTCGGCTGGGTCGGCCGGGCCGGCCGCCCGCTGGAGCGTGCGGAGAGCGGATGGGTCTGCCCCGCGACGGGCGCGCGATACACAGAGATTGACGGAGCACTCACGGAGGTCGACGACGCATGAGCCAGCCACTGATCCCTGCCGCGAAGCCGATCATCGGCGACGAGGAGAGGGCCGCCGTCGACCGCGTCATGCGGAGCGGCATCATCGCCCAGGGCCCGGAGGTCGCGGCGTTCGAGGCCGAGTTCGCCGCGACGCTCGTCGGCGGACGGACGTGCGTGGCGGTGAGCTCGGGGACGGCCGGTCTCCACCTGGGCCTGCTGGCGGCGGGGATCGGGGAGGGCGACGAGGTCATCGTGCCGTCGTTCACCTTCGCCGCGACGGCCAACTCCGTGGCGCTCACCGGGGCCACCCCGGTCTTCGCCGACATCGACCCGACGACGTTCTGCCTGGACCCCGCGTCGGTGCGTGCGTCCATCACGGAGCGGACGCGGGCGATCATGCCCGTGCACCTGTACGGGCACCCCGCCGACATGGACTCCTTCACCGCGATCGCGGCCGAGCACGACCTCCTCCTGTTCGAGGACGCCGCGCAGGCGCACGGGGCGACGCTCTCGGGGCGCCCGGTCGGGAGCTTCGGCACGTTCGCGATGTTCAGCCTGTACCCGACCAAGAACATGACCTCGGGTGAAGGCGGCATGGTCTCCTGCGCCGACGAGACGATCGCGCGCGCCGTCCGTCTGCTCCGCAACCAGGGCATGGAGCGCCAGTACGCGAACGAGGTCATCGGCTTCAACTCGCGCATGACCGACGTGCACGCGGCGATCGGGCGCGTCCAGCTGACCAAGGTCCTGGGCTGGACCGAGCGGCGACGCAGCAACGCCGAGTTCCTCACGACCCATCTCGAGGGCGTCACGACCCCGAGCGTGGCCGACGGTGCCACGCACGTGTACCACCAGTACACGATCCGCGTCCCCGAGGACCGGGACAGGGTCGTCCAGGCGCTCCGCGAGGAGCACGGCGTCGGCTCGGGCGTGTACTACCCCATCCCGAACCACCGGCTCCAGAGCCTGGAGCGGTTCGCTCCCGGACTCGACCTCCCGGAGACCGAGCGCGCGGCCGCGCAGGTGATCTCGCTCCCGGTGCACCCCTCGCTCGAGCAGGGCGACCTCGAGCGCATCGTCGAGGGCGTCGGCGCCGTCGTCAAGGCAGGTGCGTGATGGCCGCGCTGCGGGCCGGCCTGATCGGGCTGGGCGCGATGGGCCGCCACCATGCGCGCGTCCTGCGGGAGATCGACGGCGTCGAGCTGGTCGCGGTCGCCGACCCGGGGGGAGATCCCTTCGGCGTGGCCGGGTCGCTCGACGTCCTGCCCGACGTCGACGCCTTGGTCGGCGCAGGGATCGACATGGCCGTGGTGGCCGTCCCCACGGTGTTCCACGAGGAGGTGGGGCTGACGCTTGCCCGCCGCGGCGTCCACACCCTGGTCGAGAAGCCCGTCGCGGCCGACAGCGACGCCGGCCGTCGGCTCGCCGACGCGTTCGGGTCGGCCGGGCTGGTGGGCTGCGTGGGCCACATCGAGCGATTCAACCCGGCGCTCCAGGAGCTGCGACGCCGCGTCGCGCTCGGGGAGCTCGGGGACGTCTACCAGATCGTGACCAGGCGACAGGGACCGTTCCCGGCGCGGATCGCGGACGTCGGGGTCGTCAAGGACCTCGCGAGCCACGACATCGACCTCACGGCATGGGTCGCGCAGAGCCCGTACGCGACGGTCGCCGCGCAGACGACGCACCGCAGCGGGCGCACGCACGAGGACATGGTCATCGCCACGGGCAGCCTCGAGAACGGGATCATCGTCAACCACGTGGTCAACTGGCTCTCGCCGATGAAGGAGCGCGTCACGATCGTGACGGGTGAGCGCGGGGCGCTCGTGGCCGACACGGCCACCGCCGATCTCACGTTCTTCGCGAACGGCGTGGTCCCCACCGAGTGGGAGGCCGTCTCGGCCTTCCGGGGCGTCTCGGAAGGAGATGTCGTGCGCTACGCGTTCGCGAAGCGCGAGCCGCTGCGCGTGGAGCACGAGGCGTTCCGGGACGCCGTCCTCGGCGTGCGCGACGACGTCGTCTCCATGGCCGAGGGGCTGCGCACGCTCGAGGTCGCCGAGGCGATGCTCTCCTCGAGCAGGACCGGCGGGTCGGTCGTCAGCCTGGGAGCGTCCGCCTGATGGGTCGGAGGACCCGCAGGAGCGATCGCAGCGCGGTGACCCTCGTCTCGCGGATCTTCGCGCCGGAGGCCGCTGCCGCGTCGTTCCGGCTGTCGGCGCTCGTCGCCGGGCTCCGCGGGGAGGGGGCCGACGTCCAGGTGCTGACGGTGCGTCCTCCCCGGGGCCTGGCGAAGGACGACGTCCCTGGCGTCGACGTCCGCCGGGCACCGGTGCTGCGGGACGCGACCGGCAACGTCCGCGGCTACGCGTCCTACCTGTCGTTCGACGTCCCGGTGCTCTTCCGTGCTCTCTTCGCCCGGCGGCCCGACGTGTTCGTCGTCGAGCCGCCACCCACGACGGGGTTCGTCGTCATGCTCGTCGGGCTGCTGAAGAGGGTGCCCGTGGTGTACTACGCGGCGGACGTGTGGTCGGACGCGTCGGCCTCGACCGGGGCGCCGGCGGTCGTCTCCTCGGTGCTGCGCGCCGTCGAGTCCTGGGTCTACCGTCGCGCGGCGACCGTGATCGCGATCTCGGACGGGGTGGCCGAGCGCGTCGCCGAGCTCGGCGGTCGCCGCGTCGAGGTGGTCCAGAACGGCATCGACACCACGGTCTTCACCCCGTTGGAGGCCGGTGAGGCCCGCAGCGACGACGCCGGGTACCTCGTCTACGCAGGCACGGCGTCCGAGTGGCAGGGAGCGGTCGTCTTCGCGGAGGCGATGCCCGCGGTCCGCGCGAAGGTCCCCGACGCACGCCTCGTGTACATCGGTCAGGGCACGGAGTGGGATCGCATCACGGCGCTCGCTTCCGCCCCCGGCAGCGGTATCGAGGTCCGCGGCCCGGTGCCGCCCGCGGAGGCTGCGGAGCTCCAGCGGCGGGCGGCCGCGGCGCTCGTGAGCCTGCGTCCGGGTCTCGGCTACGACTTCGCGTTCCCCACGAAGATCTACGCCTCCCTGGCGAGCGGCACGCCCGTCGTGTTCGCGGGACCCGGCCCGGCGCGCGAGCGCATCCTCGAGTCGGACCTCGGCGCGGCGGTCGACTACGACCGGCAGCAGGTCGCGGACGCGATGGTGGCGGCGTTGACGGAGCCGCCGACGACCGAGCGGCGGCATGCGCTCGCGCGATGGACGGACGAGAACGCGTCCTCCCGTCGCAGCGGGCGGCGGGCCGCCGAGATCGTGCTCCGCCTCGTGCGTCGCTGACGGCTGTGCGGGCCGGGCGAGTCCTCCTCGACCGGGGCGACCGCCCCGGGGCTGCTCCTCGCCCCGCGCAGCGGGTAGCTCGCCGGCAGGGCGAGCGTGCCGCCCTCGTGGCGTCTGACGCGCCTCAGCGGGAGAGCAGCGTCGCGACGACCGCCCGACGGTCGGGCAGGCCGCTGAGGACGCACCAGAGGATCGCGTAACCGCCGAAGGCGGCCAGAGCCACCCCCGTCCGCGTGTCCGTGACGGCGAGCGCTGCACACGCCACGAGGCCGACGGCGAGCACGACGAACCGGAGGTTGACGAGGCGCCACCTGAGGCCGAGCTCGCTGCTCGTCCGGGCCGTGAGCGCGACGAGGGGCGACGCCGTCGCGGCGAGGACGCCGAGAGCGACGCCGACGTTGCCCAGCCAGGGGGCGAGGACCGCCCAGAGGATCGCGCCCATCACCGCGCCCGCCGCCGCGACGACGGCCGCGTACCGGACCCCGCGCTGGCCCGACACGACGAGTGCGTTGGAGACCGGCATCTGGGCCGTCAGCGCGAGCATCGCGAGGCCGAGCACGGCGAGGGGGACCGCGGCCGGCCGGAACTCTGCGTCGTAGAGGAGCCCGAGGATCGGCACCGCCCCGATGGTGACGACCCCGAACGCGAGCATGCTGATGCTGGCGACCCCGCGGAAGGCGGAGTCGACGAGGTCCGGGAAGGCGCGGGGGTCGGCCGACGCCCGCGCCGCGGCCATGCGTGGCACGACGATCATCGCGATCGCGGTCGAGATCATCGACAGGGGCGTCGCGATGGAGAAGGCCGCGGCATAGAGGCCGGAGTCGAGGTCGGACCCCGCCCACTGCGCCACGATCATCGAGGCCTGGAGCATTCCTCCGGTGGCGATCGACGCGACCGAGCCGAACGCCACGAAATGGCGGATCTCGTGGCGGAGCGCGAGGGGGACGACGCGCTCACGCGGCCGCCGCGGCCAGTTCACGACGGCTGCGAGCGCGTATCCCACCGCGAGAGGGGCCAGCACGAAGGTGTCGGCACCGACCGCGAGGACGGACAGGAGCGTCACGATCGCCACGACACCGGCGAGGACGTCCGAGCCGGCGGCCCGTCGTGCTCTGAACCGGGCGAACTGGACGGCGCGAGCGAAGACGTAGGCGGAGTAGGAGACCGTCAGCACGCCCGCCGAGGCCGCGAAGAGCAGACCGCGGTCGGACAGCAGCTCGACCCCCAGCGCGACGGCGACGCCGAGGAGCGTCCCGGTCACCAGCAGCCAGCGCGCCAGGAGCCAGGCGACGGCGTCGGGGTCCGCCCGCAGTCGCGCCTCGGACGCCTCGACGTCCGCTGACGCGGCCGTCCGGTACGTGGCGTCGGCGACGAACCGGGTGGCCGCGTTCGCGATCGCCTGCGGGAGCAGGATCGAGGCGAACAGGGCCGAGGAGACCGCGGCGGAGACCGGGCCGAGGAAGGCTGGGCCGCGCAGGTTCCCGATGAGCAGGTTGTAGACGAACCGGGCACCACCGTTGACGACGATGCCCGTCGTGGAGAGCACGACGTCGAAACGACCCGAGCCTCCCGGAGCGTTCCGAGCAGGGCCCTCAGCGGGCACGGAGCGCCTCGAGGACGTGCGCCGCCGCCCGGCCGTCGCCGTAGGGCGTCGCGTCCGTCGCGGGCGGTGCCGGCCGCGTCACCGCGGCGGCGACCTTCGCAGGCTCCGTCGCCAGGACGTTCCAGCCCAGGTCGACTGTCTCGGTCCACTCGGTCTCGGTCCGCAGGGTGGTGCACGGGACCCGGAGGAGGAACGCCTCCTTCTGAAGGCCGCCCGAGTCCGTCGCGACGCCGGCGGATGCGCGGACCGCGGCGACGAGCTCGGGGTAGGCGAGGGGTTGGACCGGCCGCAGAGCGCCCCCGTCGAGGGAGAGGCCGTGCTCCGCCACCTTGGCCGCGAGGCGCGGGTGGGTGAGCAGCACCGTCGGTCGGTCCAGTCCGCGGAGCGCGTCGAGGATCCCGGCGAGCCGCTCCGGGTCGTCCGTGTTCTCGGCGCGGTGGACGGTCGAGACGTAGTACTCGCCGGGCGCGAGACCGAGCGCGTGGAGCGCGGCCGGCTGGTGCTCGCCGACCGTCTCGGCCACGTGGAAGAGCACGTCGGTCATGACGTCGCCGACGAGCTCCGTGCGGTCTTCGAGACCCTCGGTCCGCAGGTGTGCGACAGCGGTCTCGCTGGGCGCGAGGCACAGGTCGGCGGCGTGGTCGGTGAGCACGCGGTTGTGCTCCTCCGGCATGGCTCGGTTGAACGACCTCAGGCCCGCCTCGAGGTGGGCGAGCGGGATGCCGAGCTTCACGGCGGAGAGCGCGCCGGCGAGCGTCGAGTTCGTGTCGCCGTAGACGAGGACCCAGTCCGGGCGGTGCTCCTCGAGCACGTCGTCCATGGCGGCGAGGATCGTCCCCGTCTGCTTCCCGTGGCTCGCCGAGCCGACGCCGAGGTGCACGTCCGGGTCGGGGATGCCGAGGTCGCGGAAGAAGACGTCGGAGAGCATGGGGTCGTAGTGCTGTCCCGTGTGCACGACGACGTGCTCGACGTCGGCTGCCGCGGCGAAGGTCGCCGAGATGGGCGCGAGCTTGACGAACTGCGGACGGGCGCCGACGACGCTCAGGATCTTCACGGGCGACGAGTCTACGGGGTCGGGGGCGGGCCCGAGGGGACCGGGTGCGCAGGTAGGCTGCACCCATGCGTGTCCTGGTCGTCACCGCGTGGTTCCCCAGCTCACGCAATCCCGCTCTCGGGTCGTTCGTCGAGAAGGACGCCGCGGCGTTGAGCGCCCGGCACGACGTCGAGATCGTCCACCTCGTCGCACCGGCGCTCGCCGAACCCACCGCTCCGGCCCGGCCGGGACCGCTCGTCCACCCTGTGCCGATGAGCCCGTCCCGGCCCGACGACTGGGTCCGTGCGGCCCGCCGCGTCGGGTCGATCGCGCAGGGTTTCGACCTCGTGCACTCGATGGCGTTCCCCTCGCTCCTCCCGCTGCTCGTCTCCCGGCCCCGGGTGCCGTGGGTGCACACGGAGCACTGGTCGGGCGTGATCCGCCCGGAGACCCTCCCCGCGTCGTGGCGGGTCGGCATGCCGGTGCTGCGTCAGGCGCTCCGGCGGCCCGACGCCGTGACGGCCGTCACCGACCAGCTCGCGGACGCGATCCGGCGCACACGCAGGCGCGGTGCGACGGCGACGGTGCCCACGGTCGTCGACCCCCCGGCCTCGGTCGCCCCGCTCCCGGACGGAGACGCGCTGCGCCTGGTCGCGGTCGGCGGTCTCGTGGACGGCAAGGACCCCCTGCTCGCCGTGGAGACGCTCGCCGAGCTCCGGCGCCGGGGCACGGACACGAGCCTGACATGGGTCGGCGGCGGGCCGCTGCGCGAGGCGGTCGAGCTCCGGGCGCGTGAGCTCGGCGTCGCTGAGCACCTCCGGCTCACCGGTGCGGTCCCACCGACGGCGGTCTTCGACGAGATCGACCGGCACCACGTGTTCCTCCTGCCGACGCGGCACGAGAACTTCTGCACGTCCGCGGCAGAGGCGCTCGTGCGCGGGCGACCGGCGGTGGTCGGGTCCAACGGTGGCCACGCCAGCTACTTCACCCCCGAGATCGGTGTGCTGGTCGACGAGCGAACTTCGCTATCGTTCGCTGACGGGGTCGAGTCCGCTCGGTCGCTCCTGGCACGTCGTGGTCCGGAGGAGATCGCCGGGGAGGTCGCGGGCAGGTTCTCGTCCGCTGCGGTCCTCGAAGGATTCGAACGTTCCTACGCGGCGGCGATCGCACGACACCGCTGAACGAGGGGACCGGTGCGAGCGCACCGGGACCGAACAGCTCTCGAAGGAGTAACACGAGCATGCGTATCGCTGTGGTGGCCCTCGGCAAGATCGGCCTTCCGCTCGCCGTCCAGTTCGCCGACGCCGGCCACGACGTGGTGGGGGTCGACGTGAACCCCGCGGTCGTGGAGAAGGTCAACGCCGGCGTGGAGCCGTTCCCCGGCGAGGCGCACCTGGCGGAGAAGCTGGCCGAGCTCGTGCCGGCCGGCCGGCTGCGGGCGACGACCGACTACGCCGACGCCGTCCCGGGCGCGGACGCGGTCGTGCTGGTCGTGCCGCTGTTCGTGGACGAGGAGACGGCGCAGCCGGACTTCGCCTGGATGGACGCCGCGACGCGCTCGCTCGGCGAGCACCTCACCCCGGGGGCGCTCGTGTCGTACGAGACGACCCTCCCGGTGGGCGCGACGCGCAACCGGTGGAAGCCGATGCTCGAGGAGGTCTCCGGTCTGCGGGAGGGCGAGGACTTCCACCTGGTCTTCTCGCCCGAGCGCGTGCTGACGGGGAGGGTCTTCGCCGACCTGCGCCGCTACCCGAAGCTCGTCGGTGGTCTCTCGGAGAAGGGCGCTCGACGCGCGCGCGCGTTCTACGAGGCCGTGCTGACGTTCGACGAGCGGGACGACCTGCCACGGCCGAACGGTGTGTGGGACCTCGGGTCCGCGGAGGCTGCGGAGCTCGCCAAGCTGGCCGAGACCACGTACCGGGACGTCAACATCGGCCTCGCGAACGAGTTCGCCGTCTTCGCGGAGCAGCACGGGATCGACGTGTACTCCGTGATCGACGCGTGCAACTCCCAGCCCTACAGCCACATCCACCGGCCGGGCATCGCCGTCGGCGGTCACTGCATCCCCGTGTACCCGCGGCTGTACCTCTCGGTCGACCCGGCCGCGGACATCGTCCGCACCGCGCGCGCGGTCAACGCGAGCATGCCGGAGCGCGTCGTCTCCCGCGCCGTCGAGCTCCTCGGCTCGCTGGACGGCCTCCACGCCGTCGTGCTCGGCGCGGCCTACCGAGGTGGCGTGAAGGAGACGGCGTTCTCCGGTGTCTTCGCGACCGTCGCGGCGCTCGAGTCACGTGGTGCGCGGGTGAGCGTCCATGACCCCCTCTACACCGACGACGAGCTGAGCGCGCTCGGGTTCACGGCGTTCCACGTCGGCGAGACCGCGGACGTCGTCGTCGTCCAGACGGACCACGCCGAGTACCGCACGCTCACGCCGGCCGGCGTACCGGGCGTCCGGCTCCTGCTCGACGGGCGCAACGTCACCGACGCCGCGACGTGGACGGGCGTGCCTCGCCTGGTGCTCGGGCAGGGCGGCTGACCGGCCGGACGGAAGTACGCGTTCGCCTAGGCATCGCGGCCCCGGACGGCGCACACTCGAAGGATGAGAACGTTCGTCCGGAGGGCGCTCGCCCTCGTGACCGTCCTGTGCTGCGTCGGTGTCCTCGCCGGGCAGAGCGCGACCGCGGCGAGCGTGCCCGCGACCTTCACGCTGAGCGGCTCGGGGTTCGGGCACGGCGTCGGCATGCCGCAGTACGGGGCGTACGCACAGGCGCTCGCCGCGCGCCCGCCGTCCACGATCCTCAAGAGCTACTACACCGGCGTCTCGATCCAGTGGCGCACGACGCCGACGACCCTCGCCGTGCAGGTCTTCGGCCCCGAGCCGTACGGTTACGCACCCGGCCGGTACTCCGACGAGCGGACGTCGACCCGACTGACCGTCTCCGGCGGCTCGTGGCGGCTGCGGAGCAGCGGCGGGGCGACCCTCGCCTCCGGGTCGGGGACGACGTCGCTCGCCGTCTCCAGCTCGTCGGCGGGACTCGCGGTCACGGTGGGCGGCCGGACCTACTCGGGCAAGCTCCTGCGCCTCCACTGGTCAGGGACGCGCTACTACGCCGCGAGCGGGCCGGCCGCGCTGGTGCGCATCGACGGGGCGGCCGGGGTGTACCGACACGGCCGGATGACCATGCAGGCGATCGGCGGGAAGGTCAACGTCGTCAACGACGTGCTCCTCAACACCGAGTACCTGTACGGCGTCGCCGAGATGCCGTCGTCCTGGGGGAGCAAGACCACGGGTGCGCTGTCCGTGCAGGCGATCGCGGCGCGGTCCTACGCCATGACCAAGCCCTGGAACAACCGGTGCGGCTGCAACGTCGTCGACGACGTGCGGGACCAGGTCTTCACGGGATGGTCGAAGGAGAACGAGGGGACGTCCGGGTCCTGGGGGAAGCTCTGGAAGAAGGGCGTCGACGCGACGAACCGGTCCAGCTCCGAGGCGATCGTCATGACCTACGGCGGAAAGCCGGTGGCGGCGCACTACTTCTCGTCGTCCGGGGGGCGGACCGAGAACAGCGAGGCGGTCTGGACGTCTGCGATCCCGTACGAGCGTGGCGTCGCCGACCCGTGGACGGCGCAGGCACCGGGCAACTCCTACGCCTCGTGGACCCGGACGATCACCCAGGCCAAGGCGGCCGCGTTGTTCGGGCTCCCGGACGTGGCGACCATCGCCGTGACCGCCCGTCACGGCGGGGGCACGATGCGCACCGTGACGGCCACCTCGTCCAACGGCACGGTGAAGTCCCTGACCGGGTCGTCGGACTCCTTGCGCTCGAAGATCGGCGCCGCGACGTCGACCGGGAGCCTCCCGTCCGCGTGGGTGCGCGGGATCTCCGCGTCGTGAGCCCGCGCGGTGCCGCCGCGGTATCGGCCCCGTGAACGCCGGGTGAACGCTCGGCGCCTGCGCGGCAGGACCGCGTCGGTCTGGCCGGTGTCGTTGCTAGGATCACCCCGTTTGGTCTGAGAACGGGAGGGGCGCGCCGTCGTGGCGGAATGGATGAGCACCGCAACGATGGCGCTGCTGGCAGTGGTCGTGCTGTGGGGCCCCGGCCTCGCCGTGGGGTACGCGGGCGGCCTGCGAGGCGTCACCGCCTGGGGGACCGCGCCGCTCCTCTCGCTCGCCGTGGTCGGCGCGACGTCGATCGCGACCGGCTTCGGGCCGAGCTGGTCGTGGGCCACCCTCGCCGCAGGGACCGCGGTCGTCACCGTCGCCGCGGCGGCCGCGTGGTTCGCCGCCGCCCGGTGGCGCAGCCCGGCCGTGCGCTCGGTCCCTCGTGTCCGGCGCCAGGTCCTCCTCACCGTCGCAGGCACCCTGCTGATCGCAGCAGCCTTTCAGGCCCGACGGCTCATGGTCGCGATCGGCGGGCCGGAGCGCGTCGCTCAGACGTACGACACCCCGTACCACCTCAACTCGGTGCGCAAGCTGCTGGAGACGGGCGACGCCTCACCGCTCCACATGACGATCGCGGACCCCTCTGCGACGTCGGGCTTCTACCCGGCGTCGTGGCACGCGGTCACGGCGCTCGTCGCGCAGTCGGGGGACGTCGCGGCCGCGGCGAACTGGGTGTCCGTGGTGGTCACCGCGCTCGTGTGGCCGGCGTCGATGCTCGTCCTGGGACGCATGCTCTTCGGCCCGCGGCCGGTGTTCCTGGCGCTCACGATCGTCCTGAGCCTCTCGATGACCCAGTTCCCCGTCAAGCTCACGGCCTTCGGCGTCCTCTACCCGAACCTGCTCTCGTACGCGGTCCTCCCGGCGCTGCTCGCCCTCGTCCTGCTGACGCTCTGGCGCGCGCGGGGGCGACGACGTCTGGCGCCCCTGTTCCTGACCGGGGCCGGGACCTTCGCGGTGCTCCTGGCTCAGCCGAACGGCCTCTTCACCCTCGGCTATGTCCTCGTGCCGGTCCTGATCCACTACGTGGCGCACGTGACGGCCCGGCTCCGTCGCGCAGGCCGGAGCCCGGCAGTGACCGTGCTGCCCGCGGTGGTGCTCGTCGTCGGGTGCCTCGCCGCGTACTGGTTGGCCGGGCGTTCGGAGCTCGTCCGGGCGTTCCGCACGAGTGTCTCCTGGCCCGAGCGGCTCTCGGGGCGTCAGGCGTTCGAGGACGCGCTCAGCCTCGCGGCCATGCACCCGACGCAGACGCCGAACGTCCTCGTGGCAGGCCTCGTCGTCATCGGTCTGGTCGCGTCCTTCTTCGTCGTTCGGTGGCGCTGGCTGCCCTTCGCGTACGGTGTGCTCGTCGCACTCTTCGTGGTCTCGGCGAGTGCTCCTGAGTACTGGCGCGCGCTGCTCACCGGGTACTGGTACGGGGACGTCCAGCGGCTGGCCGCGCAGCTCCCGTTGCTTGCGGTCCCCCTCGCCGTGATCGGCGCCTGGGTGGTCGTCCGCGGGGTCAGCGAGCTCGCGGCGCTCCACGGCCCGGACCGGCAGTGGTGGCGTCGGTGGACCTCCGTGCCGGCTTTGGCGGCCGTGCTCGCGCTCGTCGTCGTGGTCGTGCTCCCGCGGACGATGACGTTCCGGGAGGCGTACGAGTACGTCACCTACCAGTACCGCGTCGACTCGGAGCGCTTGTCCGAGGGGCTCGTCGAGGAGTACGAGTACGCGATGATGGACGAGGTCGCGCGCATCGTGCCCGAGGGCGTGGTCGTGGCGGGGAACCCGTGGAACGGCAGCACGATGACCTGGGCCCTGGCGGACCGGGAGCCGCTGTTCCCGCACACCAAGACGGTCGCCGACCCGGACCGGGTCCTGATCGCGACCCGGTTGGGGGACGCAGGCGAGGACCCCGCGGTGTGCGAGGCTCTCGATCGTCAGGACGTCGGGTTCGTCCTGACGTCGCCCAGCATGCTGTGGGGACGGCATCCCGAGGGGTTCGAGGGGCTCGAGCCCGCGCAGGTCGCCCGGGTGGGCGAGGTGGTCGCGCGGGTCGGGTCCGTGCGGCTGTGGGAGATCACGGCCTGCGACTGATCGGCGCAGTACCGACCGAGACTAGGCTGGGCGCTGCCCGGTCGCTACACACGGCGCGGAGCGCCGTCAGAAGAGACATTGGAGTGTGCGTGGACACGGATCTTGTCGTCGTGGGGTCGGGCTTCTTCGGCCTGACCGTCGCTGAGCGGATCGCCGAGGAGTACGGCCGGAAGGTCCTCGTGATCGACCGTCGGCCGCACATCGGCGGCAACGCGTTCAGCGAGGCGGAGAAGACGACGGGGATCGAGGTGCACCGCTACGGGGCGCACCTCTTCCACACGTCGAACGAGCGCGTGTGGGAGTACGTCAACCGCTTCACGGCGTTCACGAGCTACGTCCACCGCGTGTACACCACGCACCGGGGCGAGGTCTTCCCGATGCCGATCAACCTCGGGACGATCAACCAGTTCTTCCGGTCCGCGCACGGACCCGACGCCGCGCGCGAGCTCGTCAAGGAGCTCTCCGCCGAGCTCGGGGGCAAGAAGCCGGAGAACCTCGACGAGCAGGGCGTCTCGCTCATCGGGCGCCCGTTGTACGAGGCGTTCATCCGCGAGTACACCGCCAAGCAGTGGCAGACCGACCCGCGTGAGCTGCCGGCGTCGATCATCTCCCGCCTGCCCGTGCGCTACACGTACGACAACCGGTACTTCAACGACGCGCACGAGGGTCTGCCCGTCGACGGGTACACCGCGTGGCTCGAGCGGATGGCGGACCACCCGAACATCGAGGTCCGCCTCGGGGTCGACTTCTTCGACGAGTCGCAGCCGGTGAGCAAGGGCAACGTCGTGGGGAACGTCCCGGTCGTGTACACGGGTCCGGTCGACCGCTACTTCGACTACGCCGAGGGCGACCTGTCGTGGCGCACGCTCGACTTCGAGGAGGAGGTGCTCCCGGTCGGCGACTTCCAGGGGACCTCCGTGATGAACTACGCCGACGCGGACGTGCCGTACACGCGCATCCACGAGTTCCGGCACTTCCACCCGGAGCGGGACTACCCGACCGACAAGACCGTCATCATGCGGGAGTTCTCGCGGTTCGCCGAGCGCGCCGACGAGCCGTACTACCCCGTGAACACGTCGGCCGACCGGGAGCGACTGCTCAAGTACCGCGACCTCGCAGCGGCGGAGCGAGACGTGCTCTTCGGCGGGCGCCTGGGCACGTACAAGTACCTCGACATGCACATGGCGATCGGCGCCGCGCTCTCGATGGTCGACAACAAGCTCGCCCCGCACTTCGGTCGGGGCACCGCGATCGAGAGCGGCGGCGTCGACGCCTGATCGTCACGCCGCCCGCGCGGTGGTCGCGCGACGATGCCCGCGTCCGGTGGCGCGCACCCGCACGGGTGCGCGCCACCGGCGTCAGGAGACCGTGATCCGCTCGGTGGCGACCAGCCGCGCCAGTGCGGCCTCGTCCTCGGCCAGTACCTGAGCGCGGCCGGGGGAGAGCTGGACGACGGACCCGTCGTCGGCCAGGACGGCGAGCACCGTGCGGAGCGCCTCCTCGAGGCGGCTGTCGCCTCGTGCCAGGACGCGGGCGCCCGTGGTCGCGCCTTCCGGGTACGGCGAGCCCGGGACGAGGTCCGCGTGCGAGGCGACGGTCCCGGCGGCGCTCTCGAGCGCGGCCGACCCGCGGTCCGGCTCGGGAGCCCAGCCGACCTGGTCCCCGTACGTCATGACGGCGGACGCGGCGTCGACGGCGCCGGCCGGGAGGTCCCCGTCGAAGCGCCGTGCGAGCGCGGGGAGCGCGACGGCCACGAGCTCGGCGCGGGTGCCCCTCCAGCGGTCGGGGCGTGCCGTCACGACGACGTCCGGTCGCGTGACGCTCGTACCCGTCGTACCGTCGTCCTCGACGGCCGAGAGCACGACCGTGGTCCCGACGCGCCACGCGGCGAGCGCCCAGACGACCGTGCGCCAATGCACGGGAAGGTCGAGAACGACGCGTGTGCCGGGGCCGGCGTCGAATTCTTCGACGAGCAGGTTGGTCGTCTTGTTGACCCAGTTCTCGAGCACGGCGCCGGAGAGCTCGACGCGTTCGCCGTCGTCGCCGTACCACGTGAGCCGCGGTCGGCCCGGGTCCCGGGTGACGAGACGTAGCAGGTCAGCGACGTGTGCCGGGCGCTCGGCGCGGGGGCCGGTGGGATGGGGAGCGGTCACCATGGACACCACCCTAGAGTGCGGGTATCCGCTCCCGACATGTCGGAATTTCACCCCTCGCCTCCTCCTCGCTATCACATTTCGGCTTGACGCCTGAGGACGACACGCGTGTAATTTCTTCAATGCAGTTTCCGGCGGGGTTCTCGCCACGAGGCCCGGCGAACGGCATGAAGGGGCGCACGATGTGGAACATGCTGGACGGGACGGGAGGGGTCTTCCCCTCCGACGCTGAACGAGAGGTGGAGCGCGTGGCACCGGTGCTGCCGCTCTTCGGTGAGCCGGTCGACGACTCGCTCATGGGGTGGCAGGAGCGGGCGCTGTGCGCCCAGACGGACCCGGAGGCCTTCTTCCCGGAGAAGGGCGGGTCCACGCGCGAGGCCAAGAAGGTCTGCACGGGCTGCGAGGTCCGCGCGGAGTGCCTGGAGTACGCGCTCGAGAACGACGAGCGGTTCGGCATCTGGGGCGGTCTCTCAGAGCGCGAGCGCCGCAAGCTCAAGCGCCGCGTCGTCTGACGACGAGCGCACCGCGGACGGGTCCGCGTACGGGTCGCCGAGCCGCATCGTGACGGGGTGACGACACCCGCCACACCGGGGCGCGCAAATGCCGCGCCCGGAGCCGTGTCCGTCGCATGATCGACGGGACATGACTTCCTCCGACCTCACCACCTCCGCGCGCAGCGCACGCCCCGGCGACCTCACTCCGGGGGCGGCCGCGCGTGCCGCCGCGGTGCCGGGCGTCGTCGCGGCACCCGAGATCGTCGCCGCCGTCACCGGGGCGCTGCCCGTCGTCACGACCGTCACGGCCGTGGTCGTCACGCGCGGGAGCACGCCGTTCCTCGCGCACACGATGGCCGCGCTGCGTGCCCAGACGACGAGCCCGCACGCGGTCGTCGTCGTCGACGCCGCCGCCGGCGACGCGACCCGCGAGCACCAGGGCCTCCAGCTGGGGGACGCGCGGTTCGTCGCGGCCCCGCGGGCGCGCTCGTTCGGGGACGCGGTCGACGCCGCGCTCACGCACGTCGAGCCGGGCACGTGGCTCTGGTTGCTCCACGACGACTCGGCGCCCGCGCCCGACGCGCTGGCCGAGCTCCTGCGCGCGGTCGAGCACTCGACCGCGGTCGCGGTGGCGGGGCCCAAGCAGGAGCGGTGGACGGTGGGCACGGGGACCGGTCCCGCCGCGCCGTTCGAGCCGGGCACGGCGAGCCGCCTCGTCGAGGTCGGCGTCACGACGACGCCGCTGGGGCGCCGCATGACGGGGATCGACGACGACGAGATCGACCAGGGTCAGCACGACGCGCGCGACGACGTGCTCGCCGTCGGGCTCGCGGGCGCGCTCGTGCGCCGCACGGTGTGGCAGGAGCTCGGCGGGACCGACCCCGAGTACGGCCCTTTCGGCGACGGCCTCGACCTGTGCCGCCGGGCACGGCTCGCCGGGCACCGCGTGATCGTCGTGCCCTCGGCGGTGGTGCGGCACGCACAGGCGTCGCTCCTCGGGCTGCGCGACCGCCGCCGCGGCGCGACCACGCTCCCCGCGCCCGACCCCGACTCCTCCTCCGCCGCGCGGCGACGCTCGCAGCTCCACGCGCGGCTCGTCGGTGTCGCGGCGCCGTGGCTGCCGTTCGTCGCGCTGGCGATGGTGCTGGGCGCGCCGTTCCACGCCGCGTACCGGCTGCTCGTCAAGCAGCCCGGCCACGCGCGGGACGAGCTGCTCGCCCCGCTGTGGGCGCTCGTGCGGGTCGGGCCTGTGTGGCGCGCGCGGCGCGCCGCCCGGCGTACCCGACGACTCCCGCGTCGTGCCCTGCGCCCCTTGCGCGGCACGTGGCGCGAGGTCCTTGCCGAGCGCCGCGACCGTCGCCTGGCCCGGGCGGAGCAGCGGCGCACCGCGTGGGCCCCGACCGACATCGAGCGACGGGAGCTGCGCGCCCTCGCGTTGCGACGGCGGGCGGGGCTCGCCGCGACGGTCGTGGCCCTCGGGGCTTACACGGCCGTCGTTTTCGGCCCGCTCGCCGGGGCGCTGCTCGCCGGCGGGCGCCTCGTCGGCGGCTCGTTGCTCCCCGCGACGGGCTCGCTCGGCGACGTCTGGCGCGCCGCCACGACAGGGTGGGTCACGACCGGCCTCGGCGCGCCGGCGCCGGCCGACCCCTACGTCACGGCGCTCGTCCCCGCCTCCCTGCTCGCCGGGGGTGCGACGCAGACCGCGGTGAACCTGCTGGTGCCGGCGTGCTTCGTCGCGGCGGGGCTGGGCGCCTGGTTCGCCGCGGGGGCCGTCGTCCGCTCGGTCCCGGCGCGCGCCTGGGCCACGCTCGTGTGGGTGGCCGCGCCGGCGCTGCTCTCCGCCGTCGGGGCGGGCCGCATGGGTGCCGTGCTCGTGCACGCGACCCTGCCGTGGCTCGCCCTCGCTGTCGTCCGTGCCCTCGGGCTCCAGCGCGTCGACGCGGTCGCACCGGCCGCGCCCGACGCCGCGCGCCCCTCCCCACGGCGCGAGCCGGGGTCGCTCGCCGCAGCCGCGACCGCCGGCCTGCTCTTCGCCGTCGTCGTCGCCGGATCGCCCGTGCTCCTCCCGGTCGGCGTCCTCGTGCTCGTGGTGGTCGCGGTCGGGGCGCCCGCGCACCGCCGCTACCTCGCGCTCGTGCCCGTCCCCGCCGTCGTTCTCTTCGCGCCGTTCCTCGTGCACGTCGCGAGGACCGCGGGCGACGGGGGGTGGCGCCTCCTGCTGGCCGACCCCGGCGCGCCCGTCGCTGCCACGGCCGCGCCGCCGTGGCAGCAGCTCCTCGGCCTGCCGGTGCCACCGGACGCATGGTTCGGCCTCGACGGCTCGGGCGCCGTCGACCTGCTCGCGCGGTGGGCGCCGTTCGCGGCCGGGGCGGTGGTCGTGGCGCTCGCCGTCGTGGCCGTGCTCCGCGGCCGTCGCCTCGCCGTCGGCGCGTGGTTCGTCGCGGCGATCGGCCTCGCGACCGCGATCCTCGCCGGTTCCACCGTCGTCGCGGCCGGGACGTCGCCGGACGCTCCGGTGACGGGCTGGCCCGGGGCGGGCACCTCGCTCGTGCTCCTCGCGCTCCTTGGCGCTGCGCTCGTCGGGGCGCCGCGGCTGCCCGACGGCGGCGCGCCGCCCTGGCGCTCCGGTGCCGTCGTCGCTCTCGGCCTCGTCGTGACGCTGCTCCCGCTGGGCACCGCGGCGTCGTGGACGGCGGGCGTGCTCGACCGGGACGACGCGCGGGTCGGCGCGGTCCGCGCGACGACCCAGCCCGTCGTCCCGCCGGTCGGTCGACAGATGCAGTCCTCCCCGCGCCAGGCCCGGGTCCTCAGCCTCGAGCTCGCTCCTGGCGGGGTGGTCGAGTACGCGGCCCTGCGCTCGGACGGGCCGCAGGCCGTCGACTCCTCGGTCGTCGTGGAGGCGTGGCGGGCCGCAGACTCCGGCGCGACCGAGGGCGCGCTGCCCCGGCTCGTCGCCGACCTCGTCTCCGGGACGTCCGCCGACGTGGCCGACGGTCTCGGGCGCCTCGGCGTGGGCGCGGTGCTCCTGCCGGCGTCGGTCGAGCAGGACCAGGCGCGCGCGGAGCTCGTGGCGCGCCTCGACACGGTTCCCGGGCTCGAGCGCATGACGGAGGGCCACGCCGGACTGGTGTGGCGCGTGGCGCCCGAGGGGGTCGAGCCCGCCTACGCGCGGGTCGAGTCGGCCGCGGGGACGCAGCCGCTCGACGCCGACCGTGAGGCGCTCCGACCGGTCGACACGGCCGTGCCGGCGGGATCCGAGGACCGTGTCGTCGTGCTCGCCGAGGACGCCTCCTCCGGGTGGCGGGCGACGCTCGACGGCCGCCCCCTGGAGGCCGTCGACCCGTCGACCACCGGTGGGCTCCAGGCGTTCGCCCTCGGTGCTGCCGACGGGCACCTCGAGGTGTTCCACGCGGCAGACCACCGGTCGGGCTGGATGACGGTGGCAGGGGTGACCCTGCTCGTGTACGTGCTGCTCGCGGTGCCGGTACGGCGTCGACGAGCGGGGACGAGGTAGCGCGGTGACGACGCAGGACGAGAAGGGTCGGGACCAGGCCGTCCCGGACGAGGCGAGCGTCGGGACGCCCCGCGGCAGTCGGCGCGCGGTGGTGCGACGCGTCACGACGACGGGCGCCGGCCTGGTCGGGATGCTCGCGGCGGGTGCCGTGGCGGCGTTCGGGAGCACGGGCGCGACGCTCGTCCCCGCCGCGCCGGACCCCGTCGACCCGGTCGAGCAGGTCGCCGTCGAACCAGGCCCGGAGGTCTCGGTCTGCCCGGGCCCCGCGCGGCTCACCGATCCGGAGACGGTCGGCGACGCGCAGTTCGGCCCGGCGCCGGTCGGCACCGAGAGCAGTCTGCGCGCCGTCGTGGAGGGCGACGGGTCGGCCGAGCTCGGCGCCTTCGACGGCACGGCCGCGCGCGCCGACGCCCGAGCCCTCGAGCGCGCCCCCGACGCGGTCGCGACGGTGAGCACCGTCGAGGACCCGGCCACGGGCACGGTCCTGACCGTCCGCCCGGGCGAGGGCCCCGGGGCGCGGGTCGCGGCGTCCGTCGGCTCCGTGACGACCGCCGGCGACCTGCGCGGCCTCGCCGCGGCGAGCTGCGCACGGCCGGGCATCAGCCAGTGGCTCGTGGGCGGGAGCACCCAGATCGGCAGCAGCACGCAGCTCGTGCTCCAGAACCCCGGCCTCACCCCGGCGGTCGTGCAGGTGGACGTCTGGGGGCAGGGCGGCGCGGCCGTGCTCTCCGGGGGCGGGCAGCAGCTCGTCGGGCCGGGGGAGGAGGTCGTGACGCTGGTCGAGGCCGCGGCTCCCGAGCAGCGCCGCCTCGTCGTGCACGTCGCGGCGACGGGCGGGCTCGTCTCCGCCTACCTCCAGCACTCCACGCTCGACGGGCTGGTCCCGCTGGGGGTCGACTACGTCGTCCCGGGCGCGGCGCCGGCGCACGACCTGGCCGTCGCCGGCGTCGCGAGCGTCGGTGAGGCGGTCGACGACCCGCACGCCCCGCAGCTGCGCCTCCTCGCCCCGGGCGAGGCGACCGGGACCGCGCGCGTCACGGTCTACGGCGCGGACGGGCCGGTGCCGCTGCGTGGCGTGGAGGACGTCGCCCTCACGCCGGGGGTCGTCACCGACGTCTCGCTCGGCGGTCTCCCCGAGGGGTCGTACGCCGTGGCCGTGCACGCGGACGTCCCTGTCGTCGCGGGGGCGTCGGTCGACAGGCGCGGCGAGGCGGACCCCGACCTGCTGCACGAGGAGCGTCAGTACGACCGGGCGTGGATCGCGGCCCGCGCGCTGACCCCCGCCACGAGCGCCCCCGCGGGCGGAGACGCCCCCGTCGACGAGGACGTCGCGCGCGCCGGTCAGGTCGCGCTCGTCCCCGGGACGTCGTCGGCGCTGACGGTCGCGGCGGTCCCGACGACGGACGCGGCGGAGGACGGCGACGACGCGGCCGGACGCCTCGAGCTCCGGGTCCGCGCCTACGACGAGGACGGCGCCGAGGCCGGGACGACGACCGTGACGCTCGCCGCCGGCACGGCGCAGACGCTCGACCCCGCCACGCTGCGTGCCGAGGGCTCGGAGGCGGTGGTCGCGGCCGTGACGGTCGACGTCGTCGGGGGGCGCGGGGACCTGGACGCGGTCTGGTCGGTCACGGCGAGCGCGGGTCCGCCGAGCGGCGACGACGGCGACGAGACGCCGAGCCTGCTCTCGGTCCTGCTGCCCGTCGTCGACGCGCCCGCACCCGGCGAGGTCGCGGTCCGCGCGTCGGACACCGCGGGACTCGGGGACTAGGGACCGGCGCTCGCTCAGCGGTCGCCGGTGTACCGGGGGTCGATCTCCTCCGGGGTCCGCGCGAGCAGGTGCGCCACCTGTTCGACGAGCACGTCGCGGACGAGGTCCTCCAGGTCCTCGGCGTCGAACGCGCGGGCCTCGACCGGGCGCCGGTAGACGACGATGCGGGCGGGCTGCCCCGACTCCGCGGGGAAGCACCGGCCGAGCGGGACGCCGCCGTCCTCCCAGGGCGCCGGGTCCGACGGCGGGACGTCCTCGACCGCGAACTCCGTCCCGCGCAGCTGCTTGGCCCACGAGCGCTCGACCCGCTCGACGACGTCGACGACGACGTCGTCGAACTTCTCCGCCCGCGTGCGGCTCGCAGGTGCCGTGGGGGGCAGGAGCGGTCCGCGGATCCCGCGACCACGGCGGTCGCGGCGTCGCGGCACCGGGCCCTGTCCGCCCGGGCCGGGCGCACGGGGCGGGATGACGAGCTCGTCGAACGAGACCGGGGGCGGGGTGGCGGCGCCTCGCCGCGACCAGCGGTCTCGGGCTCGGCGCCCCGTGCCGGCGGGCTCCGGCCGTGAGCCGGGGAAAGGAGTGTTGCCACGCACACGACGACTGTAGCCCGCCGACGCCCGGCGCAGCGCGCCCACCTGCGGCGGCACGGCGTCCCGGACGGCGTGTGCCGACCCCACGACACGCCCGGAGGGCGTAAGGTCAGCGCGTGAGATCCGTCAGGCAGTGCTCGCGCACGGCGTGCGTCCGTGCCGCCGTCGCGACCCTCACCTACGTCTATGCCGACTCCACGGCGGTCCTGGGCCCGCTCGCGCACCTCGCCGAGCCGCACAGCTACGACCTGTGCGCCGAGCACGCGGAGCGCCTCACCGCGCCCCGCGGCTGGGAGGTCGTCCGCCTCTCGCCGCAGTTCGTCGAGACCGGCCCGAGCGACGACGACCTGTCGGCGCTCGCGGACGCGGTGCGCGAGGCGGGCAAGGTCCGGACGGAGCCCGAGCCGCCGGACGTCACCGAGGTCGGACGGCGCGGCCACCTGCGCGTGCTGCGCGCCGAGGGCGACTGAACCCTCACGCCCCGAGCGTGCGCACGTACGCGTCGACCTCGTCGGCGCGGGGGAGCGCACCGGCCTCGAGCGCGGCCCGCAGCGACGGGGCGGCGGCGTCCTTCGCGGAGAACGACGGGACGAGGGCGCGCCCGTCAGGACCGGTCGTCGGCCAGTCGATCGCCAGGTCCGGGTCGGTCGGGTCCACGCCGTGCTCACGCTCGGGCGCGTAGCCGCTCGAGCAGAGGTAGACGACGGTCGCCCCGTCCTCGAGCGCCATGAACGCGTGCCCCACGCCCTCCGGGAGGAAGACGGCGCGGCGCTCGTGCGCGTCGAGGGTCACCGCGTCCCAGCGCCCGAACGCCGGGGAGCCGACCCGCAGGTCGACGACCACGTCGAGCACGGACCCCGCGACGCACGTCACGTACTTCGCCTGCCCGGGCGGGACGTCGGCGTAGTGGACGCCGCGCACGACGCCGGCGCCCGACACCGACGCGTTCGCCTGCGCCAGGTCGAGGTCGCGTCCGGTCGCCCCGCGCAGGGCCGACGCCGTGAACCACTCGAGGAAGACCCCGCGCTCGTCGGCGTGCTGGCGCGGGGTGAGCTCCCACGCGCCGGGGACGGTCAGCTCACGGACGTTCATGCTGCTCCTCGGTAGGGTGCGTGCGGAGGTGGTCGCGGTGCGATGGACGGTCACGGGTGCCGGGGGGATGCTCGGCACGGACCTCGTCGCCCTGCTGCACGCCCGGGGTGAGGACGTCCGGGCCCTCGACCGCGCGGGCCTGGACGTCACGGACGCCGACGCGGTCGACGCGGCGGTGCGGGGGTCGGACGTCGTCGTCAACGCCGCCGCGTACACCGCCGTCGACGCGGCGGAGGACGACGAGGCACGCGCGTTCGCCGTGAACGCGGTGGGGGCGCAGCACGTGGCACGGTCCGCGGCCCGGTACGGGGCACGGCTCGTCCACGTCTCGACGGACTACGTGTTCGACGGCGGGGCGACGCGCGCGGGCGGCTACGCCGAGGACGCCGCGCTCGCGCCGCGCTCCGCGTACGGGCGCTCCAAGGCGGCCGGGGAGCGGGCCGTGCGGTCCGTGCACCCCGATGCCCTGGTGGTCCGCACCGCGTGGCTCTACGGCGCGCACGGCGCGTGCTTCCCCCGCACGATCGCGCGCTTCGCGCGCGACCGCGGATCGGTCGACGTCGTCGACGACCAGGTCGGTCAGCCGACGTGGACCGTGGACCTCGCCGACCTCGTGGTGCGTCTTGTCGGCGCGGGAGCGCCCGGCGGTGCTTACCACGGGACGGCCCAGGGCCAGGCGTCGTGGTGGGAGCTCGCGCGCGAGGTGGTCGCGGCCGCGGGGCTCGACCCGGAGGGCGTCCGGCCGACGTCGAGCGCGGCCTTCGCCCGGCCCGCGCCCCGTCCCGCGTGGTCCGTGCTGGGGCACGACGCGCTGCGCCGCCTCGGGGTTGAGCCGATCGGGGACTGGCGCGAGCGGTGGCGTGCCGCCGCCCCGCACGTGCTCGCCGGGCTCGAGGACCCGGGCGCTCACGTGTCGAGCAGCGACAGCAGGTAGGTGCCGTAGCGCGACGGCGCGAGCGCGGTCGCCCGCACGCGCAGCTCCTCGTCCGAGAGGAACCCGCGTCGCCACGCGACCTCCTCCGGCGCCCCGATCTTCAGCCCCTGGCGGTTCTCGATCGTGCGGACGAAGTCGCTCGCGTCGAGCAGCGAGTCGACCGTCCCGGTGTCGAGCCAGGCCGTCCCGCGCGGCAGGACCTCGACCTGGAGCCGCCCCTCGCGCAGGTAGTGCAGGTTGACGTCCGTGATCTCGTACTCGCCGCGCGGCGACGGCCGGAGCGAGCGCGCGACGTCGACGACGTCCGCCGAGTAGAAGTAGAGGCCGGGGACCGCGTAGCTGCTCCGAGGCCGGGCCGGTTTCTCCTCGATGCTCAGCGCGCGCCCGGACTCGTCGAACTCGACCACGCCGTACGCCGTCGGGTCGGCGACGCGGTAGGCGAACACGGCGCCGCCGTCGATCCCGGCGAAGCGCTGGAGCCGGTCGCCGAGACCCGGCCCGTAGAAGATGTTGTCGCCGAGGACGAGCGCCGCCGAGTCGCCGTCGAGGAAGTCGGCCCCGAGCACGAAGGCCTCGGCGAGGCCGTTGGGCTCGGCCTGCACGGCGTAGGAGATGGAGACGCCGAGCTGCGACCCGTCGCCCAGCAGCCGGTGGAACGCCGCCGCGTCGTGCGGGGTCGTGATGACCAGCACGTCGCGGATCCCGGCGAGCAGGAGCGTCGAGAGCGGGTAGTAGACCATCGGCTTGTCGTACACGGGCAGCAGCTGCTTGCTCACCCCGAGCGTGATCGGGTGCAGACGCGTGCCCGCGCCACCTGCCAGGACGATCCCCTTCATCCCGGCAGGCTCTCACGAGGAGGAGGGCCGGGGGAGGGTGAAATGCCGTCCGACGCGCCGGTGCGCGCGGCCCCCGTCGCTAGACTCGCGGGCGGCAGGGGAACGGGTCGAGGAGGTCGTCGGTGCGGGTGCTCGTGACCGGCGGGGCCGGCTTCATCGGGGCGAACTTCGTGCGACGCACGGTCGAGACACGGCCCGACGTCGAGGTCGTCGTGCTCGACGCCCTCACCTACGCGGGCGACGAGCGGTCGCTGGACCCTGTGCGCGACCGGGTGGCGCTGGAGGTGGGCGACGTCGCAGACCCCGCCGTCGTGGACCGGCTCGTCGGGTCGACGGACCTCGTGGTGCACTTCGCCGCCGAGTCGCACAACGACAACTCGCTCGCCGACCCGGCGCCGTTCGTCCGGACGAACGTCGTCGGGACGTTCACCCTCCTCGAGGCCGTGCGCCGCCACGGCGTCCGGCTGCACCACGTCTCGACCGACGAGGTCTACGGGGACCTCGAGCTCGACGACCCGGGCCGCTTCACCGAGTCCACGCCGTACGACCCGTCCTCGCCCTACTCGTCGACCAAGGCGTCGAGCGACCTGCTCGTGCGGGCCTGGGTGCGCTCGTTCGGCGTACGCGCGACGATCTCCAACTGCTCGAACAACTACGGCCCGTACCAGCACGTGGAGAAGTTCATCCCGCGGCAGATCACCAACCTCCTCGACGGCGGCCGGCCCAAGGTGTACGGCGCGGGCCAGAACGTCCGGGACTGGATCCACGTGGACGACCACAACGACGCGGTGTGGGCGATCGTCGAGCGAGGCACGGTCGGCGAGACGTACCTCGTCGGGGCGGACGGCGAACGGACCAACCTCGACGTCGTGGGCGACCTGCTCGAGATCTTCGGGCGCGACCGCGACGACTACGACCTCGTCGCCGACCGTGCAGGGCACGACCTGCGCTACGCGATCGACGCGACGCGGCTGCGCACCGAGCTCGGCTGGGCGCCGCGCTACACGTCGTTCGCCGAGGGGATCGCCCGCACGGTCGACTGGTACCGCGACCACGAGGCGTGGTGGCGTCCCGCGAAGGCGCGCACCGAGGCGCGGTACGCGGCCGGCGGGCAGTAGTGGGCGCGCCGCCGACCGGCGGCGGGCGCCGCAGGCGCCGATAGGCTGGGGCGCGTGACGACCGACCTCTCCCACCTCATCAAGGCGTACGACGTCCGCGGCACCGTCCCGGACCAGCTGAACCCTCGGGTGGCGAAGGCCATCGGCGCCGCGTTCGCCCGCGTGGTGGCCCTACCGGAGGTGTCCGTCGCGGCGGACGACGCGCCGGCCCGGGCGAGCGTCGTCCTCGGGCACGACATGCGCGACTCCGGGCCCGAGCTCGTGGACGCGTTCGCCGCCGGCCTCACGGAGGCCGGGGTCGACGTCGTGCGGATCGGCCTGTGCTCCACGGACGGGCTCTACCACGCGTCCGGCGCCCTGGGCGTACCGGGCGCCATGTTCACGGCGAGCCACAACCCGGCCGTCTACAACGGGATCAAGCTGTGCCGTGCGGGGGCGCGCCCGGTGGGCCAGGACTCGGGGCTCGCGGAGGTCCGCAGGCTCGCGGAGGGGTATCTCGACGACGGCCTCCCGGCCGCCGCGGCCGAGCCGGGATCGGTCACGGACCGCGACACGCTCGCCGACTACGCGACGTTCCTGCGCGCGCTCGTGGACCTGTCCGGGATCCGGCCGCTCAAGGTCGTGGTCGACGCCGGGAACGGGATGGGCGGCCACACCGTGCCGGCCGTCCTCGGCACCGCCGCGGGCCTGCCGGCGCTGCCGCTCGACGTCGTGCCCCTCTACTTCCAGCTCGACGGCACGTTCCCGAACCACGAGGCGAACCCGCTCGACCCGAAGAACCTGCTCGACCTCCAGTCCGCCGTCGTGGAGCACGACGCCGACCTCGGGCTGGCGTTCGACGGTGACGCGGACCGCTGCTTCGTCGTCGACGAGCACGGCGACCCGGTGTCGCCGTCGGCGATCACCGCGCTCGTGGGGCTGCGCGAGGTCGCCAAGGAGGTCGAGGCGGGGCGCACGCCGACGGTGATCCACAACCTCATCACCTCGCGTGCCGTGCCCGACTTCCTCGGGGCTGCGGGCGCGCGGACGGTGCGCACGCGCGTCGGGCACTCGTTCATCAAGGCGCAGATGGCCGAGAACGACGCCGTGTTCGGCGGCGAGCACAGCGCGCACTACTACTTCCGCGACTTCTTCTTCGCGGACACGGGGATGCTCGCGGCGATGCACGTGCTCGCCGCGCTCGGGTCGCAGCCGCACCCGCTGTCGGCGCTGGGGGAGATGTACGAGCCGTACGTCGCCTCGGGGGAGATCAACTCGACCGTGGCCGACGTGCCCGCCGCCCGTGCGCGCGTCGTCGAGGCCTACGTGACGCAGCAGGGCGGTGGCCCGGTCGAGGTCGACGAGCTCGACGGGCTGACCGTCTCGCACTGGGACTCCCACCCGCAGTGGTGGTTCAACCTCCGGGCCTCGAACACGGAGCCGCTGCTGCGGCTCAACGTCGAGGCCGCCGACGAGGACATCATGGAGAAGGTGCGCGACGACGTCCTGTCGCTCGTGCGCACGCACGACGACGAGGAGCGAGCATGAGCCTGCAGATCGACCCCTGGGTGCGCGAGGCCCTGCGCTGCCCCGTGACCGGCGCCCGCCTCGTGGACGGCACCGGGCCGTCCGGAGAGCCCGAGCTGCACTCCACCGACCCCGACCGCCCGCTCGCGTACCCCGTGCGCGACGGGATCCCGGTCCTGCTGGAGGACGACGCGCGCGAGCTCTGACCCGGCAGGACATGAGGGGCGCAGTCGGTAGAGTCGGTCCGGTGCTCCGCTCGTCGGCGAGCCGGAGCCAGAGACGAAAGGACACACCGTGAGCAACGCGCCCCAGGTCGTCATCCTGGCCGCCGGGATGGGGACCCGCCTCGGACGGCCGTTCCCCAAGCCGCTGACCGAGCTGAAGGACGGGCGCACGATCCTCGCCCAGCAGCTGGGCAACGTCCGCGGCGCCTTCGGCCGTGACGTCCAGGTGCTCGTCGTCGTCGGGTTCAAGCTCGAGCAGATCCTCGAGGCGGCGCCCGACGTGACGTTCGCGTACAACGAGATCTACGACCAGACGAACACGTCCAAGAGCCTGCTCAAGGCGCTGCGAGCCACCGCGGACCGAGGGGTCCTGTGGATGAACGGCGACGTCGTCTTCGACCCGCGCGTCCTCGAGCGGCTCAAGCCGTACATCGAGTCGGGGCAGTCGTTCGTCAGCGTCAACACGGCGGCGGTCGGTGACGAGGAGGTCAAGTACACCGTCGACGCCGACGGCCGGATCGACGAGCTCTCGAAGACCGTCCAGGGGGCGCTCGGCGAGGCGGTCGGCATCAACTTCGTCGCCCCTGCCGACAAGGCCGCGCTCGTGACGCGGCTCGCCGAGGTCGGCGACCAGGACTACTTCGAGCGCGGCATCGAGGTCGCGATCGAGAAGGACGGGCTCCAGGTGGTCCCCGTCGACGTCTCCGACCTGTACGCCGTCGAGGTGGACTTCGCCGAGGACCTCGAGCGGGCGAACGAGTTCCTCTGAGAGGACCGTCCCAGGACGCGCGAAGGGCCGATCTCCCCCGGGAGACCGGCCCTTCGCGCGCTCGGCGTCAGCTCGCGCTCGGCGCCTTCGGCGACGACCGGGGGAACTCGGGCTGCGGGTTGAAGCGGATGCCGGCGAGGAGCTGCCGGACCATCTGGACCTGGAGGCTGCGAGAGACCCCGCCCTGGCGCATCTTGCCGACCACGTTCTTCACGTAGGTGATCCACGAGAGCTTGCCCTCGTAGTGCCAGCGGTACGACGACTGGTTGCGGGCGCCGTACTTGAACTTCCAGACGTTCTGCGCGGTGATCTGGCCGTAGTTGACGCCCTTGTTGTCGCCCATGTCGTGCACGACGTAGCTGTCGAGCACCTGGATGCCGGGACGCGTGCGGCCCGACAGGCGCTTCGTGTACTCCTTGTCGTCGTACCAGATGAAGTACTCGGCCAGGGGCAGCCCGTGCTCCTCGACCGTCCACCGGGGCAGCAGGACGGAGACGAACGTGCACTCGCGGACCTTGACCGCGTTCAGGCCCTGCACCAGGTAGCGCGGCCAGTCCCAGGTGGTCACGGCCTCGTTCATCTCGCAGAGCTGACCGTCGACGAACTTGACGACGGAGCAGGCGAAGGGCACCCGGTCGTGGACGTGCTCCTCGACCGCACGGTGCTCGTCGAGGAGCCGCTCGAGCGCGTCCGGCTCCGGGTAGCAGTCGTCGTCCATGATCCAGAAGAAGTCCGCCCCGAGCTCGTGGGCGCGGCGCAGCCCGGCGGCGAACCCGCCGGCGCCTCCGACGTTCTTCGGCAGCGACAGGACGTGGATGTCCTCGTCGTCCGCGATGGTGCGCAGGTAGTCACCGGTGCCGTCCGTGGAGTCGTTGTCGACGAGCAGGATCGTCTGCGGCGGGACGCTCGACGCGCGGATCGCGGCGATGCCCTTCTTGAGCTTTTCGAGACGGTTGAACGTCACGACGACGGCTGCCACGTGGGGGGTCTGGGTCATAGGGGTGCTCGCTGTTCCGTCGAGGTCGGGCCGGGGCGGTGCGGGTCGATCAGTCGTCCACCGACCGAGGTGTGGCGAGCCGCGTCTCGACGATGTCGGTCAGCTCGGCGATGCGGACGTTGTCCCGGCGGCACTCGTCGATCTCCGCGCGCAGGTCGCGCACGTCCTCGCGCAGCTGCGCCAGCTCCTCGAGCACCTGCGCGTGGTTCGGCAGCGGCCTGCCCCGCAGGCGTGCCATGAGGGAAGGCGCCACGCGGTCGCCGACGGCGATGATCTTCTGCTTCATGTCGTCCTCGTCTCAGCTCTGGGCTGCGGTGGTCAGGTAGGTGAGCACGGGCCGCCGGACGTCGTCGCGTGCGGTCCCGCGCAGGGGTGTGGTGCCGTCGAGGGAGAGGCCCAGGGGGGCGAGCTCCTGCTCGATCTCCTCGAGCGTCAGGTGCCAGGTCGTCGGGTCGCGGAACGTCACCTCGGGGTCCGGCACGGTGTCGACGACGAGCGCCACGACGCTCCCGGCTCGTGCGTACTGGCGCAGGGTACGCCAGACGGTGGCCCTGCCGTGGTGGCCGAGTCGCTCCAGCAGGTGGTTGGCGAGCACGTGGACACGGCCCTCCTCCTCGGCGAGGAGGGCGATCACGTCCGCGGCCTCGCGGAAGTCGATGAGGTTGCGACGCAGCCACGTGACCCGCTCCGCCTCGGCGGCGCCGGTGAGGCCGCGGGCGCGCAGCAGCGCGGACTCGGCGTAGTCGACGCCGACGACCCGACGACCGTGCGCCGCCAGGTGCCGTGCCGCCGCACCGGCGCCGCAGCCCAGGTCGACCACCAGCTCGCCGTCGTCCGTGCGAGCGAGCAGGGCGTCCGCACCGCGCAGGTCCGTGCCGCTCCCGCTCGTCGGGTCGTAGAGGTAGCGGTCCTCCCAGAAGTCGCGCTGGAAGTTGTACGAGCCGAACCAGTTACGAAAGCGGCGCGCCGTCGCGCGCGGGGTCCGGAGCTTGTACCCCGGGAGCGGCGTGCGCCAGTTCTCGTCGTAGTTGACGACGAGCCAGTCCTCCGGGACGGCCGGCGCCGGGTAGTCGCGGCCCTCGAGCGTGACGGTCGAGAACGGGAGCATCGAGTCCTGGCGCATCGGCCCGCGCACGTGGAACGGCTGGTTGATCTGGCCGTCGGAGGTGAAGAAGGCCGTGAAGATGTCGATGTAGCCGTCGACGAGCCCGTCGTCGCGCCGGAACGTGATCTGGAGGTGCGCGTTGCTGTGCCGGACGACCTCGTACCCGCGCGACGTGAGGTCGGTCGCGATCCGGGCGTTCTCCAGGGAGAGGTCCGCGGGGTGGCTCAGCTCCGACAGGTAGGCGAGGTCGGCGTCGTCGTCGTGCGGGAGGATGTGGCCCGAGCGGACGGCGCCGAGCAGCGTGCCGCCGACCACGAACGGCCGCAGACCGAGCTCGTGCAGGAGCTCGACGAGCACGTCCAGCCGGTCGAGCAGGCGCTGCTGCAAGCCTTCGTCCGCGCCGTCGAACGTCTTCCCGAGCCGGCCCCACTTGTTGAGCGCGACGTGCCGCCCCAGGGCGTCCACGACCTCGACGGGCCGCTCGCTCCGGCCGAACCGGACGGAGGTGCTCCACAGGACGTCCCCGGTCGTGGAGTCAGCGACGTCGATCTGCGCCGTGCCGTCGAGGAACGGCGTGATCGGTGCCGGCCACGAGTGGTCCAGCCGCTCGCGGAGCGTCTCGTCCGAGACGAGGTCGATCGACCACACCCGGTGGTCGTTGACGAGGACGTCGAGGGAGGAGACATGGTCCGGGACGCGTGCGGGGAGTCGGAGGAGGGTGCGGCTCGCGCGCAGCTCACGGGACGTCGCGGTGGGACGACGCGGCATGGGTGCCCTTCGGATCGGAGGTCTCGACGAGTGCCGCGGGTGCAGGAGGACCGCCCCGGGGCCGACCCGAGTTTACGTCAGCGTCGTGCGGCGGACCTGTCCCCGACGTGTTCGTGAACGCGATCTGCACATTCTGTGAACCGCGCCGATTTCGCCCGTCCCGAACGGTCGGCCCGGTAGCCTGTGCCATCGAGCCGACGCGCCGCCTCTGCGGGTGCTGCGCACGTCTTCGGCCGTCCGGATCTTCGACCCATCCTGCGAGGCGCCCACCGTGATCACCGTCCAGCACGTCGTCTACCCCACGGACCTGGACAAGCTCCCGTTGTACGTCGAGAGCCCTCGTGGTGCGACGTCGTCGATCGACGTGGTCTCGCGCCGCACGGCCCGGCTGGTCGCGGGGAGCGACGTCTCGTTCGCCTCCTACTTCAACGCCTTCCCCCTGATGCACTGGGCGGCGAACACCGCGGTGAAGACCGTGACGCTCGAGATCGAGCTGGCCGGACGCGGGCAGGTCCGCCTGGTGCGCACCGACGCCCGCGGGCACGCCACGCGGCTCGAGGCGGTCCGGTTCGACGGCGAGGAGACCGTCCGGCTCGAGGTGGCCACGGCGGGGGCGGCCGACGGCGGCTGGTGCTGGTTCGAGATCACGGCGTCGACCGACGTCGAGATCGGCCCCGGGCGCTGGGACGTGGACGGGACCGCGGCGGACGGCACCGTGACCGTGGCCGTGACGACCTTCAACAAGCCCGACTACTGCGTGCGGACGCTGCGGGCCCTGGGCACGGACGACGACGTGCGCCAGGTGCTGGACCGGGTCGTCGTCGTTGACCAGGGCACCCAGAAGGTCGCGGCGGAGCCGGGCTTCGACGAGGCGCGCGAGGGCCTCGGGGACCGCCTGAAGATCGTGGACCAGCCCAACCTCGGCGGCTCGGGCGGCTTCTCGCGCGGCATGCTCGAGGCGGTCGCGCACGGCTCCACGCACGTCCTGCTCCTCGACGACGACGTCGCGGTCGAGCCGGAGAGCATCTTCCGAGCCGTGCGCTTCGCGGACGCCTGCTCGCGGCCCACCATCGTCGGCGGCCACATGTTCGACATGTACCGGCCCACCAACCTGCACGCGGTGAGCGAGGTCGTGCAGCAGTCCAACTTCATGTGGGGCCCCGCCGACCCCGACCACCGCCTCGTCGACTTCTCGGACGAGTCGCTGCGCGCGACCCGCTGGCTGCACCGCAGGCCGCGTGCCGACTACAACGGCTGGTGGATGTGCCTGATCCCGGTGGAGGTCGTCCGCGAGATCGGGCTGTCGATGCCGTACTTCATCAAGTGGGACGACGCGGAGTACGGGCTGCGCGCCAAGGCGGCCGGCATCCCGACGGTCTCGCTCCCCGGCGTCGCGCTGTGGCACATCACGTGGCAGGACAAGGACGACGCGATCGACTGGCAGGCGTACTTCCACGCCCGCAACCGCGTGGTCTCGGGGCTGATCCACTCGAACGAGGAGCACGGCGGCGCGCTGCTCGCGGACAGCAGCCGGCTCAACCTCAAGCACCTCCTCTCGATGCAGTACTACGCCGTGACGCTCCGCAACGCGGCCCTCCGCGACGTGCTGAAGGGCCCGGGCGAGCTCCACGCGACGATGGGGACGCGCCTCGGTGAGCTGCGGGCGCTGGCCAAGGAGTTCGGCGAGGCCCGGAGCTACACCGTCGATGCCCCGGCCCCGGTGCCGGCCCGCAAGGACGTGCCGCCCACCGCCCGGAGGCACGGTCCCCGAGGTGTAGCGCTCGCCGTCTTCACGCTGCGCTCCGTCGCGCGTCAGCTCCTCGTCCCCGTGCGCCCCGAGAAGCGGAGCCGTCCCGACACCCAGCTCGAGCGGGGCCAGGGGGTCTGGTGGGAGCTGCCGCGGTACGACAGCGTGCTCGTCCTCGCCGGCGAGGACCGTACGGGGAACTGGTACGTGCGAGACCGCAAGGCGTTCGTCGCGCTCTGGCGGGAGTCGTTCGCGCTGCACAGAGAGCTCAAGCGGCGCTGGCCCGAGGTGCAGAAGGCGTACCGCGACCAGGCGTCCGCGCTCGTCGCCCCCGCGGCATGGCGCGCGACGATCGGGATCACCGATGGCGACGACTGACCGTCCGTCCGCGGGTTCCCGCGACGGTAGGGTGTGCGACGGCCTCGGGTGCGAGGCGTCCAGCGCGTGGAGGAACAAGTGAGTGATACAGGCGTCGTCGCGGCCGTGAACAGGCCGATGGCGCTGTGGAAGGCCCGTTCCGTCCTGGGCCTCCTGGTCCGGCGTGATCTCAAGGTCCGGTACGCGGACTCGCTGCTCGGGTACTTCTGGTCGATCCTCGACCCGTTGCTCATGGCGGCCGTCTACTGGTTCGTCTTCACCAAGATCTTCCCGCGCTCGGTCGGGGAAGAGCCCTACATCATCTTCCTGCTGGCCGCGCTGCTGCCCTGGACCTGGTTCCAGAACTGCGTGGGCGACAGCGCGAACTCGCTCCAGCACGACTCCCGCCTGGTGCGGTCGACCCGGCTGCCCCGCGAGGTCTGGCCGTTGCGCGTGGTGATGTCGAAGACCGTGGAGTTCGGGTTCTCGATGCCGGTGCTCGCGGTGTTCCTCCTCATCTTCCAGCCGGAGATCAACGGCCACATCTGGCTCTTCCCGGTGGCGATCCTCATGCAGCTCGTCCTGCTCGCCGGGGTCGGTCTCCTCCTGGCGCCGCTGCAGGTGCTCCTGCGCGACATCGAGCCGCTCATCCGAGTCGCGATGCGTGTGCTCTTCTACGCGTCGCCCGTGCTGTACGGGATCCAGGACGTCTACAACGCGAACATCCCCCAGCTCCTCAAGACGCTCTACCTGCTCAACCCCATGAGCGGGATCATCACGGCGTTCCGGGCGGGGTTCTTCCCCGACGCCGTGCACTGGGACGCGATCGCCATCGCCGGCGGGGTCTCGGTGTTCACCCTCGTGCTCGGCTGGATCGTCTTCGCGCGGACCGAGCGTTCCATGCTGAAGGAGCTGTGATGGCAGCGACCACGTTCTCCGGGCTGCCCGACCCCATCATCTCGGTGAAGGACGTCGGCGTGCAGTTCGACCGCGGCCGCCGCAGCGCGGGCCTGCGGCAGATGATCCTGCGTCGTGACAAGGGACCGGCCCGCGACTCGTTCTGGGCGCTGCGCAACGTCTCGTTCGACGTCTCGCCGGGCGAGGCGATCGGGGTGATCGGTCGGAACGGGCAGGGCAAGTCGACCCTCCTCAAGGTCGTCACGGGCGTCCTCCTCCCGGACGAGGGCCGGGCGACGGTCAAGGCCGACGTCTCCCCGCTCATCGAGATCACGGGAGGGTTCGTCCCCGACCTCACGGGCCGGGAGAACATCTACCTCGCTGCGGGCCTGCACGGGATGTCGAAGAAGGAGATCGACGAGCGCTTCGACGAGATCGTCGACTTCGCCGAGATCCACAAGTTCCTCGACTCGCCGTACCGGCACTACTCCTCGGGGATGCAGGTCCGTCTCGCCTTCTCCGTGGTCTCGCAGCTCGACGGTCCCATCCTGCTCGTGGACGAGGTCCTGGCGGTCGGGGACAAGGCGTTCCGCGACAAGTGCTACCAGCGGATCGGCGAGCTGCTCTCCGCCGGGCGCACCCTGTTCCTCGTCTCGCACAACAACGACGACCTGCGGAGGTTCTGCACCCGCGGGCTCTACCTGCGCGGTGGTGAGCTGCGCGCCGACGGGCCGCTCGACGACGTCCTGGAGCAGTACGCGAAGGAGCGGTGACGCAGGCGGGAATTCCCCGTCTCGGCGGGACCTCTCCGTCAGGGGGCGGTCACCCGTCCAGCCCGGCCCGTGCCGTGATCTCGGGGACGAGGCCCAGGGCGTACTGCTTGTTCAGGTGGTCCCGGTCCGCGTAGACCGGGAGCCCTCCGACGACGGCGTAGCACCGGTCGGCGTCGCAGAAGCGGTCGCTGAGGTCGACGGGGACGAGCCGCCCCGGCCCGTCGCTCGGCGTGCTCGCCGCCTCGAGCATGGGGTCGGCGGGCTGGGCGACGCCCCGGTCGACCGCGCACTCGACCGGTGACTGCGGGTTGAGGATCGCGCAGTCCTTGTCGCGGACCATGCCGTTCATCGGCGGGTCGCCGAGCACGTACACGTCGGTCCCGGCCTCGAGCCACGGCCGCCAGTACGATCGGAAGCCCTCGACGTACTGCTCGGTCGCGCTCCGGCCGGTGCCGTCGTCGACCTGCTCCGCACGGGCGAAGCTCGACGTGAACACCATGTCTGGCCTCTCGGCCGAGATCTCGTCGTGCACGGCGTCGCGCCACTCGTCGCACTGCGCGCGCTTCTCCCGGGTCGCGGGGTTCCCCCGGTACCCGACGTACTCGACGTCGGCCGGCGGACAGGCGCCCAGGAAGCTGAGGGTCACCTGCCAGCCCTGCTCGTCGGCGATCTCCAGCAGCGGTGCCTGCCACTGCTGCGCATGGGAGTCACCCATGACCCACACCCGAGGTGAGTCGGGCCCCCCACCGAAGTCGCACCGCACGGTCGTCCTGGTGCCGTCGATCTCCAGCCAGGACCCGGCCTGCCCGCACGCGTCGGGGTGGTCGAGGACGTAGTACTTGCTCTCCTCGCCCAGGACGGGGTTGACGGCAGGGCCGAACGGGTCGTCGCACGGCGCGCCGGGGGCGAGCGCGGCCGGCCCGTGGCACGCGGCGTCGGCGGCAGCCGCCTCCTGCGCCGCGCGCTCCGCCTCGGCCGCGGACCGTCCCGCGGCGGCGTGCAGCGCCAGGGCGAGCGCGCCGACGACCGCCATGCCCGCCAGCATGAGGACGAACGACCGGCGCGGCCGGACCGACGCCCAGCGCCACGTCCGTCCCTTGTCCTCGACCAGGGTCTTGGTGACCCACGCGAGCGCGACGGACGCGACGGCGATGCCGAGCTTGTCCACGGTCGTGAGCGATCGGCTCAGCGCGAACGGAGCCACGACGATCAGGGGCCAGTGCCACAGGTAGACGGAGTAGGAGACGTCGCCGAGGACCTGGACCGGGCGTAGCGCCGTGACCCGGTCGTGGAGCAGCGGACGCCGTTCGGTGCCGGCCAGGATCACGGCGGCCGTGCCGAGCGCGGGGATCGCAGCGAGCCAGCCGGGGAACGGCGTGGCGTGGTCGTAGACGAGCGCGGTGGCGGCGATGGTCGCGAACCCGACCAGGGCGAGCGCGTTCGCCGCCGCGCCGTGCAGCCGCACCCGGGTCGCGCCGAGCGCCAGGAGACCACCGAGCGCGAACTCCCAGAACCGGACCGGGGTGACGAAGTACGCCTCGCTCGGGGAGCGGACGGTCATGACGACGCTCAGGACGAGCGAGAGCGCGCCGACGGCGAGGACCCCGACGGCGACGACGCGGCGCGGCCGTGCCGCCGTGCGTCCGCCCCGGACGGCCACGAGGTAGAGGCCGAGCAGCAGGAGCGGCCACAGCAGGTAGAACTGCTCCTCGACCGAGAGCGACCAGTAGTGCTGGGCGACGGTGGCGTCGTCGTTGAGCGCGGAGTAGTTCACGGAGCGCGCGGCGAGCGCCCAGTTCTCGACGTAGAACGCGGACGCCGCGATCTCCTGCGCGCTGCGTGACCATGCCGTGTACGGCAGGAAGGCCCACACGGCGACGGCGGAGACCGTCAGGACGAGGAGCGCCGCGGGAAGGAGGCGGCGGACGCGACGCGCGTAGAACGTCGCGAGCCGGACACGTCCCGTCGAGAGCAGCTCCTTGAGCAGGTGCGACGTGATGAGGAAGCCGGAGATGACGAAGAAGACGTCCACGCCGACGTAGCCGCCGGGGAGCCGGTTCGGCCAGAGGTGGTTGAGGACGACCGCCCCGACCGCGATCGCGCGGAGCGCCTGGACGTCCGTCCGGGGCGCTGCCGGCGTGCCGCCGGACGCACGGGGCGCGGCGTGCCGCGGGGGGTGCGTGCGGAGCTCGGTCTGGGGAGAGGTCACCGCACGATGATAGAGAGGCGGCGGCCGTCCCCCGTACGGGAGGCGGCCGCCGCGCTCGTGCTCCGGTCGGGGCGTCAGACGCCCGCGGCCTCCTTGAGGTCGTCGACGAACGTCGGGTTCGCCTCGAGCCAGGCCTGGACGGCCTCGGCCTCGTCGGCGTACTCGTCGGAGTTGAACATCATGTTCTCGAGCGAGAAGAGCTGCTCGTCATCCAGCGTGAAGGCGCCGAACAGCTTGGTCAGCGTCGGGTAGCGCTCCTCGAAGTCGGACGAGCCCCACATGTGGATCTTCTCGGCCTCGCCGAGCGCGCCCTCGGGGTCCTCGAGGTCGCGGACGGGGAACTCGTCGTAGGCCCAGTGCGGGCGCCACAGGGTGACGGCGATGTTCTCGCCGGCGTCGGTCGCGCCCTTGAGCTCGGCGAGCATCGCGGGGGTCGAGGAGATGGAGTAGTCCATGCCCTCGAGCCCGTAGGTCGGGATGACCTGCTCCTGGGTGATCTTGGTGAGGCCGGCGCCCGCCTCGATGCCCACGAGCTTGTTGCCGTACTCGTCGGCCATGCCGGCGAGGTCCTCGAGCGACTGCGCGGGCGAGTCCTCGTTCACCGCGATGGTGAGCTTGGCGTCGTCGTACCAGTACCCGAGGTCGGTGACCTGGTCGCCGTACTCCTCCTCGTAGGAGGCGTGGGTGTAGGGCAGCCACACGTCGAGCGTGACGTCGAAGTCGCCGCCGGCGAGGCCGGTGTAGATGACGCCCACGTCGGCGGTCTGGGAGGAGACGTCGTAGCCCTCCTCCTCGAGGATCGCCGTCCACAGGTGGGAGACGGCGATGCCCTCGTCCCAGCCGGAGGGGATGCCGATGGAGACCGACGTCTCGTCCTCCCCGGTGGAGCCGCCGTCCGAGCCACCGGAACCGGAGTCGGAGGCGCAGGCGGTGAGGGCGAGGCCGAGGACGGCGGTCGCTGCGACGGCGGCGGAGCTGCGGACGGTACGGCGGGTGGTGCGGGTGCGTGCGGGGGTCATGCTGTCCTTCCCTGGGTCCGAGCGGACCCGGTCGGTGTGCCCGACGGCGGGGGCGCGGCGGGCGGCTTCCCGGCGCTTGCGGCCGGGCACGGTGCGGGACGCGCTCAGACGCGCGCGGCGGCGAGGGCGCGCGAGACGGGCGCGCGGTCGCCGAGGGCGGAGGTCACGCGGTCGAGGAACATCGCGAGGATGACGACGGCGAGACCGGCCTCGAAGCCGAGCGCGACGTTGACGCGCTGGAGCGCGGCGACGACGTCGTTGCCGAGGCCGCCGGCGCCGACCATGCCCGCGATGACGACCATGGAGAGCGACAGCATGATGACCTGGTTGACGCCCGCCATGATGGTCGGGAGCGCGAGCGGGAGCTGGATCTGGCGCAGGATGCGCCCCGGGGTCGACCCGAACGCCTGGCCCGCCTCGACGACCTCCTTGTCCACCTGCCGGATGCCGAGCTCGGTGAACCGGACGCCGGGCGCCATGGCGAAGATGATCGTCGCGATGATCCCGGGCACGGGCCCGGTGAGGAAGATGACGACCGTCGGGATGAGGTAGACGAACGCCGGCATGGTCTGCATGAAGTCGAGCACGGGTCGCACGACCGTGGAGACGCGGTCGTTCCGCGCGGCCCAGATGCCGAGCGGGATCGCGACGACGAGGGCCAGGACGGCCGACAGCAGGACGAGCGCGAGCGTGTCCATCGCGTTGTCCCACTGGTCGACGCCGGCGATCACGACGAACCCGACGAGCGATCCGAGCGCGAGCTTCCAGCCCTTCGCCAGGAGCGCGAGTGCGGCGAGCGCGAGCGCGACGACCCAGAACGGCGGGCTCGACAGGACGGCGTCGAGGCCGTCGTAGATGCCGACGAGCACGTCCTTCACGAAGCGGAAGAGCGGTCGGAACGTCGTCGTCATCCAGTCGACGAACGTGTCGACCCACTCGCCGAGCGGGATGCGGGGGACGAGGGTGTCGTTCACGCGGCACCTCCCTCGGTCGTCGGGTCGGCGTCCACGGCGGCGTCCGTCAGGGTCTCGTCCGGCACGACCGGCGTGCCGAGGTCGATCTCGCCGGTGCGCGGCTGGTCCGGCGGGACCATGGCCTCGAGCAGCGTGACGCGGGGGACGACGCCGACGAGGCGACCCTCGGAGTCGGTCACCGGCACGGGGAGCGAGGACTCGGCGGCGGGCGCGAAGATCTCCGCGAGGGGCGTGTCCGGCGAGACCGGGGCGACGCCGTCGTGCACGAGGTCCCCGATGGACTCCTTGCCGGCCTTGAGCGCGGCCACGGCGTCGTCGTCGCGGACGACGCCGTGCAGCACGCGCTGGCGGTCGACGACGTACGCGGCCGACACCTGCGCCTCGCGCATGGCCCGGCTCGCCTGGCGCGGCCCGCCGCTCACCGGCACGACGACCGCGGGGCGCACCATCACGGACGAGGCCGTGAGGACGCGCGTGCGGTCGACGTCGGCGACGAACTGCGCGACGTAGTCGTTGGCCGGGTCGGACAGGATCTGCTCGGCCGTGCCGATCTGGACGATCCGCCCGTCGCGCATGACGGCGATGCGGTCGCCGAGGTGCATGGCCTCGTTGAGGTCGTGCGTGATGAAGACGATCGTCTTGCCGAGGCGCTGCTGGAGGTCGAGGAGCTGCTCCTGCATCTCGCGCCGGATGAGCGGGTCGAGCGCGCTGAACGCCTCGTCCATGAGCAGGACTTCGGTGTCGGCGGCGAGCGCGCGGGCGAGGCCGACACGCTGGCGCATCCCGCCGGAGAGCTGGGACGGGAGCGAGTCCTCCCAGCCGCCGAGCCCGACGAGGTCGAGCGCGGTGCGCGCCTTCTCGCGGCGCTCGGCCTTGCCGACGCCCTGGATCTCGAGCGGGTAGGCCGCGTTGTCGAGCACGGTGCGGTGGGGGAGCAGCGCGAAGTGCTGGAACACCATGCTCACGCTGCGGCGGCGCAGGGCGCGCAGCTGCTTGGCGTCGGTGGACGCGAGGTCGGTCCCGCCGACCACCACGTGGCCGGCGGTCGGCTTCCAGAGGCCGTTGAGCATGCGGATGAGCGTGGACTTGCCGGAGCCGGAGAGGCCCATGACGACGAAGATCTCGCCGCGGCGGACCTCGAAGGACGCGTCGATGACCGCGGCGGTCCCGAGCGCCTTGACGTCGTCGCGCGACGCGCCCTGCTCGAGGCGCCGGATGGCCTCGACGGGCCGGCGGCCGAAGACCTTGTAGACGTCGCGGACGGAGACGGCGACGTCGGCGGCTGTGGTGCTCGGCTCGGGCTGCTCGGGTGCTGCGCTGGTGCTGTCTGGCGGGGTGATGCTGGGGGCAGTCATGCGGGCGGGTCTCGCCACCTTCCGTGCGGGGACCGGCACGCCCCGCGCGAGGACGGCGCCAGAGGGGTCCGGCGGCGGCGTCTCGGGAGCGTGGCACGTGGCCCCCTGATCGCGTCGCGGTCGGGCGCCCGAGGGCGACCTCCGCGCTCGGCGCGCAGCGGGCCACATGCTGGTCCGACGTCAATCGGTACTCCAACACCCTGCCTGATTCGAGGTTCAACTTCTACCTAGAGGTCGTGGATCAGGGGTTGTTCCAGGACGATTCTTGACCGAGCATCGTTGGAACGGTGCGGATGATGAACGATCACGGATCGTTATCCCTTTGTGATCTTGAGATGGTCAAGCATTCGTGTTACGCGCGCGCCCGGGCGCGCGCGCCGGACGAACGGTGTGGCCCGCCGCGGGCGTCCCGCTCGCCGGGGCCGGTCGGCACCGTCGTCGGTAGGCTGGGACCGGGCGGGCCGCGGTCCCGTCCGGCGCGGACGGGAGCCCCCAGCGCAGCCACCGGCCGACCACCGGACCGGCCGGTACCACCGGCCCTACCGGCACCGAGAACGCACAGGAGAACCATGTCCACCACAGCGCCAGCCCCGACGACCGGCACCCCGGGTGCAACCCCCGGCTTCGACGAGGTCCCCGGTCGCTACAAGGTCCGCGACCTGTCCCTCGCCGAGGCGGGCCGCCACCAGCTCCGCCTCGCCGAGCACGAGATGCCCGGCCTCATGGCGCTGCGCGCCGAGTACGGGGAGTCGCAGCCGCTCGCCGGCGCGCGGATCGCCGGGTCGCTCCACATGACGGTGCAGACCGCGGTCCTCATCGAGACGCTCGTCGCGCTCGGGGCGCAGGTCCGTTGGGCGAGCTGCAACATCTTCTCCACGCAGGACGAGGCAGCGGCCGCCGTCGTCGTCGGGCCCCACGGCACGCCCGAGGACCCGCAGGGCGTGCCCGTCTTCGCGTGGAAGGGCGAGAGCCTCGAGGAGTACTGGGACTGCACCGAGCAGATCCTCGTGTGGCCGGGCGACGAGTCGCCGAACCTCATCCTCGACGACGGCGGCGACGCGACGATGCTCGTGCACCTCGGCCTGCAGTACGAGCGCGCGGGCGTCGTCCCGCCGGACACGCTGCCGGGCGAGCCGGACCACACGCACGAGATGAACGTCGTGCGCGCCGTGCTGCGCCGCGCGCTCGAGGCCGACCCGCTGCGCTGGACGACGATCGCCCAGGCGATCCAGGGCGTCACCGAGGAGACGACGACGGGCGTGCACCGCCTCTACCAGCTCGCCGAGGCGGGCGAGCTGCTCTTCCCGGCGATCAACGTCAACGACTCGGTCACCAAGTCGAAGTTCGACAACAAGTACGGCATCCGCCACTCCCTGCCCGACGGCATCAACCGCGCGACCGACGTCCTCATGGGCGGCAAGGTCGCGTTCGTCGCGGGGTACGGCGACGTCGGCAAGGGTGCGGCCGAGGCGTTCCGCGGCCAGGGCGCGCGCGTGATCGTGTCCGAGATCGACCCGATCTGCGCGCTCCAGGCCGCGATGGACGGCTACCAGGTCGCCCGGATCGAGGACGTGCTCGGCGAGGCGGACTTCTTCATCACGACCACGGGCAACAAGGACGTGATCCGCGCCGAGCACCTCGTCGCGATGAAGGACAAGGCCGTCGTCGGGAACATCGGCCACTTCGACAACGAGATCGACATGGCGGGCCTCGCCGAGGTGCCGGGCGTCTCCCGCACCGAGATCAAGGCGCAGGTCCACGAGTGGACGTTCGCCGAGCCCGGTCCGGGCGGGCAGCCCGCGGGCCGCTCGATCGTCGTGCTGTCGGAGGGGCGCCTGCTCAACCTCGGCAACGCGACCGGCCACCCGTCGTTCGTCATGAGCAACTCGTTCTCCAACCAGGTGATCGGCCAGATCGAGCTGTTCCAGGACGCGACCGGCGCCGAGCAGGAGGGCCGCGAGCGCTCGTACGCGCGCCAGGTCTACCGTCTGCCCAAGGTGCTCGACGAGAAGGTGGCCCGCCTGCACCTCGACGCGCTCGGCGTGCGGCTCACCGAGCTCTCGCCGTCCCAGGCCGACTACCTCGGCGTCCCGGTCGAGGGCCCGTACAAGCCCGAGCACTACCGCTACTGAGCGCCGACCACCCGCTCGCGCCACGAGGAGGCCGCATGGACCTGTCGCCCGACGAGCGTCGCTCCGGCGCGCCCTCGCCCGCTGCGGGCGGCGGCACGGCGGGACAGGCCGGTCCGCCGGTCGACGGCGAGCCGGAGGGGCCGCCGCCGGGCGTCCGGCCGCTGTGGCACCGGGTGGGTGACCGGTGGGAGCGCGAACCCCCGCACGACCTGCTCTACGGCGCGATCGTCGCAGGGTTCGTCATGGCGGTGTCGAGCGTGCACGCCCCGACGGGGGACCGGGTGGTCGTCGCGACGGCCCTCGTCGCCGTCGGGTACTGGCTCGCGCACTGCTACGTGGACGCGGTCAGCGGGCGCTTCCACGACAGCGGGCACTCCCTGTGGGACCGCACCCTCACGGCTCTCCGGGTCAACGTCGGGGTGCTGCTCGGTGCGGTCCCCGGGATCCTGGTCTACCTGCTCGCCTCCGCGTTCGGGCTCGACGTGGAGAACGCGGCACTGGTCGCGGTGTGGTTCACCGTGATCCTCCTCGGCGTCGTCGGCTTCCTCGCCGCCTACCGGGCGGGCGCCCGGGGCAGCCGCCTCGTCGGGGAGACCCTGCTCGCCGCCGCGTTCGCGGGCGTGGTCATCGCCGTCAAGTACCTCCTGCACTGACCCGGCCGCGCCGGGTGGCACGGGGGTTGTCCCCACCCCGGCGCGGCGGAGGCCACCCTGTCGCCGTGACCACGGCTCGCCCAGACTGGCACCATGACTGCCGTGACCCCTGACCAGCCGAGCGTCGTGCCCGCGGGCGACCCGACGTCGGGCACCCCGACCTCGGGGCCGGCGCAGGGCCCCCTGCCGGCGCCGACCGCACCCGCGCGGGACGTCGCCGCGACGGCCGCGACGGTGGCGGACCCGACGACGTTCGCCGGCACGCAGCCCGACCCGCGGTACGTCGACCACCGCGAGCGGGTGGCGTTCGCGAGCGCGCCGTTCCACCGGCAGACGTGGCGCGCGTACGGATACCTGTGGCTCGCGATCCTCCTCGCGCCGTTCGCGTTCACCTACGGGCTGTTCGCGGTGGTCTTCCTCGTGGCGATGCTGGTGCCGGTCATCGGCCTCGTCGTCGCCGGCTGGGTCGTGGTCGGCGGGCGGGGCTGGGGCTCGATGTACCGGTCCCTGGCGCGCTCGACGCTCGGCATCGACGTCGCCGCCCCTGCGCCGTACGTGCGGCGGCGCGGGTTCTGGAGCACGCTGTGGAGCGGCATCGGCGACGGGACCGGCTGGCGGGCCGTGCTCTTCCTCCTCGTCACCTTCCCCCTCGCGATCGTGTCGTTCGTCGTGAGCACCGTGTTCCTCGCCGTGGGGCTGGGAGGGACGACGCACTGGATCTGGTCGCGCTGGCTCCCCCTCCAGCAGGCGAGCGACGGGTCGTGGCACCGCGGTGCGTCGTTCGGGGCGGACTGGTTCGTCGACACCCCGGTGCGGCAGCTCGGCCTCGTCGTCGTCGGCCTGCTCTTCCTCTGGCTCTGGGCGCAGATCACGCGGGGCTTCGCGCAGCTCTTCCGCGCGCTCACCGTCGCGCTGCTCGGCCCGACCCTCTCGAGCCTGCGCGTCGCCGATCTCGAGGAGTCGCGCGGCCGTACCGTCGAGGACGCCGACGCGAAGCTGCGGCGCATCGAGCGCGACCTGCACGACGGCACGCAAGCACGCCTCGTCGCCGTCGCGATGCAGCTCGGGGAGGCCAAGGAGCAGCTCGCGGCGGGCGGCGACCCGGACGAGGCGCTCGAGCTCGTCGACCTCGCGCACTCGTCGACCAAGGAGGCGCTCGTCGAGCTCCGCGAGCTCGCGCGCGGCATCCACCCGCCCGCGCTCGACAACGGGCTCGCCGTCGCGCTGGAGACGCTCGCGGCGCGCTCGCCGCTCCCGGTCACGGTCGACGTCGACCCCGCCGTCGAGGCGTCGGGACGGCTCGCGCCGGCCGTGGAGTCGATCGCGTACTTCTGCGTCGCGGAGCTCGTGACGAACGCGGTCAAGCACGCGCGCGCGACGGGGGTGTACGTGCTCGTCGAGCGGCAGGGGAGCGGCCGCGGCGCGCGGCTGCGCCTGCGGGTGCGCGACGACGGCCAGGGCGGTGCCCGCGTCGTGCAGCCCGGGTCCGACGGCCAGCGGTCCGGCCTCGCGGGCCTCGCGGAGCGCGTGCGCTCCGTGGACGGCACGTTCGAGCTCACGAGCCCGGTCGGCGGCCCGACGGTCGTCACGGTCCTCCTCCCCGTGCGGGTCTGACGTGCGCACGGGCGACCGTGTCCTGCCCGGGCGCGCGCACGGCGTCGGGCACGATGTCCCCGGGGCATCCCGCCTGCCGGGGCCGTCGCACGGCCCGCCCGACCGGAAGGACACCATGCGGCTCGTCATCGCCGAGGACTCCGCCATCCTGCGCGACGGGCTCGTCGCGCTCGTCACGCGCCGTGGCCACGAGGTCGTGGCCGCGGTCGCGGACGGCGACGAGCTCGTCGCGCGGGTCGCCCGGCTCGCGGCCGAGGACGCCCTGCCCGACGTCGCGGTCGTCGACATCCGGATGCCCCCGACGTTCACCGACGAGGGCCTGCGCGCGGCCCTCGCGCTGCGCGCGGCGCACCCCGGTCTGGGCGTGCTCCTGTTCTCGCAGTACGTCGAGACGCGGTTCGCGAGCGAGCTGCTCATCGGGGGAGCGCAGGGAGTCGGGTACCTGCTCAAGGACCGCGTCGCGGACGTCGGCGAGTTCGTCGACGCGCTCACGCGCATCGCGGCCGGGCAGACCGTGCTCGACCCCGAGGTCGTGAGCCAGCTCATGGGCGCCTCGCGGTCCGACGACGGGCTGGCGCGCCTCACGCCGCGCGAGACCGAGGTCTTGGAGCTCATGGCGCAGGGGCGGTCGAACTCCGCCATCGCGGAGGCGCTGTTCCTCTCCTACGGCGCGGTCGAGAAGAACGTCACGTCGATCTTCGGCAAGCTCGGCCTGCCCCAGGACGCGGGCGACCACCGCCGCGTGCTCGCCGTGCTGCGCTACCTCAAGGTCTGAGCGGGGGCGGGGGACAACCCCCGTCGGACCAGGTGGCTCGCCGCGACCGGGTCGGGGGACCATCCCGTACCGGGACGAACGGGATGTTTCGAGACTGGTGAGCACCGGGGATCCTCCCGGGCACGCCGACCTTGGAGCATCCCGTGGCCGTCCTGTCGCCGCCGCCGTCCCCGACCCGTGCGCCGTCCCGCGCGCGACCCGTCCCCGCCCGGCCGTCGCCCCCCGGCGGCGCAGGGCCCCACCGGGACCGACCGTCGTCGGGCATCGCGCGGACGCCCGGTCCGGCGCCGGTCCGCCTCAGCGCCCCGGACGATCCCCGCCGCCCGCGGCGCGACGTGTTCGTCGACGCCGTGCGGGCCCTCGCGACGCTCAGCGTCCTCACGGTGCACTGGCTCATGGCGGACGCGACGTGGGACGGCGAGCACCTGCGCATCGGCAACGCCCTCGCGCACGGCGCGGGCTGGACCGTCACCTGGGTGCTCCAGGTGCTCGCGCTCCTGTTCTTCGCCGCCGGCGCCTCGGCCGCGTACGGGCTGCGGCGCGGGCCCGACGGCGGTCGCTCGCCCGTGACGGCGGGTGCCGGGCGGGTGGTGGCCCGCCCGAGCGTCCTCGCCGACCTCGCGGCCGGGGCACGGCTCGCCGGTCGACGCGTGCCCCGGCTGCTGCGGCCCGTCGGGGTGTTCGTCGGAGCGTGGGTCGTCGCGATCGGGGTGCTGCTCGCCGTCGGGCTGCCCGGTGACGCCGTGCGCTCGCTCGCGACGCTCGCACCCCAGCTCCTCTGGTTCCTCGCGGTGTACCTCGGCCTCGTCGTGCTCACGCCGCTCCTGCGCCGCGCGCTGCGCGCCGCGGGCTGGTGGACCGTCGCCGCGCTCGTCGCCGCACCGCTCGCCGTCGAGGCGCTGCGGTTCGGCGCCGGGCTGGAGCGCCTCGCGCTCGTCGACGTCGTGCTCGTCTGGGCCGTCCCCTACGCGATCGGGCTCCTGTACGCCGACGCGCGCTCGGGGACGCGGGTCGTGCGGCGAGGACGCGTGGTGCCCGTCGCCGTCCTCCCGCGGCCGCTCGTGCTCGTCGGGACCGGGCTCGCGGCGGCGGCGCTCGCGGCCCTGCTCGTCGTCGTCGGTCCGTACCCGGTCTCGCTCATCGGCATGCCGGGGGACGCGATGTCGAACCTCGGCCCGCCGACGGCGCCGGTCGTCCTGCACGCGGTCGCGCTCGTCGCCCTCGCGCTCGCCGCTCGGGGTCCGCTCGTGAGCTGGGCGGACGGGCGCGGCTGGGCCGTCGTCGCGGGCCTCGCACGGCGGTCCATGACGGTCTACCTGTGGCACCTCACGGCGATGATCGTCGTCGTCGGGACGGTGCTCGTGGTGCTCGGCCAGCAGCTCCCGGCGCCGGGCAGCGCCGACTGGTGGGCGAGCCGCCCGATCTGGTTCGGCGCCTTCGCGCTCGTGCTCCTGGGCATCTCCGGCGCCGTCGGCCGGTTCGAGGACGCGCGTCCCGTGCGGCGCGCGACGCGGCGTCAGCGCGTGGGGTCGGGGATCGAGTAGGGAAGCCGGTGCAGCAGGTCGGCCTGCTCCCCGGCGATCACCTGCGCGCGCTGCGCCGTCGCCCAGTCCCGGTCGCGCCGCTCGGCGAGCACCGCCAGGAGGAACGTCTCCGGGTGCGTGCCGGGCGGCGGGCCGGGCGCCACGTACCGCTCGACCTGTCCCGCGAGATCCTGGCCCAGCCGGGCCCGCGACGCCGGGTGGAGCTTGTTCGCACGCGCCAGGAACTGTCGCGCGGCGAGCGCGAGGCCGTCGGGCAGGCGGCGCATGTCGGCGTGGGACGCCCACGCGGCGAGGTACGGCGGCATGACGAGCGGCGCGAGCGTCGGCCGCCCGCCCCGCACCCGGATCGCGTACGTCCCCGCCGCCATGTCGCCGAGGCGCTTGCCCTTGTCGTTCGTCAGCGACGCGACGAGCGCGACCGAGCCGAGCGTCAGCCAGATCTCGCCGATGCCGACCAGCGCGCGCAGGAACGCGTGCCGGAAGCGGACCGGGCCGCCGTCGTCGCGCACGACCCGGATGCCCAGCGCCAGCTTGCCGAGCGAGCGGCCGCGCGAGAGCGTCTCGACGGTCGTCGGGATCACGACCATGACGAGGACCGAGAACGCGATGACGATCGCCGTCGCCATGTCGAGCTCGAGCGAGCCGAGCGACCAGGCGAACGCGAAGAGCGACGCGAGGACGAGCACGAGCAGGACCAGCATGTCGAGGAAGAGCGCGAGGCCGCGCGTCGCGAACGACGCGGGCCGAGCGTCGAGGACGACGCCCTCGCCGATCAGGATGCCGTCGCGCACGTCCGCCTCGCTCTCGTCGTCACGGGTCCAGCACCCGCCGTCGTTCGGTGTACCGGTGTGGCACGCCTCGTGTGGCAGGGTATCGGTCGTGGACCTCGACGCTCTCCGTGCGGCACGCTCCCCGGTGGTGCCCGGCTGATGGACATCGACGCCTTCACCGACGTGCACCGCGCGGAGTGGGACCGCCTCGAAGCGCTCACCTCGCGGCGCGCCCTCGACGGTGCCGAGTCGGACGAGCTGGTCCGGCTGTACCAGGCCGTCGCGACGCACCTGTCGACCGTCCGGTCCGTCGCGCCGGACCCTGTGCTCATCTCGCGACTCTCGGTCCTCCTGGGCAAGGCCCGGACGCGCATCGCCGGGGCGCACGAGCCCGCCTGGCGTGACGTCGTGCGGTTCCTCACCGTGTCCCTGCCGGCGGCCCTCTACCGGATCCGGTGGTGGTCGGTCGGTGTGACGGCCGCGTGCCTCGTCGTGGCGCTCGTCGCCGGGATCTGGGTCGCGACGACCCCCGAGGGGCTCGCGTCGATGGGCACGCCGAGCTCCCAGAAGGAGTACGTGAACGACGCGTTCGCCTCGTACTACGACCCTGGCGTGGACTTCGCCGCCGTCGTGTGGACGAACAACGCGAGGATCGCGCTCATCTGCGTCGGTCTCGGGATCACGGGTGTCTTCCCCGTCTGGGTCCTCTTCCAGAACGCCCTCATGGTCGGAGCGACCGGAGGCATGATGGCCGCGCACGGCGAGCTCGGGCTGTTCCTCCAGCTCATCGCGCCGCACGGTCTGCTCGAGCTCATGTCGATCTTCGTGGCCGGCGCCGCTGGTCTCCGCATCTTCTGGGCCTGGATCGACCCGGGTCCCTTGCCACGCTCGCGCGCCCTCGCCCAGGAGGGCCGCGCGCTCGTCACGGTCGCGATCGGGCTCGTCATCGCGCTCGCGGTCTCCGGCGTCATCGAGGGCTTCGTCACGGGGTCGACCATGCCCTGGTGGCTCAAGATCGTCATCGGCGCGATCGCGCTCGCCGGGTTCTGGGTCTACACGATCGTGCTCGGCCGTCGTGCCGTGGCAGCCGGCGAGACGGGCGACCTCACGGCCGACCATGCGGGCGACGTCGCCCCGGTGGCGGCCTGACGGTTCTTCTCGCTCCCGGGCTCCGGCTCTCTGCTCGGTGCTCGTGGGGTTCGGTCAGTCGTGCACGACGACGCGCGCCCGCGCGCCGGGCCACGCGCACCGGACCCAGTCCTCGGCGCGCGCGACGACCGCGTCGCGCACGCCGGGCTCGCGGAGCCGGTCCGCGGGCGATCGGCGGTCACCGGCGTCGCTCGTCCCGTCCGCAGCCGTGCCGCGTCCGGCCACGTCACCCGCCGGGCCGCGCAGCGGGCGCACCTCGACGTGCACGACGACGTCCGCAGTCTCGTCGGGCGACGCCGCCCCGGTCGTCGCCCGCGCGGGGGCGGACGGGGTGGTCGTGGCCGTCGGGCGCGCCGTCCACGCCCCGGCCACGCGTCCGTCGACGAGCACCGTCGCCGCGACCTGGCCGTTGATGCTCACGACGTTCTTGACCGGCACGTCGCCGAGGACCCGCGTCCGGTCGTCGTGCGCGAGGACGAGGTTGTCGAAGTCGCCCGCGAGGACCGTCGGCACGGGCGCGTCGCCGGGCGGGCGGAGCGCGTCGGGGAGGTCGACGAGCTCCTTGCCGTCCGGGCCGGTGAACGTCACGAGCTCGGGACGCAGCACGTCGAACGCGGCCTTGAGCCGGGTCAGGCCCGCCCACCGCTGCGCGTCGACCACGGAGGCCGGGCCGAACGCGGCCAGGTAGCGCCGCACGAGCCCGACGCGGGTCGCGAGGACGGCGTCGGGGTCCGCGTCGTGCGCGACCGCGTCGAGGACCGGGTCGGACCGGCCCAGCCAGGCCTGCGCCGTCGTCCACGTCGTCGTGGTACCCGGCCCGCTCGCTCCCCAGAGCCCGCGCGGTGGCACCTGGACCAGAGGCAGCAGGCAGCGCGCCCCGTACGCGAGGTGCTTGGGGTCGACGTCGGGCCACCGCTCCCCGAGCCGCCTGCCGAGCTCGACCGAGGTGAGCGGCTCGTCGAGCAGGTCGCGCGCGACCCCCTCGAGGTCGTCGAGGTCCACGTCCGCGAGAGCCGCGCCGTGCTGGTTCTTCGCCCGCAGGTACGCGGCGAGCGTCGGCCGCACCAGCGCGGTGAGCCTCAGCGCGTCGTCCGCGGCGACCAGGTGCACCGTGCCCCGCAGCGCGCCCACGCGCACGACCTCGCGGTCGATGAGGAGCGAGCCCAGGTCGTCGGGCGCGAACGCAGCGAGCCGCGACCAGAGCGCCGGGTAGGGCGACGAGGGCACCTGCGACTGGAGCCCGACGAGGTGCCGTACCTCGTCCAGCACCGACGCCTCGCGCGGGGCGTCGAGGTGCTGGCGCGCGAGCAGCGCGCGGTTGAGATCGTCGTGGCTCAGCCGCGGCCCGTACCGCCCGTCGCCCATCGGCGGGTCAGGACAGCACGATCGCGAGCGCGGGGACGAGGAACGTCGCGAGGAGCGCCGCCACGACGATCATCGCGACGCGACGGTTGCGCCGTGCGCGCTGCCGGGGATCGGTCGGCTGCCAGGCCACGGGGTTCTCCTGAGGTCGGTGGAAATACCCGCACGACCCTACCTCTCGGCCCTGACACCAGCGGCCTCCTCTGCCGAGGTAGAACCGTGGTCCCGCGAGGTAGAACCGTGGTCCCGCGAGGTAGAGCCGTGGTCTGGCGAGGTAGAGCCCTGGTCGGGTCGCAGGCCCGCGTGGTCGGGTCTGCGGCGCGGGTGGCCTCGGTGCTCGGGGCTGCGGCGCCGTCGCCCTGGTCCCTCGGCCGCGGGTTCGAGGAGCGCCGCTCTGACGCCCCTTCGCATCCGAGCCCACCCCCACCGCTCGGCGATCGTCTCGCCCGGGGACGTCGATCGCCCACTCGCGACCATCGGGCTCCCCACCGAGGCGGGTACGCCCGTGTCGACTCGGCACGAGCTCGACCAGGCAGTCCTGGTGGGTCGAGCAGGCGAGGTTGGCTCGTCCCGCGCGCCAGACGCGCCCGAACCACCTGCTCGACGTGACGGCGCCGCGACCGGCGACTGTCCCGGCGCGGCGGTGCGGCGACCCGGCCGGTCGCGCGGCATGGCCGGCCGCGCGGCGCGCGCCGAGCCCCACCCCGCGGGCGGTCGCCCGAGGTGAGCAACGACCAGGGTGAGACGACGTCGGGCGGGGTGGGTGGTGGTGCCGCGTCGTGGCGGGCCTGGAACGAGGGATCGTCCGGAGTGAGCCGGCGAACGCAGGACGATCCCGACCGAGAACGCGCGAGCGACGCGAGGAACGAGCGGCGCGGATGGTCGACGCGGCACCACCACCCACCCCGACGCAACCACGCGCCGTCCAGCACGAGAACCACGGCTCTACCTCGGCAGACCAGGGCTCTACCTCGCGCGACCACGGCTCTACCTCGCGCGACCACGGCTCTACCTCGCGGAACCACGGCTCTACCTCGCGCGACCACGGCTCTACCTCGCGCGACCACGGCTCTACCTCGCGCGCTCGCCGTTCTACCTCGGCAATGGAGTCAGAGGCGGCCGGCCGCCTTGAGGGCGAGGTAGGTGTCGGCGAGGCGGGGGGCGAGGTCGTCGGGGAGGGCGTCGACGACCTCGACGCCGCGCTGGCGCAGGACGGTCGTCACGGCGGCGCGCTCGATCTCCCCACGTGCCGCGGCGGCGGCGTCGTAGACCTCGGCGGTGCCGGTGCGGTCGTCGCGCAGGGCGACCACCTCCGGGTCGCCGGCGGCCGCGAGCACGACCTGGTGCTTGGCCGTGAGCTGCCCGACGACGGGGAGCAGCCCGGTCTCGACCGCGGCGGCGTCGAGGGTGGACAGGAGCACGACGAGCGCGCGCTGGGACAGACGCTCGTGGACGGCACCGACGAGACCCGGCCAGTCGGTCTCGAGCAGCGCGGGCTCGAGGGGGGCGAGCGCGTCGGCCATGGCGGGCATGAGGCGCGGGCCGGCGGCCCCGGCGACGCGCGAGCGCACGGTGCGGTCGTACGCGACGAGCTCGACGCGGTCGCCCGCGCGCCCGGCGAGCGCGGCGAGCAGCAGCGCGGCCTCGATGCTCGCGTCGAGGCGCGGCTCGTCGCCGACGCGGGTCGCGGACGTGCGCGACGTGTCCACGACGATGAGCACGCGCCGGTCGCGCTCCGGACGCCACGTGCGCACGACCATGTCCCGACCGCGGGCGGACGCGCGCCAGTCGATCGAGCGGACGTCGTCACCGAGGACGTACTCGCGCAACGAGTCGAACTCGGTGCCCTCGCCGCGCACCTGGACCGCGGCGCGACCGTCCATCTCGCGCAGGCGCGCGAGCCGGCTCGGCAGGTGGCGGCGGGACGCGAACTCGGGGAGCACGCGCAGCCGGCCGGGCACGGTGATCGAGGCCTGGCGCGCGGCGAGGCGCAGCGGGCCGAACGAGCGGATCGTGACCCGGTCGGCGACGCGCTCCCCGCGCCGTGTCGGCACGAGGACGGTGGTGACGCGCGTCGCCTCGCCGGGCGGCAGGTCGACCGGGTGCCGGTTGACCTGGGTCCCGGCCGACGGCGGCCACGCGTCCCGGACGAGCGCGCGCAGCCGCCGCGGTGCGAGGTTGGTGAGCGTGAGGCGCGACGTCGTCGTGTCGGTGAGCCGGACGGAGCCCGGGACGCGGCGCTCGACCGCGACGCGCCGCGGGGACGCGGCGAGCGACGCGTCGAGCGCGCAGAGCGCGACGACGAGCAGCGTCCACACGAGCACCGTCCCCGGCACGGGGAACAGCAGCACGGGGACGATCCCGAGCGCCGTCAGCACGACGGCGCGCCACGTCAGGGCCACGAGCGGCGCCTCAGCGGGGGACGGGGACGGACGCGAGCACGGTGTCGAGCACGCTCTCGGCGGTCACGCCCTCGAGCTCGGCCTCGGGCCGGAGCTGCACGCGGTGGCGCAGCGTCGGGTGCGCGAGCGCCTTGACGTCGTCGGGCGTCACGTAGGAGCGACCGGACAGCCAGGCCCACGCGCGCGCCGTCGCGAGGAGCGCGGTGGCGCCGCGCGGGGAGACGCCGAGCGACAGCGAGGGGGAGTGGCGCGTCGCGCGGCACACGTCGACCGCGTAGCCGAGGACCTCGCGCGCGACCTGCACGCGCGCGACCTCGGCGCGCGCCCGGTCGAGCACGTCGCGACCGGCCACGGCACGCACTCCCGCACCCGCGAGGTCGCGGGGGTTGAACCCGGCGGCGTGCCGCGCGAGCACCTCGACCTCCTGCTCGCGCTCGGGCAGGGGCAGCACGACCTTGAGCAGGAAGCGGTCGAGCTGGGCCTCCGGCAGCGGGTACGTGCCCTCGTACTCGACGGGGTTCTGGGTCGCGATGACGAGGAACGGGTCGGGCAGCGGGCGCGGGGTCCCGTCCACCGACACCTGGCGCTCCTCCATCGCCTCGAGGAGCGAGGCCTGCGTCTTGGGGGGCGTGCGGTTGATCTCGTCCGCGAGCAGGAGGTTCGTGAAGACCGGGCCCTCCCGGAAGGAGAACTCGGCGGTCCGTGCGTCGTACACGAGCGAGCCGGTCACGTCGCCGGGCATGAGGTCGGGCGTGAACTGCACGCGCTTGGTGCCGAGGTCGAGCGACGCGGCGAGCGTGCGCACGAGCAGCGTCTTGGCGACGCCGGGCACGCCTTCCAGCAGCACGTGGCCCTTGCACAGCAGCGCGATGAGCAGGCTCGTCACGGCCCCGTCCTGCCCGACGACGGCCTTGCCGACCTCGGTGCGGACGGCGGCCAGGGCCTGGCGCAGCTCGGGCGACGGCGCGGGCGGCGCGTCGTGCACGGATGCGCCCGGCTGGCCGTAGCCGGCCGGGGGCGCGGCGGCGTAGCCCGGCGCCGGGGCGCCGGGGCCGTGCGGTCCGGGCTCGTGCCCGGGGACTCCGGCGGCCGCGCTCACGCGGTCCGCGACGCCCGGGTCCTGGGGAGCCGGCTGGTCCGGGCGCGGTGGCGGCGTGTAGCGGTCAGGCTGCGGCAGGGAGCCGTCGGGGTGGTGCGTCACGAGTGGTAGACCTCGCTCTCGATCCGGTCAAGGTGACGCGCGAGCTCGAGCAGCGCCGCGTCGTCGGCGGGTGGTGGTCCGTACAGGAGCTGGGCGACCTGCTCGGCCGGGCGGCCCGTCGCGCGGGCGACGGCGTCGACGAGGGCAGGTGCGTCGGCGGAGCGCGGGAGTCCGAGCCGGCTCGCGAGCCGGTCCGCGGCGCTCGCGCGGAGCCCGGCGGCGGCGTGCCCTCGGGCACCGGCCCGCCGGTAGAGGCGGCCGCGGCCGCGCGTGGTCTCGGCGGCACGCACGACGACCGGAAGGTCCTCGGTGACGAGCGGGCCGAGCCGCCGTCCGCGCCACAGCGCGACGACGAGCACGACGACGAGGACCTGGAGCGCGACGACGCCGAACCAGGGCGGCAGCGACAGCGCGGGGGTCTGCGCGTCCTCGCCGCCGCCGAGGGACGTGTCGAACGGGTCCGGCACGAGCCACACCAGGCGGTCGTCCGCGCCGAGCATCCACAGGGCGAGCGCGGCGTTCCCGTCCTCGGTGACCGCGTCGTTGCGCAGCACGGCCGTCGTGTCCACGGCCCGCACGGTCCGCTCGTCGGTCTCGTGCACGAGGTAGGCACCGATGGCGGGGTCGTCAGGGGAGGGGAAGCACAGGACGGCCGTCCGGTCGACGGCGAGGAAGCCGACGCCGTCCGAGCGCAGCGCGCCCGCGGCCTGCGCAGCAGGGTCGTCGCAGCGGGGGGAGCGCGCGGACGTCCCCGAGCCCCAGTCGTAGGCGAGCTCCGCGCTGCCGTCCGTCGCGGGGGAGAGCAGGAAGTCGGGCGGGGCCACGAGGACGAGATCGGTGGGCGTGCCCACGAGCGCCTCGACCTGCTCGTCGAGCAGGAAGTCGCCCTGCGCGACGAGCAGGGTGCCGCCGTCCGCGGACGCCGCGACCGCGTCAGCGACCGTGGTCACGTAGGTGACCTCGACGCCTCGGTCGCGCAGGACCTCTGCGACGGCCCGGGCGCCGGCGGGCCCGGGGTTGTCCGGGGCGAGGGGGATGGACGACGTCGTCGGCCGCGCGATCGCCGACAGGCCGGCGAGCGCGAGGAGGGCGACGACCACGGCCACCGGCCAGCGCGCGCGACGCCACCGGCTGCGGGCGCGCGAGCCCGCCGTGGTGCCGTCGCCCACGACGGGCACGTGCGCGGTCGTGACGGCCCGCGGACCGTCGGCCGTCGGCGCGCCGGTCGGGGAGACGGGCGGCGGGGTTCCCGGCGGGTGGGGCGCGGTCGTGCTCACGACTCCTCACCCCCGGGGGCGGTGGCACCCGCGGTCGCGAGCTCCGAGCGCAGCACGGGGCGCGTCGCGAGCGTGCGCTCGTCGAGCGCACGCAGGAACGCGTCCGCCTCGGGACCGACGGACACCTTGCCGTACGCGACGTCGTCGAACAGGTGCGCGCCGCGCTCGAGGCCGTCGGCGACGTCGGGTACGCGCTCGCCCGCCGCCTCGGCGGCCTCCCAGGCCGTGCGCCCGGGACGGGCGTCGAGGACGGCCCGCTCCTCGAGCGAGCGGACGACGGCGCGGAAGCGCTCGAGCGCGGCGGTCGCCCAGTCCGCGCGGGACGCCGCGGCGTCGGCCGCCGCACGCATCTCGGCGGCGGTCCGCGCGTCGTCGTCGTGCACGACGGCGGACGTCGTCGCCCGTCGCGACAGTCGCACCGGACCCGCGACCCAGTAAGCGATCCCGGCGACGACGGCGACGACCACCACGACGAGCACCGCCGTGAGCGGTCCGCCGAGGTCGAGCACGGGCGCACCGTCGAAGAGTCCCTGGAGCCACTCGAGGAAGCGCTGCAGGAGCGACGGTTCGGTGCGGTACTCCGGCTTCGCGAGCTCCTCGACGAGCCACCGGCGCGCCTCGTCGGCGTCCGGCTGCACGGGCACGTCGGCCGCGAGCGACCGCAGCGTCATGCCGGCGGCTGCGCGTTCGCCGCGGTGGCGAGCTCGACGTCCAGGCCCTCGCGCCGCATGCGCACGTCGATGTAGAGGAGCGCCACGACGCTCCCGAGGAACAGGGCGGTCGCGATCGTGGAGACGGCGACGCCCAGCGTGACGAGGACGTTCCCGGCGAAGCCCTGACCGACGCCGATGAGCACCCCGCCGATGAGGCTGAACGGCGAGACGAGGATCTGCGCGACGAAGCCCATCGCGATGTAGGCGAGCAGGAGGATGCCGAAGAGCCGCCAGTAGCTGCCGCGGGACAGCAGCCACGAGCGCTTCACCGTGGCCCAGAAGGGCTGGCCCTCGAGGGCGAGCGCGGGCGGGACGAGGACGGTCCGGATCCACAGCCACGCGCCGAGGACGGCCAGGCCGGGAAGGGCGACGATGAGGAGCGTGACCCCGAGCCAGGTCGTGACGGCGAACCCGGCGGCGACGAGCAGGACGGCGAGCACGACCAGGACGACCCAGCCGAGGCTGTACAGGAGCGAGAAACCGATGAGGAACCACGCCCGGCGCCCGACCTGCGACCAGACCTCCCCGACCGACACCTTGCGTCCGATGACCGACTGCCCGATCGACACCGTGAGGAGGCCGCTGACGATCGGGGTCGCGAGGCCGGTGGTGAGCGCCGTGCCGTAGAGGTTCGCGTACATGACCGCGAACTCGTTCTCCATGCCCCCGAGCCCGGAGTCGGAGGACATGCCCAGGAAGAAGTCCGCCACGTACCCGGAGAAGGCCCATCCGAGCAGGGCACCGAGGATCGTCGCCACGACGACCACGAGGGAGCTCATGCCGAGCATGACCCGAGGATTGTGGCGGATCGCCCCGAAGGCTCCGTCGAAGATCTCGCCGAGCGACAGCGGCCGCAGCGGGACGATCCCCGGCTTCGCGGCGGGCGGCACGTAGGGCGCGCCCGCGAACCCGGAGGGCGGGCCGTAGCCCGGGGCGCCGTACTGCTGCTGGCCGTACTGCCCCTGGCCGTACTGGCCCTGGCCGTAGCCCGGCTGGCCGTAGCCACCGGGAGCCTGCGGTGCGGACTGCCCGTACTGCGGCTGCCCGTACGACGGCTGCCCCCACCCGCCGGGTGCGGCGGGCGCGGGCGGCTGGTCCGCCGTCGGGACCTGTCCAGGTTCGTACCCGGGGGCGTACTGGCCGTACTGGGGCTGTGCCTGGGGCTGGGGCGGCTGCGGGGCGGCGCTGCCCGGCGCACCGTAGCCGGGGGCGCCGTACGCAGGGGCTCCCCAGCCTCCGGAGTCGCCGCCGGTGCCCGCGGGCGTCGTCGGGCCGGGTGCCGCCGTCGGGTCCGGCGTGGCACCGTCCGGCGTGCCGGAGGTGTCGGGTGTGCTCATGTGCTCGTGGTCCCCCGCGGTCGGCTCGGGCGTCGTTCCAGGCCGCCGGGCGAGGATCGGCAACGGCGGCGAGGCCACCCTAGTACGCGCCCCTGCCCGGCGTGCCGCGCCGCACGGTGCGGCGGGTTCACCCGCGCCGCGGCACCGGGCCCGCGCCGAGGTGAGTCGCGTCGATGGCAAGATGTCCGCATGAAGGTTCGTGTGCTCGTGGTCGACGACGACACCGCCCTGGCCGAGATGATCGGCATCGTCCTGCGCTCCGAGGGCTTCGAACCCGTGTTCTGCGCGGACGGCGACCTCGCGCTCGAGACGTTCCGCAGCACCCAGCCGGACCTCGTGCTCCTCGACCTCATGCTCCCGGGCAAGGACGGCACCGAGGTGTGCCGCCTCATCCGCGCCGAGTCGGGCGTGCCCGTCATCATGCTCACCGCGAAGAGCGACACGGTCGACGTCGTGCTCGGGCTCGAGTCGGGCGCGGACGACTACATCTCCAAGCCGTTCAAGCCCAAGGAGCTCGTCGCCCGCATCCGGGCGCGCCTGCGCCGCACGGAGGAGCCGGCCCCGGAGCACCTGTCCATCGGCGACGTCGAGATCGACGTGACGGGCCACCGCGTCTCCCGCGGGGGCGAGCAGGTCGCGCTCACGCCGCTCGAGTTCGACCTCCTCGTCGCGCTCGCGCGCAAGCCGTGGCAGGTCTTCACGCGCGAGGTCCTCCTCGAGAAGGTGTGGGGCTACCGGCACGCCGCGGACACGCGCCTCGTCAACGTCCACGTCCAGCGTCTGCGCTCGAAGATCGAGCACGACCCCGAGAACCCGGAGATCGTGCTGACCGTCCGCGGCGTCGGGTACAAGGCGGGCGCGACCCGCACGTGAGCGCGACGGCCGGCACCACCGACGGGCGCTGGCGGGGGCTCTGGCGCCGGGTCCGACGACGCGCGCGTGCCACGGTCCGCCGCGTCGTGTGGCGCTGGCGCTCGTCGATGCAGCTGCGCGTCGTGACGTCCGCGCTCGTCGTGGGGGTCCTCACGGTCGGCGCGCTCGGCGCGTACCTCACCGACGCGATGCGCGACGGGCTCTACGAGCGGCGCGCGGCCGAGGTCGACCTGGAGAGCGCGCAGTCGACGCAGCAGGCGCGCAGCACGCTCGACGCGTCGCCCGCCGCGAACGCGACGGAGGCGCAGTCGCTGCTGTTCGACCTGTTCTCGATGCTCCAGACCACGGGATCGTCACGCGACGTCTTCCTGTGGCAGGCCGGGGGGTCGAGCACCGTCGGGTTCCTCGACCTGTCGACGAACGACCAGCTCGCCGACCTCGTCACGCCCGAGATGCGCGCGGCGACGGTCGCCGCCGACGGCGAGCAATACCTCCAGTCCGTCGGGATCCCGGTCGACCCGGCGGACCCGGACTCGCCGGTCGTGCCGGGCATCGTCGTCGGCTCGACGGTCGAGGTGCCCGTCGCCGGGACGTGGGAGCTCTACTACCTCTACGACCTCCAGGAGGACCAGAAGACGCTGCGCTTCCTCCAGTCGGTCCTGCTCGTCGGCGCGCTCGTGCTGCTCGCTCTGCTCGTCGGCATCACCGCGCTCGTCACACGCCAGGCCGTTCGGCCGGTGCGGCAGGCGGCGACCGTCGCGGAGCGGCTCGCCGACGGACGCCTCGACGAACGGCTCCCGGTCAAGGGCCACGACGAGATGGCCTCGCTCGCGCACTCCTTCAACGAGATGGCGCAGAGCCTCCAGGAGCAGATCGGGCGCATGGAGGAGCTGTCGATGCTCCAGCGCCGGTTCGTCTCCGACGTCTCGCACGAGCTGCGCACGCCGCTCACGACGATCCGCATGGCGTCCGAGGTGCTGCACTCCTCGCGCGAGGATTTCGACCCCGTCTCGAAGCGCTCGACCGAGCTGCTACAGACGCAGCTCGACCGGTTCGAGGACCTCCTCGCGGACCTGCTCGAGATCAGCCGGTTCGACGCGGGGGCCGCGGTCCTCGACGCCGAGCGCCGCGACCTGCGCGACGTCGTCAACGCCGCCGTCGACCACGCCGCCCCGCTCGCCGAGCGCAAGGGCGTGTGGCTGTCGGTCCACCTCGGCGACGAGCCCGTCACGGCCGACATCGACCCGCGGCGCGTCGAGCGCATCGTGCGCAACCTGGTCGTCAACGCGATCGAGCACGCCGAGGAGCGGCCCGTGGAGATCACGGTCGAGGGCGACGGGCACGCCGTCGCGGTCGCGGTGCGCGACCACGGCGTCGGGATGACCCCGGACGAGGTCCAGCATGTGTTCGACCGCTTCTGGCGCGCGGACCCCGCCCGTGCCCGCACGACCGGCGGCACCGGCCTCGGCCTCGCGATCTCGCTCGAGGACGCCCACCTGCACGGCGGCTGGCTCGAGGCCTGGGGCCGCCCGGGGCGAGGCGCGAGCTTCCGGCTCACGCTCCCGCGGCGCGCGGGTATCCGGCTCCAGTCGTCGCCGCTGCCGCTCGTGTCGGAGGCGGCGGTCGGCCGAGGGCTCCCCGCCGAGTGGAGCGCCACGACCCCCGTCGTCGAGGACGTCGAGGGGACCGCAGGACCCGCTGACCTGCCGTCCGTCACGGGCGGGATCCCCGTCGTCCTGCCCCGCGACCCCGACGCGCACCCCGGTCGACGTGCCGAGCCCCGGGCCGAGGAGCACCCGGAGCGCCTGACCCCCGACGACGTGCAGGAGGCGCGATGACCACGACCGGGACGCTGCGGCGTCGGACCGTGCGCGCGCTCGCCGCAGGGCTCGCGGCGGCGTTCGTCGCGGCGCTCGGCGCGTGCGCCTCGATCCCGACCTCCGGGCCCGTCACCGAGGGGCAGGCCACCCCGGAGGACCCGGGCCAGCCGTTCGTCAGCGCCGCGGCCCCGCGGCTCGACGCGTCGCCGGCCCAGATCGTCCAGGGCTTCCTCGCCGCGCAGGCCCAGGGCGCCCGCAGCTCGTTCGACAAGGCCAAGGAGTTCCTCACGCCGGAGGTCCAGGAGGAGTGGTCCCCCCTCGCGCAGGTCGCGATCCTGGCGGGCGAGCCCGAGCTCGTCGTGGAGGAGTCGACGCTCGAGGACGGGACGACGACGGTCCGCACGAGTGCGGAGGTCGTCGGCACCGTGGACGAGCACGGGGTCTACACCGAGGAGGTCCCCGGGCAGACCATCGAGATCTCCTACGGGCTCGTGCGCGACGACGACGACCAGTGGCGCATCGGCACGGTCGACGACGGGCTGACGATCACCGAGACGAACTTCGCGCGGACGTACAAGCAGGTCAACCTCTACTTCCCGACCCTCGACCGCGAGTACCTCGTGCCCGACGCGCGCTGGTTCCCCAGCCGCAACTGGCAGGCGCTCGCGGTCAGGGAGACCTTGCGCGGGCCGTCGGAGTGGCTCGCAGGGTCCGTGGCGACCGTCGCCCCGGAGGGCACCGCGCTGAGCATCGACTCCGTCCCGCAGGAGGAAGGCGTCGTCACGGTGCCGCTCAACGAGCCCGTGACGGAGGCGTCGTCCGCCGACCGCGCGCTCCTGCGGGCCCAGCTCCAGGCCTCGCTCGGGGGACGGGTGGAGATCACCATCGGCGTGGGCGGTTCCGTGCTCTCGGCGGACGAGGTCCCGACGATCGGCGTCGCCACGACTCCCGACGACCCCGTCGTCCTGGCCGGCGACCAGATCATGAGGCTCCAGGGCCGCACGACCGAGCCGGTCGCGTCCGCCGCGCCGCTCTCCGGCCTCCAGCCCACGGCCCTCGCGTTCCGGGGGCGCTCCTCCGACGCCGCGTTCGTCGTCCGCGACGGGGGGAGCCGCATCGTCACGGCGCCCACCGCGGAGGCCGGGCCGATCACGCTCCTCACCGGGTCGAACCTCCTTGCGCCGTCGATCGACCGTTACCAGTACCTGTGGAGCGGTCCGCAGGTCCAGGCAGGGTCCTTGCAGGTCGTGAACCTCCGGGAGGCGGGTAAGGACGACGCCGTGACCCCTGTCGCGGCGGCCTGGCTCGAGGGGCGCACGATCATGTCGGTGCGGATCGCTCCCGACGGCGCGCGGGTCGCCGTCGTGAGCGACGCGGGGAGCGGCGCGCAGATCCACGTCGCCGGCATCGTCCGCGACGAGGCAGGTCGTCCCACCCAGCTCTCCGAGCCGGTCCGGGTGGGCCAGCCCGTGCTGGCGGCCACCCAGGTCACGTGGGTCGACCGCGCGCTCCTGGGCGTCCTCGGCAGGACGGCGGGGACGGCCGAGCCCGTGGTGCAGCGCGTCCCCGTCGGCGGGCCCACGGTGCCCTCGTCGCCGGTCGAGGACGCGGTGTCGCTCGCGTCGGCGACGGGCGTCTCGACGACTCTCGTCGGGACGAGCGACAGCAGCCTCTACGCCGCGGGCACCTCGACGCTCTGGACCAGGGTCGCGACCGAGGTGCGCCTGCCCACCTTCCCGGGCTGACCACGGAGGCGACGTCGCGCCGTCCTGGGGGCGGCCAGTCGCGCGTGCGGGGTGGACCACAGGACCGGCGACCGGGTCGGGGACGCGCCCGCGCGGCGCCGTCGTCCACAGGTCTCGCGACGTGCCCCGCACGCGAAGCCCTGAGCGGGCAGGCTGGTCCGGTGCTCCTGCGTGCCCTCGACGACGTCACGCGCCTCGTGCTGCCGGTCGCCTGCCCGGGCTGCGACCGCCCCGACGTCCGCTGGTGCGCCGACTGCCTCGCGCCCCTGGACGCCCCGCTGCGGCGCCGGGAGCAGGCGGCCCCACGTCTCGACCGGCTCGACGGCGTCGCGCCCCTGCCGGTGTGGGCGCCCGCGCACTACGCGGGGCCGGTACGGGGTGTGGTCGTCGCGTGGAAGGACCGCGGTCGGGCCGACCTCGACCGCCCGCTCGCCGTCGTCGCACGTCGCGCGGGCACCGCGCTGGCCGGGCTCCTCGGCACGGGCGTGCGACCCGTCGCGACGCCGCTGACGCGAGCGCGTCCCGGAGTGCCGCCCCGGGCGGTCCTGGTCGTTCCCGCGCCGACGTCCGCCGCGGCGCGGCGCGCCCGCGGCCGCGACCCCGTCGTCGTGCTCGCGCGCGGTGTCGCGGCGGGCCTGAGCGCCTCGGGGGCACCGGCGCGGGTCGCGTCCCTTCTCGTCCAGCGCGGGCGTGCGCGCGACCAGGTCGGGCTGGGCTCCCGGGCGCGCGGCGCACGCCTCGGCGCCGTCGGGGTCGCGACCGGGCCGGTGACGCGTCGTCGGGTGCACGAGGCCGTGCGCGACCGGCTCCCGTGCCTCCTCGTCGACGACGTCCTCACCACCGGAGCGACCCTCGCCGCCAGCGAGGCCGCCCTCGCGCGCGTCGGCCTGCCCGTGCTGGGGGCCGTCGTCCTCGCGGCGACCCCCGCGCCCTCGCAGCGTCGCGAGGCCGTCCGCGGGGCCGTTTCAGAGGCGCCGTGACGCACCGTCCGACGGCCGGGCCGAAGGTCCTCCGGTTCACCTCCCGTTGGTGCTGCCGACACCCCGGAGCGCGGGTTACTCTGAGGGCCAGTCGCCGCGGACGACGGAGGTGCAGGGCACGTCCGGCGCCGCGCGAGCGTACCGAGCGCGCGGCCTCGCGCCGCAAGGAGGTGGTAGCCCACCGCACCCGGAACGGGTGCCCCTACCGAATCCGAACGAGGCGCTCGGACGCACCGAGCCGGGCGCCGCACAAGATCCTCGCGGAGGCTCACATGGAGATCGTCGTCGTCGGCAGGCACACGGAAGTGGCAGACCGCTTCCGCCGGCACGTGGAGGACAAGCTCGCCAAGGTCCAGCAGCTCGCGCCCACGGCGCAGCGCGTGGACGTCGAGGTCACCCACGAGAACAACCCGAGGCTCTCCGGGGTCCGCGAACGCGTCGAGCTGACCGTGCGCGCCAAGGGGCCCGTCGTCCGTGCCGAAGCAGCGGCCGACGACCGGTTCGGCGCCCTCGACCTCGCGATGGACAAGCTCGCCGAGCGCCTGCGCCGTGCCCGCGACCGTCGCAAGGACCACCGCAACCACACCGTCGTGCCGCCCGTCGACGTGCGTCCCTACGACCCGGCCACGCACGCCGCACCCCCGCCGCCGGCGCCGACCGCGCCCAGCGAGCCCGGGGAGGCCGTCGAGACCACCCTCGGCGACTCGCCCGTCGTCATCCGGCAGAAGCTGCACTCCGCGGAACCCATGACCGTGGACGACGCGCTGTACGAGATGGAGATGGTCGGCCACGACTTCTTCCTCTTCGTCGACGTCGAGACCTCGCGCCCGTCCGTCGCCTACCGGCGCCGCGGCTGGACCTACGGTGTCGTCGCCCTCGACACGTCCTGCGACTGCGCCGACGCCGCGGTCGAGAAGACCGCCTGACCCGCACCGACGCGCCCGGCCCCTCCTCGGGTCCGGGCGCGTCGTGCTGTCCGGACCCTGCCGACTCGGCACGGGCGGGCGTGTGGGTGGGACGGGGCAGGATCGGAGGGTGGTCGTCACGCCGTCGAGGTCCGAGTCGATGTCCCTCTCCCAGGCGCGCCGTGTCGCGCTCGCGGCGCAGGGGCTGCACCGCCCGCGCCCCTACGACGGCGGGGGCGCCGGGGCTGCCGGGCGGGCGCCGACGATGCGGCAGGTCCAGGGGGTGATCGACCGCCTCGGGCTGCTCCAGATCGACTCGGTGAACGTGCTCGCGCGGGCGCACCTCATGCCGCTGTACGCGCGGCTCGGCCCGTACGACACGACGCTGCTCGACCGCGCTGCGGGCCGGGCGCCGCGCCGGCTCGTGGAGACGTGGGCCCACGTCGCCTCGTACGTGCCGCCGAGCACGTGGCCGCTGCTCGAGTGGCGTCGCCGTCGGTACCGGACCGAGGCGTGGGGGACCATCAGCGCCGTCGAGATGAGCCACTCGGAGGCGGTCGAGGACGTGCGGCGCCTCGTCACCGAGCGGGGCCCCATCACGGCGAGCGAGGTGCACGAGATCCTGGAGGCGGAGGGTCGGGCGCACCCGCGGGACCGGTCCCAGTGGGGCTGGAACTGGACCGTCGCCAAGCGCGCGCTCGAGTTCCTGTTCTTCACGGGGGAGATCACGTCCGCGCGCCGCAACGGCGCGTTCGAGCGCTGCTACGACCTCACCGAACGCGTGCTGCCGCCGGAGGTCCTCGCGGCGCCGCCCGTCGCGGACGCCGACGCCGTCCGTGCTCTCCTCGAGATCGGCGCGCGGGCGCACGGGGTCGGGACGCTGCGCTGCTTCAAGGACTACTTCCGGCTCCGCGGCCCTGCGGTGCGCACGGCGTTCGACGAGCTCGTCGAGGCCGGCACCTTGCGGCCGGTGACGGTGCGCGGCTGGGACGAACCCACCTACCTGCACGCCGACGCCGCGCTCCCGCGTCGTGCGACGGCGACGACGCTGCTCAACCCGTTCGACCCGCTCGTGTTCGAGCGCACGCGGCTCGAGCGGCTGTTCGACGTGCACTACCGGATCGAGATCTACGTGCCGGCACCGAAGCGTGTGCACGGCTACTACGTCCTGCCGTTCTTGGAGGGTGAGCAGCTCACGGCACGGGTCGATCTCAAGGCCGACCGGCGGGCGGGCGTGCTGCGGGTGCTCTCGGCGCACCGCGAGCAGGCGGCGGGGGAGCAGACGGCGGCGCGGCTCGCGGCAGAGCTCCGGGTGCTGGGCGGGTGGCTCGGCGTGCCCGACGTCGAGGTCGAGCCCTCGGGCGACCTGGCCCCGGCCCTGGCCGCCGAGGTGGCGGCCGTCTGACGGAGCGCCCCTCCCCGGCGGTGGGCGCGACCGCCGGAGAGCTCACCGTCGTCGTACCCTGGCGCGGGGTCTCGCCGGCGAGGTTCGTCGTCGGCGAAACCCGGGCGGGTCCGACGTCGCTCCGACTCGCCTACGATGTTGTGTGACGTTGCCGACGTCCGCTGCCGTGCGCGCCCGCGCGGGAGAGCGTCGGCGCTGCTCCCGGACCACCCGGCCCGGGCACCGATCGATACGGGAGTCCTGCGTGCCTTCGATCCTCGACAAGGTCCTTCGCATCGGCGAGGGCCGGATCCTCAAGAAGCTGTCCGGCATCGCCGACCAGGTCAACAAGCTCGAGCCGGGCTTCGAGGATCTCACCGACGAGGAGCTGCGCGAGGAGACCGACCGCTTCAAGGCGCGCCTCGAGGCGGGCGAGACCCTCGACGACCTGCTCCCCGAGGCGTTCGCCGCGGTGCGCGAGGCGTCCCGCCGCACGCTCGGCCAGCGGCACTTCGACGTCCAGCTCATGGGCGGGGCGGCGCTGCACCTCGGCAACATCGCCGAGATGAAGACCGGTGAGGGCAAGACGCTCGTCGCGACCACGGCCGCGTACCTCAACGCGCTCGAGGGCAAGGGCGTGCACGTCGTCACGGTCAACGACTACCTGGCGAAGTACCAGAGCGAGCTCATGGGCCGCGTCTACCGCTTCCTCGGCCTGACGACCGGCGTCATCCTGTCCGGCCAGACGCCCGCGCAGCGCCGCCAGGAGTACGCCGCGGACATCACGTACGGGACGAACAACGAGTTCGGCTTCGACTACCTGCGCGACAACATGGCGTGGTCCACGGACGACCTCGTGCAGCGCGGCCACCACTTCGCGATCGTCGACGAGGTCGACTCGATCCTCATCGACGAGGCGCGGACGCCGCTCATCATCTCGGGCCCCGCGTCGGGCGACACGAACCGTTGGTTCGGCGAGTTCGCGAAGGTCGTACGGCGACTGAACCCGGGCTCCGACTACGAGGTCGACGAGAAGAAGCGCACCGTCGGCGTGCTCGAGCCGGGCATCGAGAAGGTCGAGGACTACCTCGGCATCGACAACCTCTACGAGTCGCTGAACACGCCGCTCATCGGGTTCCTCAACAACGCCATCAAGGCGAAGGAGCTCTTCAAGCGAGACAAGGACTACGTCGTGCTCAACGGCGAGGTCATGATCGTCGACGAGCACACGGGGCGCATCCTGCCCGGCCGTCGGTACAACGAGGGCATGCACCAGGCCATCGAGGCCAAGGAGGGCGTGCAGATCAAGGCGGAGAACCAGACCCTCGCCACGATCACGCTCCAGAACTACTTCCGCCTGTACTCCAAGCTCTCGGGCATGACCGGTACCGCGGACACCGAGGCCGCCGAGTTCCAGGGCACCTACAAGCTCGGGGTGGTGCCGATCCCGACGAACCGGCCGATGCAGCGCGTCGACCAGCCCGACCTCGTGTACAAGAACGAGGAGGGCAAGTTCGACGCCGTGGTCGCGGACATCGTCGAGCGCCACGCGCAGGGCCAGCCGGTGCTCGTCGGCACGACGAGCGTCGAGAAGTCCGAGCTGCTGTCGTCCAAGCTCAAGAAGCAGGGCGTGCCGCACGAGGTCCTCAACGCGAAGCAGCACGAGCGCGAGGCCTCGATCGTGGCGCTGGCGGGCCGCAAGGGCGCCGTCACCGTCGCCACGAACATGGCCGGCCGCGGTACCGACATCATGCTCGGCGGCAACGCCGAGTTCATGGCGGTCGCGGACCTCGCGGCGCGCGGCCTCGACGCCGCGGAGAACCCGGAGGAGTACGAGGCCGCCTGGCCCGACGCGCTCGAGAAGGCGAAGGCTGCGGTCGCGGCGGAGCACGACGAGGTCCGCGAGCTCGGCGGCCTCTACGTGCTCGGCACCGAGCGCCACGAGTCGCGCCGCATCGACAACCAGCTCCGTGGTCGTTCCGGTCGTCAGGGCGACCCGGGCGAGTCGCGGTTCTACCTGTCGATGCAGGACGACCTCATGCGCCTGTTCAACTCGACCCTCGCCGAGTCGATGATGAACCGCGCCGGGTTCCCCGACGACGTCCCGCTCGAGTCGAAGATGGTCACGCGCGGCATCGCGAGCGCGCAGGGTCAGGTCGAGTCGCGCAACTTCGAGATCCGCAAGAACGTCCTGAAGTACGACGACGTCCTGTCGCGCCAGCGCACCGTCATCTACGACGAGCGCCGCCGCGTGCTCGAGGGCGAGGACCTGCAGGAGCAGGTGCAGCACTTCCTCACCGACGTCGTCACCGCGTACGTCGAGGGCGCCACGGCCGAGGGGAACCCGGAGAGCTGGGACCTCGAAGGGCTGTGGACCGCGCTCAAGGCGGTGTTCCCCGTCTCCATCACGGTGGACGAGGTCGTGGAGCAGGCCGGCGGCGAGACGCGACTCACGAGCGAGATGCTGCTCGAGGAGATCCTCTCCGACGCCCGCATCGCCTACCAGAACCGCGAGGAGCAGCTCGGCGCGGCGAACATGCGCCAGCTCGAGCGACGCGTGACGCTCTCGGTCCTGGACCGCAAGTGGCGCGAGCACCTCTACGAGATGGACTACCTCAAGGAGGGCATCGGCCTGCGCGCGATGGCGCAGCGCGACCCGCTCGTCGAGTACCAGCGCGAGGGCTTCCAGCTCTTCCAGGCGATGACCGAGGCCATCAAGGAGGAGACGGTCGGGTACCTCTTCAACCTCGAGGTCAAGGTCGCCGAGCCGGGTGCGGCACCAGGCCAGGCGCCGGCGATCTCGGTCGCGGCCGCGGCCCAGGCCGCGCAGTCGGCGGCCGGCCAGGCACTCGGCGGGGCCGCGGGCGCGGCCTCGGCCGGTGCCGCCGCAGGTCTCGCGGCGGCGGCCCAGCAGGCCGCCGCCCAGGCGCAGGGCGCCGCCGTGGCGGACGCTCCCGTCGAGGACGCCCCGGCGACGGCCGACGCCCCGGTCGAGGACGCGCCGGTCGAGCCGGAGCCCGCTCCGGTCACGGCCCCGGCGGCGTTCGGCGGGCCGAGCGGTGACCGTCCCGGCACGCTCATCGCCAAGGGCCTCGACGGCCCCGACCGGCAGGTCCCGCTGTCCTACAGCGCGCCGAGCGAGGACGGCACCGGTCAGGCCGTCGTCTCGGGCGACGCGAGCCGGCGCTCGCGCCGGGCGCTGCACGGCGAGGCGAGCGCGGTCGAGAGCGACGGTCGCACGTTCCCCGGCACTCCGCGCAACGCGCAGTGCCCGTGCGGCTCGGGCAAGAAGTACAAGGTCTGCCACGGCCAGAACGAGGAGTGATCCTCGTCCTGTCCGGCGTGTGCCGTGACAGGACCGACGACGGCGGGGCGTGCCACCAGCGGGTGGCGCGCCCCGCCGTCGTGGGTGGGGGCAGGACCGGTCACCCGATCTCGAGCGCGACCACGCGCCACGTGCCGCGGCGCGCCTCGAGCCGTGCCGCGGCGGCCCGCACGCGGGCACCGTCCTCGACCACGACCGTGCCCTCCGCGACGCCGTCGCCGATCCGCAGCACACGGGCGCGGCGCACGGTGACCGGCCGGGTCGTCGTCGGGCGCGGGCCGTCGGCGACGAGCCGCGACCGCCGGGCGAGCGTCTCGTAGATCTCGGGCGACACCCACCGCGCGAGCTGGCCCACGGTGCGTTCGCCGCGGAGGACCTCGACGGCAGCCCGCACGACGGCGCAGCACAGCGCCGTCGGGTCCGGCAGCGGGAGCGGTGCCGTCGGGGGCGCGAGGGGCCGTCCGCGCACGACGTGCTGCGGTGCCCGCGCGGCCGTGACCTCGGTCAGGTCCATCGTCGGGACGGGACGCTCGCCGACGCAGCGCAGCAGGCGAGCGGGCGGCTCGGCGGGCGCGCTCGTGGAGCGGGCGGGCGGCGCGGGGGCGGTCCGACGGCGTGTCGGCGCGACGACGTCGGCCGTGGCCAGAGCGTCGGCGGCGGTCAGCAGGGGAGCGGTCATGGTGGGGATCCTTCGCGGCGGGCGGTCGTCAGGAGGTCGGTGCGACGAGCACCTGGCCCGGGCGGACGAGGTCGGGGTCGTCGCCGACGACCCCGACGTTCGCGGCGTACCAGCGCTGCACCGCGTCGGCCACCTGCGCGTCCGACGCGCCGTCGGGCAGGTGGCGTGCGGCGATGGACCAGAGCGAGTCGCCGCGCACGACGACGACCTCGCGCGGCCCGTCCGCGGCGACGTCCCGCGTCACCGTGAGCGCGGCGTCGCGCTGATCGGTCGGGGCCTTCCGGGCCCCCGACGCACGTGCGGGAGCCGACGGACCAGTCGACGGCGGCGAGGCTGCGGGCGCCGTCGCGTGCGCATCCGCCTCCGCCGGTGCCGGGGCCGGAGCCGACGGCTTGCTCGGAGCGCCCGGGGTGCCCGACGGCATCGACGGCGCGGCCGGTGCGGAGGACACGCCGTCGGTCGGCCCCGGGGCCGGGGCGGTGGCCGCCGGCGCAGGCGGGTCGGAGGTCGTCGCCGGGGCCGCCGGAGGTTGCGGAGGCGCGGGTGACGCGACGTCCGTCGGGAGGGCACCGGGCTGCGCCGGCCCGGCCGGCGCGGGCGTCGAGGTCTGCCACCCCAGGTCGACCGCCACGACGTCGGGTTCGGTGTCTGGGTCGGTGGCGGCCTGTGCGGTCCCTCCGGCGAGGACGAGGCCCGCACCGATGGTCAGCCCCACGCCCGCCCGCGCGGCCCGGCGGACGATGGCGGGAGCCGCACGCAGGAGGAGCCGTTCCCCGGCTCCCCACGAGCGGCCCACGGCGTGCGCGCCGACGCACCCCAGGCCGAGGAGGGCGCTGGCGGCCACCCACGTGGCCGCCACGGCCCCGAGCGCGACGGCGAGAAGCTCGACGTAGGGCTCGGGACGGGCAGCGGGGAGGACCCCCACGAGGTGCTCGGCGCGCAGCGCGAGCGCCGTCACGGCGCCGCCCATGACGAGGAAGAGCGCGAGGAGGACGGCGACGCCTCCGGCTCGTGCGGGTACGGCGGTACGACGGTCCATCGGTCCCCCTGCGGTGCCGTCTCTGGAGGACGGCACTGGATGTCATTTGATCGTGTTTGGTCCTGGTGGATCGATCTAAGCGTGGCCCGCGGTGCGTGTCCAGTGGGCTTCTCGTGATGTGGACAGCGCGCGGGCCGGTGGCGGGGCGGACCGCTACGGTGTCCCGGTGCGATGGGAAGCCCTCTTCGACGACCTCGCGGCGCAGCTCGGCGCCGCGGAGTCGCAGGACCGGGCCGCCGCCGTCGCCGACCTCACCCGAGCGGAGCATGCGACGATCACGCTCGTCGAGCGGCTGCGGGGCACGCCCGGCACGGTCACGCTCGAGCTGCGCGACGGCTCGGCCGTCACCGGAGAGCTGCGCGAGGCGGCGGAGGAGTGGGTGCTCGTGGGCGGGTCCCGGCGTCAGCACCTGGTCCCGACCGGCGCGATCTCCGCCGTCCAGGGCCTCGGCCGCCATGCTCAGCCCGCGCCCTCGGCGAGGTCGGCGCAACTGGGCCTCGGCCACGCCCTGCGCGCGCTCATGCGCGATCGTCGGCCCGTCCAGGTACGGACCCCCGTCGGGATCTTCTCCGGGTGGGTCGCGCGGGTGGGCAAGGACCACGTGGACCTCGAGGCCGCCCCGGGTGAAGGGCACGGCTCGCGGGTCGTGCCCTGGTCCGCCGTCCTGTGCGTCAGCGAGTCGGAGACGGGGTTCGTCTCGCGGTGAGGAGCGTGCAGGGGGAACGCGCGGCACTCACGGCGTCCGTGCAGCCCCGTCGGGTCCCGGGTCGAGGACGCGGCGGGCGCTCAGCCGTCGAAGTCGCCGGCCTCGATGCGCTGGCGCGTCTGCGCGTACATCCGCTGGATGTACGCCTCGAGCTCGCTGACCTCGACACGCCACTGCCCCCGGCCGCCCACCTGGATCGCGGGGAGCTCGCCGGAGCGCACGAGCGCGTACGCCTGCGCCGCGGAGATGTTGAGCTCGTCCGTGACGTCGGCGAGGGTGAGGAACCGCTGGGCCATGGCGTCAGTCTGGCACGCGCACGCCACGTCTCGGCGCTCGTCCACAGGCGCTGCCGCGGGTGGCGCAGACCGGGGATCATGAAGCCGCGGCACGGCTGACGTGCCCGGACGACCAAGGGGGAGAACGATGACGACGACCGCGGAACGACCCGCGCGGGTCGAGCCGGCACCACGGCCCGCCGCGCGCCTGAGGCGACCTGGCTGGAAGGACCCGCGGCTCCTCGTGGGGATCGTGGTGGTCGCGCTCTCCGTGGCTCTCGGGTCGTGGGCCGTGAGCACCGCGAGCCGGACCGTCACCGTCTACGCGGCCGGGACGGCGCTGACGCCCGGGACGACCGTGACCGCGGCGGACCTGCGAGCGGTCGAGGTGCGGCTCGGGACGCAGGCGGACCGCTACCTCCTCGTGGACGACGGGCTCCCCGACGAGGCCGTCGTCCTGCGCACCGTCGCCGTGGGCGAGCTGGTCCCCGCGTCGTCGCTCGGCGCGGCCGCCGACCTCGCGGTGCGCGCCGTCGCGGTCCCCGTGACGACGGGCTTGTCGGAGCGGATCGTCGCCGGGGCGGCGGTCGACGTCTGGTACGTCCCCGAGGCTCCCGTCCCGACGGCGGGCAGCGAGCCGGGCACCGCCGCGGGGGACGTGCCGCCGCAGCCCGCGCTGCTCGTCGGAGGCGTCACCGTCGCGCAGGTCGACGAGGGCGAGGGGACGCTCGTCGTGGGTGGGCCGACGACGGTCCACCTGCTGGTCGGCGTCGACGACCTCCCGGCCGTGCTCGCGGCGGTGGCCGGGGACGGGACGATCGCGCTCGTCCCGGTCGGGGGTGCGGGATGAGCGGCGCGACCGCGGTCGCGACCGTCCTGTGCGCGGTCCGGGGTGCGCGGGAGGCCGAGGTGGTGACGACGCTCGCCGCTCCGGGGCTCCAGGTCACCCGGCGGTGCGCGGACGTCGTCGAGCTGCTTGCCGCGGCAGCGGCGGGTGCGGGCCGGGTCGCCGTCGTGTCGTGCGACCTGCCGGCGCTGGACCGGCAGGTGGTCGTCGACCTGCACGCCCACGACGTCCGGGTCGTCGCGCTCGCCCCGGGCGGGACGTGGGAGGAGGGACGGGTGCGGGCCTACGGGGTCGACGCGGTGGTCGACCTGGACTCCGCCCCGGACGGGCTGTGCGACGTCGTCCGCGCCGTCCTGCCCCCGCGCGAGGCTGCCACGGGCGGACCCGGCGTCCCCCGGTCGGTCGTCGACGCCGACGCCACGGGTCCGGAGAGTGAACCCTGCCGCGGACGGACCGTCGCCGTGTGGGGGCCGACGGGAGCGCCCGGCCGCACGACCGTGGCGACGAACCTCGCCGCCGAGCTCGCGGGACCGGCGCGTGCCCGGCGTGCTCGTCCGCCGCGTCGGGAGCGGCGTTCCGCGGACGTGGACGTCCCCGCCACCGTCCCCTCGGCGCCCGGCGCGGAGGTCCTGCTGGTCGACGCGGACACGTACGGCGGGAGCGTGGCCCAGCGCCTCGGCCTGCTCGACGAGTCACCGGGACTGGCGGCGGCCGCGCGACGCGCGGGTCAGGGTGCGCTCGACGGCGCGGGGCTGGTCGCGCTGGCGCCGACGGTCCTGCCACGGGTCCGGGTGCTGACGGGCCTGAGCCGGGCGGCCCGTTGGCCGGAGCTTCCCGGGGCGTCGCTCGACGCCGTGTGGGAGGTCGGGCGGTCCGTCGCGGACTGGACTGTCGTCGACTGCGGCTTCGGGATCGAGCGTGACGAGCTTCTGACATACGACACCCGCGCCCCGCAGCGCAACGACGCGACGTGGAGCGCGCTCGCGGCCGCGGACGTGGTGGTGGTCGTCGGCGCGGGCGACCCCGTCGGGCTCCAGCGTCTGGTCCGGGCGCTCGACGAGCTCGCCGAGACGGGTGCGTGCGTCGGCGCGGCACGCGTCGTCGTGGTGAACCGCGTGCGCGCGAGCGTCGTCGGTCCCCGGCCCGAGCGGGCGGTGCGCGACGCGATGGCCCGCTACGCGAGCGTCGACGACCTGCACGTCGTCCCCGAGGACGCCGCGGTCGACCTCGGCCTCCGCGAGGGCCGGACGCTCGCGGAGTCGGCGCCCGCGAGCCCTGCCCGACGCGCGCTCGCGAGGCTCGCCGCGCAGGTGCGGGAGGCGGCGCCGCCCGGGCGTGGTGCGGCGCACGGACTCGCGCTGGACGCGGCACACTGAACCCATGCGCATCTACCTCCCCGCGACGCTCGACGAGCTCGACGCCGTCACCGTGACCGCCGACGCCGCCCGCTGGAGCGTCGCCCCGCGCGGCGCCCACGCCGTGACCGCCGCGTTGACGCGCGCGCTGCCCGACGAGGACGAGGAGGGCCTCGAGTACGCGGCCGCGCTCGAGGCGGCGGACGACTCGCTCGCGCTCGTCGCGGCGCGCCCGGACGCGCCGCGCCAGCGGCTCGTCGTGACGCTCGAGGTGCCCGACGGCGCGGTGCAGGTCGTGGGCGCCGACGACTCCGACGACGAGGACGCGCCCGCGCCCAGCGCGGTCGAGGTCCTGCGGACCGTGCCCGACGTCGCGATCGTCTGCGTGCACGTCGACGAGCCCGAGGCGGTCCCGGACGTGGAGGCGGTGCTCGCCGCGGCCGACGACGACGGCCCCGGTGCCGACGAGGCGCTCGACGCCGCGATCGACCGCGTGGGCGAGCGTGACCTGCTCTGGTACGACTGGTCGGAGCTCAAGGACGTGCCACGCGGCTGACGGTCCCGTGGGAGGCGGGCCGACCGGACAGGAGCCGGGCGGGCCCGACGCCGGTCCGGCGTCAGCCGAGGCGGCCGAGCACCTCGTCGTGGAGCAGGCCGTTCGTCGCGACGGCGTTGCCGCCCCACGGGCCGTCGGCGCCGTCGAGCGACGTGAACCGGCCGCCGGCCTCGGTGACGATGGGGACGAGCGCGGCCATGTCGTAGAGCTCGAGCTCCGGCTCGGCGGCCGCGTCGGCGGCGCCCTCGGCGACGAGCATGTACGACCAGAAGTCGCCGTAGCCGCGCGTGCGCCACGCGCCGCGCAGGAGGTCGAGGAACGGCTCGAGCTTTCCGCGCTCCTCCCAGCCGTCGAGCGACGCGTAGGCGAACGAGGCGTCGGACCACGACGAGACGCCCGACACCTGGAGCCGCGAGGCGGCGGCGAGCGACTTGCCCGTCCACGCGCCGGTACCCTTCGCGGCCCACCAGCGCCGACCCAGCGCGGGTGCGGAGACGAGCCCGACGACGACCTCGTCGCCGTCGGCGAGCGCGATGAGCGTCGCCCACACGGGCACGCCGCGCACGAAGTTCTTGGTCCCGTCGATCGGGTCGACGATCCAGCGCCGCGCGCCGTGACCGGTCTCGCCGAACTCCTCGCCGACGATCGCGTCGCGACCGCGCGCCCGGCCGAGCTGGCCGCGGATGATCTCCTCGGCGGTGCGGTCGGCGTCGCTCACCGGCGTCGAGTCGGGCTTGGACTCGACGTGCAGGTCGAGCGCCTTGAACCGGGACATCGTGTGCGCGTCGACCTGGTCGGCGATCACGTGGGCGAGGCGCAGGTCGTCGTCGTAGCCGCGCGTCGAGGGGGGCGTCATGGCTCACACCGTAGCGGTGCCTGCCCGGGGCGAGGGTGGCGCCGCGCGGGCCAGGGCTCAGGCCGCGCCGGTGCGCGAGGCGAGCACGCGGCGGAACGACTCGAGCCGTGCCGCGCGGGCGGCGCGGGTCTCGTCGTCGGGCGACGCCTCCACCCACTCGTCGAGCGCGCAGTCCGGGGCGTCGTCGAGGTGGGTGCACCCGCGCGGGCAGCCCGCGGCGACGGCGTCGAGGTCCTCGAACGCACGCAGCAGGTGGTCGACCTGGACGTGCGCGAGGCCGAACGACCGCACGCCGGGGGTGTCGATGACCCAGCCGCCGCCGGGCAGGCGCAGCGCGACGGCGGACGTGGACGTGTGCCGGCCGCGTCCTGTGACGTCGTTGACGTGGCCCGTCGCGCGCTGGGCGTCCGGGACGAGCGCGTTGACGAGCGTCGACTTGCCGACGCCCGAGTGACCGACGAACACGGACGTGCGCCCGGCGAGCGCCTCACGTACCGCGTCGAGCGGCTCGATCGCCCAGCCGTCCCGTGCGAGGCCGTCGGGCGCGCGGCGCGTCACGACGACGGACACCCCGAGCGGCTCGTACAGCGCGCGCAGCGGCTCCGGGTCGGCGAGGTCCGCCTTGGTGAGGCACAGCAGGACGTCCATGCCGGCGTCGTACGCGGCGACGACGCACCGGTCGATCATGCGCGTGCGCGGCTCGGGCTCGGCGAGGGCGGTGACGACGACGAGCTGGTCCGCGTTGGCGACGATGACCCGCTCGTAGGGGTCGGTGTCGTCGGCGGTGCGGCGCAGCACCGAGGACCGTTCCTGGATGCGGACGATGCGCGCGAGGGAGCCGTCGTCCCCGGTGACGTCGCCGACGAGGTCCACCCGGTCCCCGCACACGATCCGCGTCCGCCCGAGCTCGCGCGCCTTCATCGCGAGGACGGTGCGCTCGTCCTCGGCGCCGACGACCGTCCCGTCGTCGGTCCCGCCCACGAGCAGCGTGTACCGGCCCCGGTCCACGCCCGTGACGAACCCGGTCACCGCGTCCGCGTGCTCGGGGCGCTGCTTGGTGCGCGGGCGGCTGCCGCGCTTGCCGGGGCGCGAGCGGAAGTCGGACTCGTCCGGGACGCGGCGCGCCATCAGCGGGCCGCCGCTCCCGTGCCGGACGCGGTCCCGCCCCCGAGCATGCGCTCCCACATCCCCGCGAACCCGGGCAGCGTCTTGGCCGTCGTCTCGACGTTCTCGACGCCGACCCCCGGGACGCGCAGGCCGATGACGGCCGCCGACGTCGCCATGCGGTGGTCGTGGTACGTGCGGAACAGCGCGCCGTGCAGGGGGCGCGGCGTGATGACGAGGCCGTCGCGGGTCTCCTCCGCCTGCCCGCCGAGGCGCGTGATCTCCGTCGCGAGCGCGGCGAGCCGGTCGGTCTCGTGCCCGCGCAGGTGGGCGATGCCGCGCAGGCGGCTGGGGGAGTCTGCGAGGGCGGCCAGCGCGGCGATCGTCGGCGCGAGCTCGCCGGCGGCGTGCAGGTCCACGTCCACGCCGCACACCTCGCCCGTGCCCGTGACCGACAGCACGTCGCCGTCCAGGGACGCGGTCGCGCCCATCGACTCGAGGAGCTCGGGGACCATCGCGCCGGGCTGGGTCGTCGCCGTCGGCCAGCCCGTGACGCGGACCGTGCCGCCCGCGACGAGCGCGGCGGCGAGGAACGGCGCCGCGTTCGACAGGTCAGGCTCGACCTGCACGTCGCGCGCCGCGATCGGACCGGGCTCGACCCTCCAGATCGCGGGCCGGGAGTCGTCGACGACGACGCCGACCTCCCGCAGCACCTCCACCGTCATCTCGATGTGGGGCATGCTCGGCAGCGTGTGGCCGATGTGCCGCACCGTGAGGCCCTGGTCGTAGCGCGCGGCGGCGAGGAGGAGCCCGGAGACGAACTGGCTCGACGCCGACGCGTCGACGTCGACCGCCCCGCCGCGCACGCGGCCGCGGCCGCGGATCGTGAAGGGGAGCGTCGTCGGCAGCCCGTCGCCGTCGCCCTCCACGGGGACGTCCAGCGCGCTGAGGGCGGCGAGGACGGGGCCCATGGGGCGCACGCGCGCGCCCTCGTCGCCGTCGAACCGCACCGTGCCGTCGGCGAGCGCCGCGAGCGGCGGGAGGAAGCGCATGACGGTGCCGGCCAGGCCGCAGTCCACCTCGACGGGTCCGCGCAGCGGACCGGGGGTCACACGGAGCTCGCTGGGCGACGCGCCCTCCTCGACGCCGACGCCGAGCGTGCGCAGGGCGGCGATCATGAGGTCGGCGTCGCGGCTGCGCAGGGCGCCGCGCAGCGTCCCGGGCCCGTCGGCGAGCGCGGCGAGCACGAGCAGCCGGTTCGTCAGCGACTTCGAGCCCGGGACCTCGACCGTCGCGTCGAGCGGCCCGCCCGCCGTGGGCGCGTCCCAGCCCTCGTCGACGGCGGGGGGCACGGGCGCGGCGGAGGGCGAGGTCGTCATGGCCTCCAGGCTAGTGGAGGGACCACGCCCGACGGCGGAGGGTCCCGCCGCGCGGACGCGCCACGACGGCGTCAGGCGACCTTCGCCCGGACCGCGGCCTCGGCGTCGTGCACGGCCCCGGCGGCGAGGGTCGCGGCGTGCTCCGCGGCCTCCTGGGCGGCCTTCGTGGCGCGCCTCGCGGAGCGCCCTGCCTCCTTCGCGGCGTGCTTCGCGGCGTTCTTCGTGGAGCGTCCCGCCTCCTTCGCCGCCCCCCGGGCCGAGGCCGAGACCTCCTTCACAGAACCCTTCGCGCCCGCGACCACGGCCTCCTGCTTCGCCTGCTTGGCGAGCGCGAGGTCGTGCCGCGCCTTCTCCAGCCGCCACTGCACGCCCGGGCGGCCCTCGTAGTCCGCGCCCGCGATGAGTGCCGCGCCGATCGCGCCGACGTTCGCGACGAACTTGCGCGTGCGCTCGGCGCGCGTCGCCTCGCCCGAGGTGAACGGCTGGTTGACGACCGCGAGCGGCACCGTGAGCGCGGCGAGCGTCAGGGCAGCCGTGCGGGGGGCCTTGCCGACGGCGAGGAACAGCCCGGCGACGGCCGTCGCGGCGCCGTGCGCGCGCACGAGCGTCGCGACCTGCTTCTCGCTGAGCGGGGCCTCGATGCCGGCGCTCTTCTCGACAAGCTCGACGCCCGAGCGCGCGGCTCGCACGTGCTCGGCGGGCTTGAGCGCGGCCTGGAGCCCGTCGTAGACGAACCACGAGGCCAGCATGGGCCTCGCGAGGTGACGCAGCAGCATCGGTTCTCTCCTCATCGCCGGTGACTCGCCGGTGCTCGCCTCGGGCGTCCACCGGTCGGTCCCAGCCTGCCGCGACCGCCGGGACGGCGCCACCCGCGGCCCGTGAGGAACGCCTCACGTCCGAGCGTCAGAGCGCGCCGCCCGCGGCCTCCGGGGCGTCGACCGACTCGCCGGCGTCGCCGATCGTCTCCCGCGCGACGAAGTTCTCGAGGTCGAACAGGTTGTCGCCCGCGCGCTGCGCGACGGTGAGCAGGGTCGTCGCGGAGGCGACCTCCTCCACCTGCTCCTTGAGGAACCACAGGAGGAACTGCTCGCCCAGGGCGTCACCCTCCTCGCGTGCGGCACGGAAGATGGCCTCGATCTGCGCGGTGACCTGCTTCTCCTGGTCGAGCGCGAGCCGCAGCGGCTCGACGACGTCCGCGAAGTCGTTGCGGACCGGTCCGGAGCCGGGGATCTCGACGGGCAGGTCCCGGTCGAGGTGGTACTGCACGATCATCATCGCGTGGTTGCGCTCCTCCACCGACTGCCGGTAGAAGTGCGCGGCGAGCTGCGGCAGGTCGTGCGCGTCGAACCACACGGCGATCGCGATGTACTGCTGGTGCGCGTCGAGCTCGTGCCCGACCTGCTCGCGCAGCAGGGTGAGGAAGCGGGACGGGGTCTGCGTGGTCGTCATGGCGCCACGCTAGCGACGCCGGGTGCGTCGCGCGCGGCGCGCTCCGGGCCGCGGGAATGCGCGCGGGCACGTTCGGGTTGCACCACTCGTGACCGTCCTGCTCGAGACCCCCGCACCCGCCGCCCGGGCCGCGTCGTCGACCCTTGAGGCGTCGACGGCGGACGCGGCGTTCGCCGCCGCGTGGTCGGCACCGGTCACGTCACCGGACACCCAGACGAACAGGGGACTAGGCTCGTTGTTGATGACAGAGCGAATCTCCGGCAGCGACGTCTCCGGCAGCCCCGCGACGACGTCGGGAACGACGCCGGTCGAGGGTACGGCGCTGCCCGTGGACGCGACGGACGCCGAGGACACGAACCGCGCGCCGCAGACCGAGAGCGACGCCGCGCGCGCCGCGCGGTTCGAGCAGGACGCGCTCCAGTACCTCGACCAGCTGTACTCCGCGGCGCTGCGCATGACGCGCAACCCGTCGGACGCCGAGGACCTGGTGCAGGAGACGTTCGCGAAGGCGTTCGCGGCGTTCCACCAGTACCGGCCGGGCACCAACCTCAAGGCGTGGCTCTACCGCATCCTCACGAACACGTTCATCAACACGTACCGCAAGAAGCAGCGCGAGCCGCAGCAGGCCCAGACGGACGACGTCGAGGACTGGCAGATCGCGCGCGCGGCGTCGCACACGTCGCAGGGGCTGCGCTCGGCCGAGGCGGAGGCGCTCGACCGCCTGCCGGACTCGGACGTGAAGCGCGCGCTCCAGGAGCTGCCCGAGGACCGACGCATGGTCGTGTACTACGCGGACGTCGAGGGCTTCCCGTACAAGGAGATCGCGGAGATCATGGGGACACCGATCGGCACGGTCATGTCCCGCCTGCACCGAGGCAGGCGCCAGCTGCGCGAGCTGCTGGCCGACTACGCCGTGAGGCGAGGACTGGTGGGGGCCAAGAGCCCCGGAGGTGAGTCGTGAGCACGTCAGAGAGCCGGATCCCGGGGCGCGGCCCGGTCGAGGAGTCGGTGACGCCCATCCCGCACTCGACGGCGGGCGAGTCGGAGTGCGAGCACGCGCTCACGCACCTCTACGAGTACCTCGACTCGGAGATGACGCCGGACGACGAGCTGCGCATGCGCGCGCACGTCGCGCACTGCTCGCCGTGCCTCGCCGAGCTGAGCGTCGAGGAGCTCGTCAAGCAGCTCGTGCGCCGCTCGTGCCACGAGAAGGCGCCCGCGGGGCTGCGGGAGCGCATCCACACGCAGCTCACCGTCATGGTCACGACGACCACGGTCGTCGAGACCCGCTGAGGACCGCCCGCGAGGCACTGCCCCGGCGGACCGAGAACGAGAGAGGGCCCGTACCGACGTCGTGTCGGTACGGGCCCTCTCGTCGTCCCCCGTGGGGGGCGCGCCGTCTCAGGCGTTGGGGCGCTTGCCGTGGTTCGCGGCGTTGCCCTTGCGGCTGCGACGCTTGCGTCCGCGCTTGCTCATGATGTTCTCCTGACGATCGGGGGGCGTCCCACCGGTCCCGGCGGGTCAAGTCCGCCTCCCATCGTCCCACACGCGACCCCTTGCCACGGTCGAGCACGCGATATATCGTGTCTGACAGAACGAGATATATCGCGACTGTCCCCGTCTGCCGCCCCGCGGCCGCACGGGGCCGACCACGGACGGAGCCACGGATGACGCAGGAGAGCTGGACCGTCACGGGTCCGCAGGCCATCGACCTGGCGCGCGTGCGGACGCTCGACGCGACCGTCATCGGGGGGCGCATCGACGTCGTCGCCCACGACGACCCGGCGCGTACCGACACGCGCGTCGAGGTCCACTCGGTGGTCGGCCGCCCCGTGGAGGTGCGTCTCGAGGGGACCACGCTCCGGGTGGGCTACGGGCCGTTCGTCGCGGGCTGGAAGGGCTTCCTCGAGCGCTTCCGTACGTACACCGGCAAGGACGCGGCGGACGTGCACGTCGCCGTGCCGGCGACGACGCAGGTCAAGGTCGCGACGGTGCAGGGCGAGGCGCTCGTCGCAGGGGTGCGCGACGGCGCCCGGCTGGCGACCGTCTCCGGTTCCGTGATGACGAGCCGCACGCACGGGGAGCTCCGCGTCGACACGGTCTCGGGCGAGGTCTCGGCGAGCGAGCACGACGGCCCGGTCCGGATGGACTCGGTGTCCGGCGGCCTCACGGCGACCGGCTCGTTGCACGCGCTGCACCTCGACTCGGTCTCGGGCTCCGTCACCGTCGACACCCGCACGACCCCGTCCGAGATCACCGTGAGCGCGGTCTCGGCCGACGTGCTCGTGCGCCTGCCGGACCCTGACGCGATGGACTACGCGATCCGCTGCGTGAGCGGGCGCCTCCTCGTGGACGGCGCGGAGCAGCGCGGGTCCGCGCGCTCGTTCCACCAGCCCGCGCGGTACGGGAAGGGTGCGCCGGTCCGGGTCTCCGCCGTCTCCGGTGACGTGACCGTCCTGCGGGGGGCTCCGGACGAGGCCCCGTGGGACGAGAGCCCGGTCGAGGACGCCCCGGCCGGTGCGGACGCCCCCGCGTGGGGGAGCCCGGGGGCCCCGGGAGCCGCGACGTCGGGCGGGCCGGTGGACCGCTGATGGCCACCGTCTTCGCGCACGGCGAGCTCCGGCTCTACCTCCTCGCGCTCCTCGACACCGGGCCCAAGCACGGCTACGAGCTCATCACCGAGCTCTCGGAGCGCTTCGGCGGCACCTACCGGCCGAGCGCCGGGACCATCTACCCCCGGCTCGCGCGGCTCGAGGACGAGGGCCTCGTGCACCGCAGTGCCGACGGCCGCAAGACGACCTACGAGCTGACGCCCGCGGGGCGCGCGGAGATCGAGGCGCGTCGGGCCGACGTCGCCGCGCTGGAGCACGGCATCGCCGAGACGGTGCGCCAGCGTGCCGAGGCGCTGCGCGCCGACGTGCAGGGCTCGCTGAAGGGCTTGCGGGCCGAGCTCGCGGCCGCTGCGCAGACGGCGCGCGCCCGGCCGCGGGACGGCGCGCCCGACCCGCGACGCCGCGAGTCCTACGCGTGGCGCATGGAGGCCGAGGCGCTGCTCCAGCGCTTCCGCGAGGACGTGCGCGCCGACCTGCGCCGCGCCGACGCCGCGAGCGTCGTCTCGGAGCTCACGGTCGACACCCTGCGCACCGTGCTCGACAGCGCGCGCAAGGCCGTGCGAGCGACCCTGCCCTGACCGACGATCACGAGAACCCCTCGACGAACGCACCGCACCCCTGAACCAGAGAACAGAACGAGGAGAAGCGCATGAGCACCGAGTCCTGGGTCATCAACGCCCCCCAGACCGTCGACGTCGCCGACGTCCGGCGCGTCGTCGTCCAGCTCACCGACGGCGCGGTCGACGTCGTCGCCGACCCCGCCCGCGAGGCCGGGGCGCACCTCGACGTCAGCGAGGTGTCCGAGCGTCCGCTCCAGGTGAGCGTGCACGACGGCGAGCTGCGCGTCGGCTACGACTTCGCCGGCGTCGAGGGCCTCGTCGAGCGGGCGAAGGGCCTGCGCGACAAGGACCGCGCCGTGGTGCGGCTGACGCTCCCCGCGCACGTGCCGGTCAAGGTGACGACCGCGCGCGCCGCCGCGAGCGTCCTCGGCACGCAGGCGGACCTGTCCGTGACGACCGCGACGGGCGCCGTCCGCGTCCAGGGCGTGTCGGGCACGGCGTCGATCAAGACGGCGACGGGCGCCGTGGACGTCGGCGAGCACGTCGGCGACGTCCACGTGAGCACCGCGTCCGGCGCGGTCACGCTCGGCGGGACGCTCGGTCGCGTGTCCGTGAACACCGTGACGAGCGGCGTCGAGGTCGTCGCGCGCGAGAGCACCCCGCTCGTCGACGCGCGCACCGTCTCCGGCGACGTGGCCGTGCGCCTCGGTGCCGGCTCGCCGGTCAACCTCAAGGCCCGCAGCGTCACGGGCAAGGCCGTGCTCGACGGCGTCCGCCTCGACTCCAGCGCGCAGCGGACGACGTCGGTCGACCACGTCGACCAGCCCGGCGCCCGCGGTGCGTACGTCTCGGCGAACACCGTCTCGGGCGACCTCACGGTCTCGCGCGGCTGAGCCGTCCCGCGAGGTAGAGGCCTGGTCGTGACCGGGCCTCTACCTCGTGTGTCTCGGCCTCTACCTCACGTGACCAGGCCTCTACCTCGCCGGGGTCAGACCGTGTCGTCCGGCAGGCCCAGCCACGCGTGCCAGCCCGTGTGCAGCACGAGCCAGGCCATGAGTCCGTATCCGGCCTGGCCGGGGAAGCCGTTGCCGCTCTGCGCGAGGTCCGCGAGCCACTGCTCGTGCGTCACGAGCGGGCTGAACGTGTCCACGTACGGCACGCGGCGCCGGTTCGCGACGTCCGAGAAGGCATGCGAGAGCTCGGCGAGCCGCTCGGCGTCCTGCGCGTGCCCCGGCGGGGGGCCCACGACGAACGTCGGCAGCCGGTGCGACTCCGCGACGTCGAGCACGTTCGCGAGGTTGAGGCGCGAGCGGGCGACCGACAGTCCCGCGTCGAGGTCGTGACGGCCGAGGCCGATGACGAGGCGGTTGTCCACGTCCGGCTCCGGGGCGAACCGCCGCGCGGTCTCCGCCTCCCAACGCTGGCTGAGCGCCGTCGTCGTCTCGCCGGGGATGGCGAGCGGGAACACGTACGCCGGCTGGGGGAAGCGCGTGCGCGCGACGACGCGCCCCGCCCACCCCAGGGCCTTCGCGTCGCCGACGCCGGCGCTCAGCTCGTCGCCGACGACGCAGATCCGTACCTCTCGACTCACCGCGTCTTCCACGGGCGCCATTCTCCCCGACGCGGGCGGCGCGGGTCGAAACGGGCTCGTGGGGACGGCGTGTCCAGCCGGACATAGGGGACGGACCGCCCGGGACGGGGGCTGGTCAGAGCAGCGTCGCGCCCCAGGTGACCTCGTGCGAGGCGCCCGGCTCGAGCCGCACGAGGCGCTCGCCGGTGCGGAACGCGTCCGCGATGCAGCTCATGGGCTCGGCCGCGACGCCGGACCGGCGGAACGCGACGTCCCCGACGTGGTCGCCCGTGCAGACCTGCCACGTGTCCATCGAGCCGTCCATCCAGACGGCCGACGTGCGGCCGTCGGGAGCGGCCAGGCGCATCCAGGACAGTCCGTCGGCGTCGCGCAGCACGTCGACGTAGGCGTCGTCCAGGTCGACGCCCGCGAGCAGGCGCGGCTCGCGCAGGTCGTAGCTCCCCGCGGCGGGCTCGGTGCCGGTGGGCAGGAGCCGCTCGTCGGTCGTGACGCGCGTCTCGGCGTCGAGGCGCAGCGTGCACGCGTCGAGGTTCGCGCCGTCGGCGGACAACCACGGGTGGAAGCCGATGCCGTACGGTGCGGTCGCGGCTCCGACGTTGGTGGTCCGCACGTGGACGCGCAGGCCCGCGTCGTCGAGCGAGTAGGTCACGCGCGTGACGAGGTCGAACGGGTAGCCGGGCGACGGCGGCAGGTGCAGCTCGAGCGTCGCGTGCGACGGGCCGTGCTCGACGACGACCCAGCGCTGCCAGCAGGCGAGCCCGTGCAGCGCGGTGCCGCGGTCGGGCTCCGACACGGGCACCTGGTACGCCGTGCCGTCCACCTCGTACGCGCCGTCGCGCAGGCGGTTGGGCCAGGGGAGCAGGACCGCGCCGTTGAACGCGGGCGCGACCTCGTCCTCCGCGAAGGGCGTGAAGACGGGCCGGCCGCCGACCGTGTACTCGCGCACGGCCGCTCCCACCTCGGTGATCGTCGCTGCGTGCTCGCCGTGGGCGATGCGGACCTGGGTCCCCGAGGGGGCATGGGTGTTCACGCTCACATACGGTACTCGGCGTGCGAGCGTGCGCGATGCGCTCTCGGCAGTCAGACTCGGTGCCCGGGTGTGTCTCCCGGCGTACCCGACGCAGCACGAGGAGGAACGATGGAACGACAGGTGCTCGGACGCACGGGACGGCTCGTCTCGGTCGTCGGACTGGGAACCTGGCAGCTCGGCGCCGACTGGGGCGACGTGAGCGAGGACGACGCGCGCGCCGTGCTCGACGCCTCCGCCGAGGCCGGCGTGACGTTCTTCGACACCGCGGACGTCTACGGCGACGGGCGCAGCGAGCAGATCATCGGTGACTACCTCGCGGACAACCCGGGGCACGCGATCACCGTCGCGACGAAGATGGGTCGCCGCGAGGAGCAGGACGCGGACAACTACACGCTCGCGAAGTTCCGCGAGTGGACCGACCGGTCGCGCCGCAACCTGCGGACGGACCGTCTCGACCTCGTCCAGCTCCACTGCCCCCCGACGGCGGTCTACTCGCGCGACGAGGTCTACGACGGCCTCGACACCCTCGTCGCCGAGGGCGCGATCGCGAGCTACGGCGTGAGCGTCGAGACGGTCGACGAGGCGCTCACCGCCATCGCGCGCCCTGGTGTCGCGACCGTGCAGATCATCCTCAACGCGTTCCGGCTCAAGCCCCTCGACGCCGTCCTGCCCGCCGCGTCCGCCGCCGGGGTGGGCGTCATCGCGCGCGTCCCGCTGGCGTCCGGCCTGCTGTCGGGGAAGTACACGAAGGACACGACCTTCGCGGCCGACGACCACCGCACGTACAACCGCGACGGCAGCGCGTTCGACGTCGGCGAGACGTTCTCGGGCGTCGACTTCGAGACCGGCGTCCAGGCAGCGGGCGAGTTCACCGCGCTGGTGCAGGACGTCGTCGGGCAGGACCTCACGCCCGCCCAGGTCGCGATCGCGTGGGTGTGGCAGCAGCCCGGCGTGTCGACCGTCATCCCTGGCGCGCGCAACGTCGAGCAGGCCCGCTCGAACGCCGCCGCGGGCGACGCGGACGTCCTCGGCCCGCTCTTCACCTCCGGCGTGCGCGAGATCTACGACCGCTACCTGCGCGAGAAGATCCACGACCGCTGGTAGGCGCACGCGAGATCGACCCGCGCGTCGCCACGTCGGCCTCCTGAGGGCCGATCTCGGGCGCTCGGGCCGATCTCGCACCGCTCCCCGGCCGCGGCCCGCGCGAGCCGCGGCCGCAGGCGACGGACGCACCGACGACGAAGGCCCCCTCCCTGCGGAGGGGGCCTTCGTCGTGCGCGGGTCGTGCGGGCCGGTCAGCGCGCGAACGCCTGCTCGAGGAGCACGGCCTGCTGCGCCTGGTGCTTCTTCGCCGTGCCGGCGGCGGTCGACGCCGACGCCGGTCGGGAGACGACGCTCACGCGCGGCAGGTCCTCCGGCAGGTTGATGTGCACGAACGACCAGGCGCCCTGGTTCTCCGGCTCGTCCTGGACCCACACGACCTCGGCGCCCGGGTACTTCGCGAGCTCGGCCCGGATGCCGTCGACGTCGAGCGGGTAGAGCTGCTCGAGGCGGACGAGCGCCACGCCTTCGTCGCCACGCTTGGTGCGCTCGGCGAGGAGGTCGTAGTACACGCGGCCCGTGCAGAGGAGCACGCGGTCGACCTTCGCCGGGTCGGCCGTCGCGTCCGCGATGACGGGCTGGAACGTGCCGGTCGTGAAGTCCTCGACGCTCGACGCGGCGGCCTTGAGGCGCAGGAGCTGCTTCGGCGTGAACACGATGAGCGGACGACGCGGGCGGGCGTACGCCTGCTGGCGCAGCAGGTGGAAGTACGACGCGGGCGTCGACGGCTGCGCGATCGTCATGTTGTCCTCGGCGGCGAGCTGGAGGAACCGCTCGATGCGCGCGGACGAGTGGTCCGGCCCCTGGCCCTCGTAGCCGTGGGGGAGGAGCATGACGACCGAGGAGTACTGGCCCCACTTCTGCTCGGCGGACGAGATGAACTCGTCGATCACCGTCTGGGCTCCGTTGACGAAGTCGCCGAACTGCGCCTCCCACAGCACGAGCGCGTCGGGACGCTCGACCGAGTAGCCGTACTCGAACCCGAGCGCGGCGTACTCCGAGAGCGACGAGTCGTAGACCCAGAACTTCGCCTGGTCCGCCGACAGGTACAGCAGCGGCGTCCACTCGGCGCCCGTCTCGCGGTCGTGCAGGACGGCGTGACGCTGCACGAACGTGCCGCGACGCGAGTCCTGGCCGGCGAGGCGCACCGGGGTGCCCTCGACGAGGAGCGAGCCGAACGCGGCGAGCTCGCCGAAGCCCCAGTCGATGCCGCCCTCGACGGACATCTGCCGGCGCTTCTCGAGGAGCTGCGCGAGCTTGGGGTGGACGGTGAAGCCCTCCGGCGGCGCGACGTGCACCTGGCCGACGCGCTCGAGGACCGAGCGGTCGATCGCCGTCTTCCAGCCGACCATCGTGCCGGCGTCCTCGAGCTGGGACTCCGGGCGCTCGAGACCGGCGACCGGCTCGCGGTCCGCGGCGGGCGTGAAGCCGCCCTCCTTGGTCTCGGTGAACACGCGCTCGAGCTGGGCCTGGTAGTCCTGGAGGACGTGCTCGGCCTCCTCGAGCGTGATGTCGCCGCGCGCGACGAGGTTCTCGGTGTAGAGCTTGCGCACCGAGCGCTTGGCCTCGATGAGGTTGTACATGAGCGGCTGCGTCATCGACGGGTCGTCGCCCTCGTTGTGCCCGCGGCGGCGGTAGCAGATCATGTCGATGATCACGTCGCGGTCGAACTGCTCGCGGAACGCGAAGGCCAGCTCCGCGACGCGCACGCACGCCTCGGGGTCGTCGCCGTTCACGTGGAAGATCGGGACCTGGTAGCCCTTGGCGACGTCGGTCGCGTAGGTCGTCGAGCGCGACGACGACGGGCCCGTGGTGAAGCCGACCTGGTTGTTGATGATGACGTGCACGGTGCCGCCGGTGCGGTACCCGCGCAGCTGCGCGAGGTTGAGCACCTCGGGCACGACGCCCTGGCCCGCGAAGGCCGCGTCGCCGTGGATGAGGATCGGCAGGACGGAGAACCCGTCGCCGCCCAGGTCGATGCGGTCCTGCTTGGCGCGCACGATGCCCTCGAGCACCGGGTCGACCGCCTCGAGGTGCGACGGGTTCGCCGCGAGGTAGACCTTGGTCGTCGCGCCGCTCTCCGCGGTGAAGACGCCCTCGGTGCCGAGGTGGTACTTCACGTCGCCCGAGCCCTGCACGCTCTTCGGGTCGAGGTTGCCCTCGAACTCCGCGAAGATCTGCGCGTAGCTCTTGCCCGCGATGTTGGCGAGGACGTTGAGGCGACCGCGGTGGGCCATGCCGATGCCGACCTCGTCGAGGCCGTTCTCCGCCGCCTTCGACAGGATGGCGTCGAGCAGCGGGATCACCGACTCGCCGCCCTCGAGCGAGAAGCGCTTCTGCCCGACGAACTTGGTCTGGAGGAACGTCTCGAAGGCCTCGGCCGAGTTGAGACGGCGCAGGATGCGGAGCTGGTCCTCGCGCGGCGTGCGGGCGTAGCCCGACTCGAGCCGCTCCTGGAGCCACTTGCGCTGCGTGCGGTCCGCGAGGTGCATGTACTCCACGCCGACCGTGCGGCAGTAGGAGTCGCGCAGCAGCCCGAGGATGTCGCGCAGCGAGGACTTCGTCCTGCCGCCGAAGCCCCCCGTGGGGAACGTGCGGTCGAGGTCCCACAGCGTCATGCCGTGGTTCTGGATGTCGAGGTCACCGTGCTTGCGCTGGCGGTATGCGAGCGGGTCGGTGTCCGCCATGAGGTGCCCGCGCGAGCGGTAGGAGTGGATGAGCTCCGCGATCTTCGCGGGCTTCGCCGCCTCGATCTCGGCGTCCGTCGTGTTGTCGCGGACCCAGCGCACCGGCTCGTAGGGGATGCGCAGCGCGGCGAACACGCGGTCGTAGAAGCCGTCCTCGCCGAGGAGCTTCTGCGACAGGATCCGCAGGAACTCGCCCGACTGCGCACCCTGGATGATGCGGTGGTCGTAGGTCGACGTGATCGTCAGGACCTTCGAGATGCCCAGGCGGGCGAGGCGCTCGGTGGACGCGCCCGCGAACTCGGCGGGGTAGTCCATCGCGCCGACGCCGATGATCGTGCCCTGGCCGGCCATGAGGCGCGGGACCGAGTGCACGGTGCCGATGCCGCCCGGGTTGGTGAGCGAGATCGTGGTGCCGGCGAAGTCGTCGACGCCGAGCTTGCCGCCGCGCGCCCGGCGCACGAGGTCCTCGTAGGCCGCCCAGAACTGGGCGAAGTCCATCGACTCGGCCTTCTTGATGCTCGGCACGAGGAGCTGGCGCGACCCGTCCGGCTTGGCGAGGTCGATCGCGAGACCGAAGTTGACGTGCGCAGGCTGGTTCACCGCGGGCTTGCCGTCGAGCTGGGTGTAGCTGGCGTTCATGACCGGCATGTCCGCCAGTGCCTCGACGAGCGCGAACCCGATGAGGTGCGTGAACGAGATCTTGCCGCCGCGGCCGCGCGCGAGGTGGTTGTTGATGACGATCCGGTTGTCGACCATGAGCTTGGCCGGCACCGCGCGCACCGACGTCGCCGTCGGCACCTGGATGCTGGCCTCCATGTTCGTCACGACGCGCGCGGCGGGACCGCGGAGCTTCTGCACGTCGTCCGCGACGGTCTCCGCCTCGGCCGCCGGGGCGCCGGCGACCTTGCGGGCCGGGACCTGGGCGTACGGCGCGGTCGCGGGCTGGGCGGTCGCGACAGGACGCGTCGCCCGGACCGCCTCGGCGGCGGCGTTGACCGCGGGATCGGCCGGGAGCTTCGGGGGCTTGACGCGCTGCGCCGCCTCGGCGGCGGCCGAGCCGTCCGTCACGGCGGCGGGGACGGTCGGCGCGGCGGGGGCCGCCGGCGCCGCGGGGGCCCCGTTCACGGGCGTCGACGGCGCGCCGGCCGTCGTCGTGGCCTGCTCGGCACGCTCCGCCGGACGGTAGTCCTCGAAGAAGTCCCACCACGCGGGGTCCACCGCGTTCTTGTCCAGGAGGTACTGCTCGTACAGCTCGTCGACCAGCCACTCGTTCGCTCCGAACACGGAGCTTGCGTCGCTGATCGCCTCTGACTCAGCCTTCGGGGACACGCGAGGATCGCCCACTTTCACACACAGGTCGCTGTCGGTCACAGTCTGCGAGCAGACGCGTGGCAGCACGCGCGAGGCGTGGCGCCCGACGTCGGCGCAGACTCGTCCGGATTCCGGACCACTCCAGCCTAGGCCCTCGGCGGCGGCCCAGGGGGCTGCGGGGGACGTTCGCGCGCGGCCTGTTCGCGGGTTCTTCACGCCGCGTCTGGGCCAGGCAAACATGACCCCACGCGGACCTCGTAGGACGGCAAGATCGCGGAATTCCAGGCCATCGCGAGGTATCCGGGCTGCACGGTGTGATGGATCTCACTCGGCGTCGCTCGCTGATGACCGCGCTCTCGAGGTCGGTCTCAGCGCGTGGTCGGGTCCTCGGCGCCCGGGTCACCGAGCAGGTCGGGCTCGACGGGGTGGCCGTGCGCCGGGAGCGTGACGCGCATCGTCGCGCCGCTGCGCGAGTCCGCGACCTCGATCCGCCCCCCGTGCAGGTCGATCGCCCACCGGACGATCGCGAGGCCGATGCCCGTCCCGCCCGTCGAGCCGCCCGTCGTCGTGTGCGTGCCCGTCGCGCTGGCCCGGGCGAAGCGCTCGAAGATGCGCTCGCGGTCCTCCTTCGCGATCCCCGGGCCCTCGTCCACGATCTCGAGCACGACGTCGTCGTCCACGGGGTACGCCTCGAGCCGGATCTCGCCGCCCTGGGGAGAGTGTCGGATCGCGTTCTGGAGGAGGTTCGTCACGACCTGGTGCAGGCGCTCGCGGTCCGCCTCCAGCACGAGGTCGGGCGGCGTGACGTCGACGACGTACCGCAGCTGCTTGCCTGCCTCCACCATCGACACGGCCTCGGCGTTCTCCTCGAGGAAGTCGCCCACGTCGATCTCGGTGACGTTGAGGGCCGCCGCGCCGGCCTCGATGCGCGACAGGTCCAAGAGGTAGGAGACGAGGCGCGTGAGGCGCTCGGTCTGCGCCAGGGCCATCTCCATGGTCGCGGGCGTCGGCTGCGTGACGCCGTCGACGACGTTCTCGAGCTGCGCCTGGAGCGCCGCGATCGGGGTCCGCAGCTCGTGCGAGACGTTCGCGATGAGCTCGCGGCGCACCTGGTCGCTCGTCGCGAGGTCCTCCGCCATGACGTTGAACGCGACGGCGAGCTGTCCCACCTCGTCGCGGCTCGTCGCCCGCACGCGCCGTGTGTAGTCGCCGTCGGCCATGGCGCGAGCCGCCGCCGTCATCTCGCGCAGCGGCGACGTCATGCCGCGCGCGAGGAGCTGGGTGAGCAGCAGCGACAGGACGATCGCGAGCGGGAAGGTGCGCGACGGCCCGAGCTGGTTCTGGAGCCCGATCCACGTGATGAGGACCGCGAGCGTGACGGTCGCGGCCACGAGCACGCCCAGCTTGATCTTCAGCGAGCGGAACGAGTCGAGCGGCCGGACGTCGGGCAGGTGGGGGCGGATCGTGTGCGCACGGTGCACGCCGTTCCGCGCCGGGGCGCTCGTCGACCCGCCCGGGCCGCGGCCCGCGCCGTCGACCGGGTCGGCAGGGCCAGCGGGGTGGGAAGTCATCCGGCGGGCGGCTCGAACGCGTAGCCGACGCCGTGCACCGTGCGGATGAGGTCGGCGCCCAGCTTGCGGCGCAGCGCCTTGATGTGCGAGTCGACCGTGCGCGTCCCGCTCGCGTCGGCCCAGTCCCACACCTCCGCGAGGAGTCGCTCGCGCGTGAGCACGGTCTTGGGGGAGCTCGCCAGCATGACGAGGAGCTCGAACTCGGTGGGCGTGAGGTGGACCTCCTCGCCGGCACGGTAGACGCGGCGCTGGGCCTTGTCGATCGTCACGTCGCCGACCGACATGGGCGGGTCGGTCGGGGCTGCGCTCGCGGCCTGCGTGGCGCGGTCGACCCGGCGCAGCAGCGCCTTGATGCGTGCGACGAGCTCGCGCATCGAGAACGGCTTCGTCATGTAGTCGTCCGCGCCGACGCCGAGCCCGATGAGCATGTCGGTCTCGTCGTCGCGCGCGGTGAGCATGAGGATCGGCACGGGCTGCTCGGCCTGGATGCGCCGCGTCACCTCGAGGCCGTCGATGCCGGGCAGCATGACGTCGAGCACGATGACGTCCGGGCGCAGCCGCGTCGCGGCGTCGACGCCGGAGAGCCCGTCGCGTGCCACCTCGACGCGCCAGCCCTCCGCGCTCAGGCGCTGCGCGATCGCGGTCGCGATGGCGGGCTCGTCCTCGACGACGAGGACCGTCGCCGTCTGCTGCTGCGTGCCGCCGGCCAGGGGTGCCGTCGTGGGCACGGGCCCGCGGCCCGGGACGGGACCGGCGCCCGCGCCGGTCGGTGATGCGCTCGCTGCCCTCGGATCTGCCATGGGATACAGCGTGGCACACGTCGGCCCAGGTCGGCCGGATTTCGCCGCCGCCCGGCACCCGGGCGCCGCACGGCCGGGCGGCCCGGGAGGAGGGGACGCTAGCATCGTCGGCACGATGAAGAGCACCTCTCGATATCGGTGGAGCACCTCGTGGTAGGCGACTGGGTCATGGTCGCGCTCGGGGTGCTCCTCACCGCAGGCACCGCCGTCTTCGTGGCCAGCGAGTTCTCCCTGGTCACCCTCGACCCCGCCGTCCTCCCCGCCGGCGACGACCCCGACCAGGAGGGCGACAGACGCGGCTCCCCGCCGTCGGGCAGGAAGACTCGCGCCGACCGGCGCGACCGGAGCGTCCGGGCCGGACTCAAGCACCTGTCGACCGAGCTGTCGTCGGCACAGGTCGGCATCACGCTCACCACGATCCTCCTCGGCTACACGGCGCAGCCCGCGCTGCTCTCGCTGTTCGGCGCAGGGCTGAGCGCCACCGCGCTCGGGCAGGCGGCGTCCGCCGTCCTCGCCGGGGTCCTGGCCCTCCTCGTCGTGAACTTCGTCTCGATGCTCTTCGGCGAGCTCATCCCGAAGAACTTCGCCCTGAGCGCGCCCTACGCCACGGCCCGGCAGGTCGTGCCGGTGCAGCGCCAGTTCACCAAGCTGTTCCGGCCTGTCATCGCCGTGCTCAACGGCTCCGCCAACGCGATCCTGCGCCGGGTGGGGGTCGAGCCGCGCGAGGAGCTGTCGGGTGCGCGGTCGGCGTCGGAGCTCGCCGCGCTCGTGCGCCGCTCGGCGCAGGAGGGCACGCTGGACGTGTCCGTCGCGACGCTCCTCACCAACTCCATCGAGCTGGACGAGCTCAGCGCCGTCGACGTCATGACGGACCGGATGCGGATGGTCGTGGTCGGCCGGGACGCGACGGCCGCGGACGTCGTCGACGCCGCGCGGCGGACCGGGCACTCCCGGTTCCCCGTGATCGGCGAGGACCGCGACGACGTCGTCGGACTCGTCCACCTGCGTCGCGCCGTCGCCGTCCCGTACGAGCGTCGCGAGGAGGTCCCGGCGGCGGCGCTCATGGTCGAGGCGCCCCGGGTCCCCGAGACCGTGCGCCTCGGCCCGCTGCTCGTCGAGCTGCGTGGGTTCGGGCTCCAGATGGCGGTCGTCGTCGACGAGTACGGCGGCACCTCCGGCGTCGTGACGCTCGAGGACGTCGTGGAGGAGCTCGTGGGCGACGTGGCGGACGAGCACGACCCCCGCCGCTCCGGCGCGGCCCGCCGCGCGGACGGCTCCTGGCTGGTCCCCGGCGTCATGCGCCCCGACGAGCTCACCGAGGTCACCGGGCTCCGCGTGCCCGAGGACGGTGCGTACGAGACGCTCGGCGGCCTCGTCATGGCGCGGCTCGGGCGCGTGCCGGAGCCCGGCGACGAGGTGGTCGCGGGCGACGCGCGCGACCGCGTCGTGCTGCGCGTCGAGGCGATGGAGGGGCGGCGCGTCGAGCGGCTCTCGGTCCGCGCGACGCCCGTGGAGGTGGAGCAGTGAGCTCGACCACCGCCCTCCTCGTCGCAGTCCTGCTGCTCGCGGGGAACGCGTTCTTCGTCGGCGCCGAGTTCGCCGTCATCTCCGCCCGCCGCTCGGCGATCGAGCCGCTCGCCGCGCAGGGGAACCGCCGGGCGCAGACCGTCCTGTGGGCGATGGAGAACGTGTCCCTCATGCTCGCGTGCGCCCAGCTCGGCGTGACGGTCTGCTCCACGGGCCTCGGCGTCGTCGCGGAGCCGGCGCTCGCGCACCTCATCGAGGACCCGCTGCACGCCCTCGGGGTGAGCACGTCGCTCGCGCACCCCATCGCGTTCGTCGTCGCGCTCGCGATCGTCGTCTACCTGCACGTGGTGCTCGGCGAGATGGTCCCCAAGAACCTCGCCGTCGCGGGGCCGGAGACGGCGGTCATGTGGTTCGGCCCACCGCTCGTGTGGATCGGGCGGGTGCTACGGCCCGTCATCGTCGCGCTCAACTGGCTCGCGAACCACGCGGTCCGGGCGACGGGCGTCGAGCCCAAGGACGAGGTTGCCTCCGCGTTCACCGCCGAGGAGGTGCAGTCGATCGTCGAGCACTCCCAGGCCGAGGGCGTGCTCCGGGACGAGCAGGGCCTCCTCTCGGGGGCGATCGAGTTCTCCGAGCGCACCGCGCAGGACGTCATGGTGCCCGTCGGAGACCTTGTCACGGTCACCGAGGGATGCACGCCCGAGGAGGTCGAGCGCCTCGTCGCGAAGACCGGGTTCTCGCGGTTCGCGGTCGCCGACGCCTCGGGCGAGCTCGTGGGCTACCTCCACGTCAAGGACGTGCTCTACGCGGACGAGACGACGCGCGGGGCGCCGGTCCCGTCCTGGCGCGTGCGGGCGCTCGCGACCGCCGCTCCGGGCGACGAGGTCGAGGACGCGCTCCGGGCGATGCAGCGCTCGGGAGCGCACCTGGCGCGCGTCGACGCGCCCGAGGGCGGCGGCGCCCTCGGTGTCGTGTTCCTCGAGGACATCCTCGAGGAGCTCGTGGGGGAGGTGCGCGACGCCATGCAGCGTCGTCACTGACGAGCTCCCTCGCGCCCGGCACCGGCCCTGAGCAGGGGACTTGGCATCGTCGGAGTGCTTCGTTACTGTTCCGTGATTGATCGGTCGTCGGTGGCCCGAGTGCCACCCCGAAGGGTGAGAGGCAGGTGGCGGGTGGAGTCGCAGCAGACCGACGCACCTGCCCTCGAGTCCCGACGGGCACGGCGCGAGGCGGAGCAGGGCTCCCGCCGTCGTCGCCCCCAGGCACAGGTCTCCAGCCAGCACCGCTGGATGCCGCGCATCGCCGTCCTCGGGACGCTCGCCGCCGCGACGATCGCGATGCCCCTCTCCGCCGGCGCCGACGACGGCCTGGGCACCGGGTCCCCCTTCGAGCCCGAGACCCGACCGCTGGGCCCGAGCGCGCTCGACCTCGCGACCGCCGGGTCGACGGCCCCTGCGGTCTCCCAGAGCGTCGCGGCCGCGCCCCGCGTCGAGGTGCGACGCGAGGCCGCCTCCCGGTCCGCCGCGCGCGACCCGCTCCCCGGCTGCGACCCCACGGTCCGCCCCGCGGGCAGCAACGGCAAGCTCGACGAGCACGCGCTGTGCGAGCTCTGGCAGGCGGGCGAGCACCTGCGGCCCGACGCGGCGGTCTCGCTGTCCGCCATGAACGAGGCCTTCCGCGCGACGTTCGGTCGCGACCTGTGCCTCGTCTCGTCGTACCGCACGCTCTCGACGCAGGTCTCGCTCAAGTCCTCCCGCGGCGCGTTCGCCGCACCTCCCGGCTGGTCCATGCACGGGTGGGGGCTCGCGATCGACCTGTGCTCGGTCGAGACCGGCTCGCGCGAGGTCTACGCGTGGATCAACCAGAACGGTGCCACCTACGGCTGGGCCAACCCCGCCTGGGCCAAGCGCGGCGGCAGCGGCGCCTACGAGCCGTGGCACTTCGAGTTCGTCCAGGGCGTCGAGGAGATCCAGAGCTCCTGACGCGCGGCCCGTCTTCCCCCGCGGCGGCCCTCGCCGCCGTATCGTCGTAACCGTGGCCGACCTGCTCCTCGCCGCGGTCGTCCTGCGCCGTCCCGAGCACGCGCTCGCCGCGCAGGTGCTGAGCCTCGCGCTCTCCGGACTCGTCCGCGTCGAGCCCACGGCGCCCGGCTCGCCCCCGGCTCTCACCCTCCTCGACCCGGTCCCCGGCTCCGAACGCGAGCGCGTCGCCGTCTCCGCGGTGTTCGGGGACGGCGCCGGGCCGGGGGCGCGTGTCGTGCTCGACCCGGCCGACGGCGGCCTCCGCGCCCGGGTGCGCGCTGCGGCGCGCGACGTCGTGCGGGCCGCGCGCCACGACGGCTACCTCGAGCCCGGGCAGGCGCGCCGTCTCACGGAGAAGGGCGAGGCCGTGCGGGCCGAGCTCGTCGCGCTCGAGGACGCGGTCGAGCGGGAGGTCACGGACGCCCGCGCGCACGACCAGGCGCGCGAGCACGTCTCCTCCGGTGCGCTGCCGTGGGCCGTGCTGTTCGGGCACGAGCCGGGGTGGGTGCCGGTCGACCGCCGGACGGTCCGGTTCGACGTCGCGGCCGTCTGCGCGGCGGCTGACGCGCTGCGCTGACGACTGTGGCGGTCTACGGCTCCGACAGCCGCTCGTTGCGGCCGAAGTCCTGGAGGAACCGCGGTCCCGACGCCGCGAGCTCGGCCTCGAACTCGTCGCGCCACGAACCGTAGGGCCGGCTCGCGAGGGCGTCGTTGGAGAAGCGCGGGTCGTCGGTGAGCTCCGTGACGCAGAACGCCGGGATCTGGAGGTCCGTGACGGGCCCGGTGCGCTCGCACTCCGCGACGACGAGCGGGTGGTTCGCCCCGCCGAACACGTCGACGACCCAGCCGTCCGCCCCGACCCACACCGAGTACCGCGTCTTGACGACGCGCGCGCCGCCACGCCGGATCATCTGCACGCCCACCGCGACGTCCACCTCGCGCTCGGCCTCGTACCGTGTACCGCCGGCCATCGGCCCCTTCACCGTGAGCGTGCACAGGTCGACGGCGGGCGCGAACCGGTCGAGCAGGCGCACCGGGTCCGTCTCCGCGTCCATCGTCGCGTCCACCGTCGGTACCTTGGCGCGCAGCCGCAGCGCGTAGCCCTCGTCCGCGAGGTAGTAGCTCTGCACGATGAGCGCCGGTGCGTCGCGCAGGTCCTCGGGCAGGTCGCGCACGAGGAACCGGCGCTCGAACTCGAAGTCCCCGTAGCCGCCGTCGGTCATGGCCCCACCGTAGCGGGCGCGCGGGACGGGGGCCGTGCGCGGGCGAGGTCGAGGGGTCCCCGGAGACGGCGCGAGCCCGGTCGCCGGAGGCGGGCCGGGCTCGTCGCAGCGGAGCAGGGTGCCCTCGATAGGATTCGAACCTACGACCTTCTGCTCCGGAGGCAGACGCTCTATCCACTGAGCTACGAGGGCGAGCGCCGACGGTGTCCGTCGACGCGATGCACGAGACTACCAGCACGTCCGGGGTGCGTGGGTCCGACCTCGGGCCGGCGGTCCGGGCGCCCCGCGGCCCGCGCGCGAAACGCCGCGACGGGGGGTGCGCCCATCTCGGTAGAATCGCCCGGTGACCCCCGACGAGCTCTCCGAAGCGCTGAGCGCTGCCCTGGCCGCCGCCGTCGCCGACGGCACCCTCGCCCTGGACCCCGCCGCGGTCCCCGAGCGCGTCCACGTGGAGCGACCCCGCCAGCGCGAGCACGGCGACTGGGCCACGAACGTCGCGCTCCAGCTCGCCAAGAAGGCGGGCACGACGCCGCGCGCCCTCGCCGAGGACCTCGCGACGCGGCTCGCCGCGACCCCGGGCGTCAAGGCCGTGGACGTCGCGGGCCCGGGCTTCCTCAACATCACGCTCGACGCGGCGGCCGCGGGCGAGCTCGCGCGCGCGATCGTCGAGGCCGGCCCGGCGTACGGGCGCGGCGACTCCGAGGCGGGCAAGAAGGTCAACCTCGAGTTCGTCTCCGCGAACCCGACCGGTCCCATCCACATCGGCGGCGTCCGCTGGGCCGCCGTCGGCGACTCGCTCGCGCGCGTGCTCGAGGCGAGCGGCGCGGACGTCACCCGCGAGTACTACTTCAACGACCACGGCGCGCAGATCGACCGCTTCGCGCGCTCGCTCCTCGCGCGCGCCCGCGGCCTGGAGGCGCCCGAGGACGGGTACGGCGGCGAGTACATCAGCGAGATCGCGGACGCGGTCATCGCGGACGCGGTCGCCGCCGGCGACCCCGACCCGCGCACGCTCCCGGACGCCGAGGCGCAGGAGGTCTTCCGGGCGCGGGGCGTCGAGCGCATGTTCGGCGAGATCAAGGCGTCGCTGCACGACTTCGGCGTCGACTTCGACGTGTACTTCCACGAGGACTCGCTGCACGAGTCGGGTGCGGTGGAGCGGGCCGTCGAGCGCCTGCGCGAGTCGGGCCACATGTTCGAGCAGGACGGCGCGACGTGGCTGCGCACGACCGACTTCGGTGACGACAAGGACCGCGTCGTCATCAAGTCCGACGGCGACGCCGCGTACATCGCGGGCGACATCGCCTACTACCTCGACAAGCGCGAGCGCGGCTTCGACGAGGTCATCATCATGCTCGGCGCCGACCACCACGGGTACGTGGGCCGCATGATGGCGGTGTGCGCCGCGTTCGGCGACACCCCGGGGAAGAACCTCCAGCTCCTCATCGGGCAGATGGTCAACCTCGTCAAGGACGGCCAGCCCGTCCGCATGTCCAAGCGCGCCGGGACGGTCGTGACGCTGGAGGACCTGGTGGGCGCCGTCGGCGTCGACGCCGCGCGCTACTCGCTCGCGCGCTCGTCGGCGGACCAGAACATCGACCTCGACCTCGACCTGCTCGCACGGGCGACGAACGAGAACCCCGTCTACTACGTGCAGTACGCGCACTCCCGGACCGCGGCGGTGGACCGCAACGCGGCCGACCGCGGGGTCGTGCGCACCGACGGTTTCGAGCCCGCGCTGCTCGACCACCCGAGCGAGGCCGCGCTGATCGGGCGCCTCACGGAGTTCCCGCGCATCGTGGCCCAGGCGGCGGAGCTGCGCGAGCCGCACCGCGTCGCGCGCTACCTCGAGGCGCTCGCCGGCGACTACCACACGTGGTACCAGCAGAAGTCGCAGCGCGTCCTGCCCTACCCCGACGAGGAGGTCACGGACACGCACCGCACGCGCCTGTGGCTCAACGACGCGGTGCGTCAGGTGCTGGCCAACGGCCTCGGCCTGCTCGGTGTCTCCGCGCCGGAGCGCATGTGAGCACGGGCCTGCCGGGGCACCCCGGCGAGCCGTGGTCGCGAGGCGTGCGCCGTCGGGAGGACGGGGTCGTCGAGGTCGCGGGCGTCGCCGTCCACGACCTCGCGGCGGAGCACGGGACGCCCGCGTACGTGCTCGACGAGGCGGACTTCCGCGCCCGGGCGCGCGCGTACCGCACGGCGTTCGAGACGGCGTTCCGCGCCGTCGGTTCCGACGTGGACGTCTACTACGCGGGCAAGGCGCTGCTCACGGTGGCCGTGGCGCGCTGGGCCCGCGAGGAGGGGCTGCGGGTCGACACCGCGAGCGGGGGAGAGCTCGCGGTCGCGCTGCGCGCGGGCGTCCCCGGTCCCGAGATCGGGCTGCACGGCAACAACAAGTCCGACGCGGAGGTCGGCCGGGCGCTCGACGAGGGCGTCGGTCGGATCATCGTCGACTCGCTCGTCGAGGTCGAGCGCGTCGCGCGCCTCGCGGGGGAGCGCGGCGTCGTCGCGCCCGTCATGGTGCGTGTCACGACGGGCGTCCACGCGGGCGGGCACGAGTACATCTCCACGGCGCACGAGGACCAGAAGTTCGGGCTGTCGATCGCGGCGCCGCGCGCGGCGGACGGCAGCGAGGCCGGCGACTCCCCGGCGATGACCGCGCTGCTCGACGTGGTTGCGCGGCCCGAGCTGCACCTGCTGGGGATCCACTCGCACATCGGGTCGCAGATCCTCGACCCGTCGGGGTTCGAGGTCGCGGCCCGCGCGGTGCTGGAGCTCCGGGCCCGGCTCGCCGCGCGGACGGGCGTGCTCGTCGACGAGGTCGACGTCGGCGGGGGCTACGGCATCGCCTACCTCCCCGGCGAGGTCGCGCTCGACCCCGAGCGCGTCGCGAAGGACGTCGCCGCCGCGGTGGACGCCGTGGCGGCGGAGCTCGGCACGCCTCTGCCCCGGTTCTCGATCGAGCCCGGCCGGGCGATCGTCGGGCCGGCCGGCCTCACGCTCTACACCGTGGGCACGGTCAAGCCGGTGACGCTCGACGACGGCCGTGTGCGCACGTACGTGTCCGTCGACGGCGGCATGAGCGACAACATCCGTCCCGCGCTCTACGCGGCGCAGTACCACGCGGAGGTCGTCGGCCGGTCCTCGGACGCGGAGCCCGTGCTCGCGCGCGTCGTCGGCAAGCACTGCGAGAGCGGCGACATCGTCGTGCACGAGGTGCGGCTCCCCGGCGACGTGCGCGCGGGGGACCTCCTCGCGGTGCCGGCGACGGGTGCCTACGGCCGCTCGATGGCGTCGAACTACAACCTGCTGACGCGCCCGCCCGTGGTCGCCGTGCGCGACGGCGCGAGCCGCGTGCTCGTGCGCCGGGAGACCGTCGAGGACCTGCTGGCGCTCGACGAGGGCTGACCGTGCGTCGCGCCCAGGAGGTCCGGCATCCGACCCGTGGGCACCCCCTGGGCGGTCGCACGGGGCGCCGTATCCTGTGCCTGCGGCTCCCGAGCCACCCGGGCACGACCCGGGCCGCGTGCACGGCGCCGCACCCGTCCTGACCACCCGAGGAAGGTCCGTCGTGCCCCCTGCCGCCGAGTCCCACCCGCCCCTGCGCGTCGCCCTGCTGGGGTGCGGCGTCGTCGGCACCCAGGTCGCGCGGCTGCTGACGGAGCAGGCCGACGACCTCGCGTCGCGCGTGGGCGCCCGCCTCGAGCTCGTCGGGATCGCGGTGCGGAACGCGGCCGCGCCGCGCGCCTCGTCGGTCGACCGCTCGCTGCTCACGGAGGATGCGCAGGGTCTCGTCGCGCGTGCCGACATCGTCGTCGAGGTCATGGGCGGCATCGAGCCCGCCCGCTCGCTCCTGCTGCGCGCGATCGACGCCGGCGCCGCCGTCGTCACGGCGAACAAGGCGCTGCTCGCCGAGGACGGACCCACGCTCTACAAGGCCGCGGACGCGGCCGGCGTCGACATCTACTTCGAGGCCGCCGTCGCGGGCGCGATCCCGATCGTGCGCCCGGTGCGCGAGTCGCTCGCGGGCGACCGCGTGCGCCGCGTGCTCGGCATCGTCAACGGGACGACCAACTACGTCCTCGACCAGATGGCGACCACGGGCATGGACCTCGAGGAGGCCGTCAAGGAGGCGCAGGACCTCGGCTACGCGGAGGCGGACCCGACGGCCGACGTGGAGGGCTACGACGCCGCGGCCAAGGCCGCGATCCTCGCGAGCCTCGCGTTCCACACGCGCGTGTCGCTGGACGACGTCGCGCGCGAGGGCATCATGTCCGTCACGGCCGAGGACGTCGCATGGGCCGCCCAGACCGGCCACGTCATCAAGCTCCTCGCCATCGCGGAGCTGCGCGAGGGCACCTCGGCGGGCACCTCAGCCGGCGCAGCGGCGGGGGCGCCCGCGGGCGTGTCCGTGCGCGTGCACCCGGCGCTCGTGCCCACGTCGCACCCCCTCGCGAACGTCCGCGGGTCGTTCAACGCGGTGTTCGTCGAGGCGGAGTCCGCGGGCGAGCTCATGTTCTACGGGCGCGGCGCGGGCGGCGCCCCGACGGCGTCGGCCGTCCTGGGTGACGTCGTCTCGGCCGCGCGGCACCGCGTGCTCGGGGGCAAGGGCCCGCAGGAGTCCACCTACGCGGAGCTCGCCATCCTCCCCGCGAGCGCGGCCGTGACCCGCTACCAGGTGCGCCTCGACGTCGACGACCGCCCGGGCGTCCTCGCTCAGGTCGCGCACGCCCTCGCCGAGCACGGCGTCTCCATCGAGGCGGTCCGGCAGCCGACGGCGCCAGGCGTCTCCGACGTCGCCGAGCCCGGGGTCGCCGAGCTCCTCATCACCACGCACGCGGCGCCGGAGTCGGCGCTGTCGGCGACCGTCGCGGCGGTCGCCGGGCTCGAGCCCGTCCGCACGATCACGTCCGTCCTGAGAGTCGAGGGAGCCTGATGGCCCACCAGTGGAGAGGCATCATCTCCGAGTACCGCGATCGTCTGCCGGCGCACGTCGCCGAGCGGATCGTCACGCTCGGTGAGGGCGGCACGCCGCTCGTCGAGGCACCGGCGCTCTCCGCGCGCACGGGCGCGCAGGTGTTCGTCAAGGTCGAGGGCATGAACCCCACGGGGTCGTTCAAGGACCGCGGCATGACGACGGCGATCTCCGCGGCCGCCGGCCGTGGGGCGAAGGCTGTCGTCTGCGCGTCGACGGGCAACACGTCCGCGTCGGCGGCCGCGTACGCGGTGCGTGCCGGGATGACGTGCGCGGTGCTCGTCCCGGACGGCAAGATCGCGATGGGCAAGCTCAGCCAGGCGATCGCGCACGGCGCGCGCCTGCTCCAGGTCGACGGCAACTTCGACGACTGCCTCGTCGCGGCGCGCAAGCTCGCCGAGGCCTACCCGGTCGAGCTCGTGAACTCGGTCAACCCCGACCGCATCGAGGGCCAGAAGACCGGCGCGTTCGAGATCGTCGACGCGCTGGGGGACGCGCCCGACGTCCACGCGCTGCCCGTCGGCAACGCGGGGAACATCACGGCGTACTGGAAGGGCTTCCGGGAGTACGCCGGCCAGGGCGCCCCGGGGCACGCGGGGGAGGGCCTGCCGGCCGTCGCGACGCACGTGCCGCAGATGTGGGGCTTCCAGGCCGCGGGCGCCGCACCGATCGTCGCGGGCCACCCGATCACCGAGCCGGAGACTATCGCGACCGCGATCCGCATCGGCAACCCCGCGTCGTGGGAGCTCGCCGAGTCGGCGCGCGACGAGTCGGGCGGCGTCATCGAGGCCGTCACGGACGAGCAGATCCTCGCGGCGCACCGGGTCCTGTCGAGCGAGGTCGGCGTGTTCGTCGAGCCCGCGTCGGCGGCCGGCGTCGCCGGGATCCTGTCCCGCGCCGAGCGCGGGCTCGTGCCCGCCGGCGCGCGCATCGTCGTCACGGTCACCGGCCACGGGCTCAAGGACCCGCAGTGGGCGCTGCGCACGCTCGACGGCAGCGAGGTGACGCCGACGCGCGTGAGCGCCGACGTCGTGTCCATCGCCGACGCCCTCGGGCTCGACTGATGCAGCTCGGCGCGGACCACGTGCGGGTGCGCGTCCCGGCGACGAGCGCGAATCTCGGCCCCGGCTTCGACGCGCTCGGCCTGGCGCTCGCGCTCCACGACGTGCTCGAGGTGCGCGCGCTCGCGACCGACGAGGTCGTGGTCGACGTCGAGGGCGAGGGCGCCGGCGAGGTGCCGGGCGACGAGACGCACCTCGTGGTGCGGGCGCTGCGGGCCGCGCTCGACGTGGCCGGCGCGCCCCAGACCGGGTTGCACCTGACCTGCGTCAACCGCGTCCCGCACGGGCGGGGCCTCGGCTCCTCGGCGGCCGCCGTCGTCGCGGGCATCGTGGCGGCGCGAGCGCTCGTCGCCGACCCGTCGGTCCTCGACGACGACGTGGCGCTCGGCCTCGCGACCGCCATCGAGGGGCACCCGGACAACGCGGCGCCCGCGCTCCTGGGAGGCGCCACCGTCGCGTGGGACGCGGGCCAGGGCGCCGGGCCTCGCGCCGCGCGGCTGGACGTGCACCCCGACGTCCGGGCGACCGTGCTCGTGCCCTCGGCCCGGCTCGCGACGAGCCGGGCACGGGGGGTGCTCCCGACGCACGTGCCGCACGCCGACGCCGCCTTCAACGCGGGGCGTGCGGCCCTCCTCGTCGAGGCGCTCACCCGGCGGCCCGACCTGCTGCTCGACGCGACGGACGACCGTCTGCACCAGGCGTACCGGGCCGACGTCATGCCGTCGTCGTTCGAGCTCGTCCAGGCACTGCGGGCACGCGGACTCGCCGCGACCGTCTCGGGGGCGGGACCGACCGTGCTGGTGCTCTCGACGCCGGACGACCTGGAGGAGGTCGTTCGCGTCGCGGACTCCCTCGTCGGGGGCACCGCCGACTGGGCGGTGCACCGCCTCGACGTCGACACGCGTGGTGTCGTGGGCGAACGGCTCTGACCTCGGGCGCGCCGGTGCTAGGATGATTCCCAGCCTTCGGTCACGCTCTCGCACCAGTACATCCGCACGCGGAGCGCGCTCTCACCCACCGGGTGTGCTGCGACCGAGCAGTCCGAGAGAAGGCAATCCAGCCCCGCGTCAGATGACGTCGTCGTACCACTGACGCGTGGCGACACCTACGCTCCGGCCGTCACGGCCGGGCGTCGACCACCCGCGGCCCGCCCTCTGAGCGGCGGGCGCAAACGAGGGGGAAGGGTCCTTCGTGACAGACACCATCGACACCGCCACGAGCAGCGCGACCGGTTCGGCCGCTGCCGGCGGGAACGCCCGGACCGGCGCGCTCTCCACGCTGCGCCTCCCGGAGCTGCAGGCTCTCGCCTCGCAGCTCGGGGTCAAGGGCACGTCCAAGATGCGCAAGGGCGATCTTGTGGACGTCATCCGCGCCCGCACGGGCGAGCAGGGCGCGTCCGAGCGCCCCGCCGCGCCGCGGCGCGACACGGACGGGGCGAACGCCGCGGGCCGTGAGACGAGCGAGGCGCCTGCCGCCTCCGGGCGCGGCCGCAGCCGCCGCGCCGAGCGCCCCGCCGCGAGCCCGGCGGGCACCACCACCGACGCCGCGGCGACGGCGCGTCAGGACGCGCCCTCGGCCGCGAGCCGCGAGGAGCGCACCGCCGCTCCCGTGCTCGACCTGCCCGTGCGCGCCGACGAGCAGCGCACGGAACAGCGGGGGGAGCGTCGCGACGGCCGTCGCGACTCCCGCTCGGAGGCTGCCGCGGCGGTCGCCGAGGCTCTCGGCGAGCAGGGCGTACGCACGCGCGACACCGCGAACGAGTCCGCCGACGAGCGCGCCGCGCGCGCCGCCGCCGCGGTCGGCCTCGTCACGGGCGAGCGGGGCTCGCGCCGCGCGGGCCGTGGTGCCGGCGCCCCTCGGAACGGCGAGGGTGACGGCGACGCGCCGCGCGCCGACCGTCAGCGCGACCAGCAGGGCGGCGAGCGCCAGCGCGACCAGCAGGGCGGGCAGCAGCGCGAGCAGCAGAGCGGCGGCCAGCAGAACCGTGGCGAGCGTCAGGCGGACCGGCGGGACGACCGCCAGCTGCTGGACGACGAGCGCGGCGGCCGTCGGCGCCGGGGTCGTGACCGCGGCCGCGAGCGCGACCGCAAGCGCGGCCGCAACCGTCAGGGACCGGACGTCGCGGGTCTCGACGACATCGAGGTGAGCGAGGACGACGTCCTGCTCCCCGTCGCAGGCATCCTCGACATCCTGGACAACTACGCGTTCGTCCGCACGAGCGGGTACCTGCCGGGCCAGAACGACGTCTACGTCTCGCTCGGCCAGGTGAAGAAGGCGGGCCTGCGCCGCGGTGACGCCGTCACGGGCGCGGTGCGCCAGCCGCGCGAGGGCGAGAACCAGGGCAACACCGCGCGCCAGAAGTTCAACGCGCTCGTGCGTCTGGACACCGTCAACGGCATGTCGCCCGACGAGGCGCGCCAGCGCCCCGAGTTCACCAAGCTCACGCCCCTGTACCCGCAGGACCGCCTGCGCCTGGAGAACACCGAGGCGACGCGCCTGACGCCGCGCGTGATCGACATCGTCGCGCCGATCGGCAAGGGTCAGCGCGGCCTCATCGTCGCGCCGCCCAAGGCCGGCAAGACGATCATCATGCAGCAGATCGCCAACGCGATCACGGCCAACAACCCCGAGGTCCACCTCATGGTGGTGCTCGTGGACGAGCGGCCCGAAGAGGTCACGGACATGGAGCGGACGGTGAAGGGCGAGGTCATCGCCTCGACGTTCGACCGTCCCGCGTCCGACCACACGATCGTCGCCGAGCTCGCGATCGAGCGCGCGAAGCGCCTGGTCGAGCTCGGTCAGGACGTCGTCGTGCTCCTCGACTCGCTGACCCGCCTGTCGCGCGCGTACAACCTCGCGGCGCCCGCCTCGGGCCGCATCCTGTCCGGTGGTGTGGACGCGTCCGCGCTCTACCCGCCCAAGCGCTTCTTCGGCGCGGCCCGCAACATCGAGAACGGCGGCTCGCTGACGATCCTGGCCTCGGCGCTCGTCGAGACGGGCTCGAAGATGGACGAGGTCATCTTCGAGGAGTTCAAGGGCACGGGGAACATGGAGCTGCGCCTCTCGCGCAACCTCGCGGACAAGCGCATCTTCCCGGCGGTGGACGTCAACGCGTCCGGCACGCGCCGCGAGGAGATCCTCCTGTCGCAGGACGAGCTGAAGATCATCTACAAGCTCCGCCGCGTGATGGGGGCGCTCGACCAGCAGCAGGCCATCGAGCTGCTGCTCGGCCAGCTCAAGAAGACCCAGACGAACGTCGAGTTCCTGCTCCACGTCCAGAAGACGACGCCGGGCGGTCTCGCGGACGACGACACCGTCGGCCGCACCGTCTGACGGTCGTCCGACAGGAGCCGACGGCGGGCGGCCCCGGGAAGTTCTCGGGGTCCCCGCGCGTTCTGGCACAATGGTTCGTCGGCCTGCGATCGTCAGGCCGCCTGTCGCCGGTTCACAGGAGCGGTCGCCGCACCTGACCCGGAGACGTCACCCCAAGGAGAAAACCGTGAAGTCTGGTATCCACCCCGAGTACGTCGTCACCGAGGTGACCTGCACCTGTGGGAACACCTTCGTGACGCGCAGCACCGAGGCGTCGGGCAAGATCAGCTCCGACGTGTGCAGCGCCTGCCACCCGTTCTACACGGGCAAGCAGAAGATCCTCGACACCGGTGGCCGTGTGGCTCGCTTCGAGGCCCGCTACGGCAAGAAGGCCGCCGACAAGTAGCGACACCGCAGCGCCGGTGGTCCGATCCCGACAACCTCTCCAGGGGCAGTCGGCGAGATCGGACCACCGGCGCTGTTGCTTTGCCCGAGCGATCCTCCCGATCCTCACGCGGTCGCGCCCGTGCCGACGACCGCGACCCGCCCGTCACCCAGGAGCCGTCCGTGACCGAGTCGTTCGCCGCCGTCGAGCCGTTGCTGGCCGAGCACGCCGACATCGAGACCCAGCTCGCCGATCCCGCCGTCCACGCCGACGCGGGCCGGGCGCGCACGCTCGGGCGGCGTTACGCCGAGCTGAACCAGGTCGTGGGCGCGTACCGCGCGTGGCGCGAGGCGAGCGACGACGCCGAGGCCGCCGCCGAGCTGGCCTCGCTCGGGGGCGATGACGGGGACGCGTTCGCCGCGGAGCTCCCGGGCCTGCGTAGCGCGGAGGAGGAGGCGCGCGAGCGCCTGCGCCGCGTGCTGGTACCGCGCGACCCCGACGACGGCCGCGACGTCATCCTCGAGATCAAGGCAGGGGAGGGCGGCGAGGAGTCCGCCCTGTTCGCGGGGGACCTGCTGCGCATGTACCTGCGGTACGCGGAGCGCCGGGGCTGGAAGACCGAGGTCCTCGAGTCGACCGAGTCTGACCTCGGCGGCTACAAGGACGTCCAGGTGGCGGTCAAGGCGCGCAGCACGCCGTCAGACCCGGCCGATGGCGTCTGGGCGAACCTCAAGTACGAAGGCGGCGTCCACCGGGTCCAGCGCGTCCCGGTGACCGAGTCGCAGGGACGCATCCACACCTCCGCGGCCGGCGTGCTCGTGTTCCCGGAGGTCGAGGACGCGGGCGAGGTGGAGATCGACCCCAACGACCTGCGCGTCGACGTCTACCGCTCGTCCGGCCCCGGCGGGCAGTCCGTCAACACGACCGACTCCGCCGTGCGCATCACGCACCTTCCCACGGGCATCGTCGTGTCGATGCAGAACGAGAAGTCCCAGCTCCAGAACCGTGAGCAGGCCATGCGCGTGCTGCGCGCGCGCCTGCTCGCCGCGCAGCAGGAGGCCGCCGCCGCCGAGGCCGCGGACCTGCGTCGTTCCCAGGTCCGCACGGTCGACCGCTCCGAGCGCATCCGGACGTACAACTTCCCGGAGAACCGCATCGCGGACCACCGCACCGGGTACAAGGCCTACAACCTCGACCAGGTGCTCGACGGCGATCTCGACCCCGTCGTGCGCTCGGCGGTCGAGGCCGACGAGGCGGCCCGCCTCGCGAGCGCCGGCGATGCCTGAGCCGGTCGGTCCGAACCCTCCGTCGGACGCCCGCACCTCCGCCTGGCTGCGCTGGGCGACGGCCGTCCTCGACGCCGCGGGGGTGCCCTCGGCGCGCGCGGACGCCGAGATCCTGCTCGCCCATGCGCTCGCGGTGCCTCGGAGCGACGTGGCGCGCCGCGCGATCCTCGGCACGCCCGTCCCCGACGACGTCGCGCCCGCCCTCGCGGAGCTCGTCGCCCGGCGCGCGCAGCGCGTGCCGCTCCAGCACCTCGTGGGCACCGCGCCGTTCCGGCACCTCGAGCTGGCCGTCGGGCCGGGCGTCTTCGTCCCGCGACCCGAGACCGAGCAGGTCGCGCAGGTCGCCGTCGACGAGGCGCGCGCAGTCGTTGCCCGAGCGGGGCGCGCCACCGTCGTCGACCTGTGCACCGGCTCGGGGGCGATCGCGCTCGCCGTCGCGACGGAGGTCGCCGGGACCGACGTGCACGCCGTCGAGCTCGATGCCGCCGCCCACGCCTGGGCCGAGCGGAACGTGACGGGCGCGCGCGAGTCGAGCGACGTCGTCGTGCACCTGGTGCGGGGCGACGCGCGCACGGCGCTCGCCGGTCCGTCGGCCGACGGTGGTCTCGACGGCACGGTCGACGTCGTCGTGTCCAACCCGCCGTACGTGCCCCCCGGCGCGGTCCCGCGCGACCCGGAGGTGGCCGACCACGACCCCGGCGTGGCGCTCTACGGGCTCGGACCGGACGGTCTCGAGGTGCCGCGGGGGATCACGGCAGCGGCCGCGCGGCTCCTGCGCCCCGGCGGTCTCTACGTCATGGAGCACGCCGAGGTCCAGGCCGCGGCCGCGCGGGACATGGTCGCGGCGACCGGCGCGTTCGTCGACGTCCGCACCGTCGTCGACCTCACGGGACGCGACCGCATGGTCGTGGCCCGGCGCTCGGGACCCGAGCGCGCCGGTGACCCGGAGCCCGCCCGCGAGCGTGGAAGGATGGACCCGTGAGCTCCGTCCACCCCGTGACCGACCCGAACACCTGGGGAGCCGGCATCGACGAGGCGGTCAACGCGATCTCCCGCGGTGGCCTCGTCGTGCTGCCCACCGACACCGTCTACGGCATCGGCGCCGACGCCTTCGACGCCGAGGCCGTCGCCGCGCTCCTCGCGGCCAAGGGCCGGGGCCGGCAGATGCCCCCGCCCGTGCTCGTGCCGGACGCGCGCACGCTCGACGGCCTCGCGACGGACGTGCCCGACGCCGCGCGTCGCCTCGTCGAGGCCTTCTGGCCCGGCGGCTTCACGATCATCCTGCGTGCGCAGCCCTCGCTCGCGTGGGACCTGGGGGAGACGCACGGGACCGTCGCGCTGCGCATGCCCGACCACCCGGCCGCGCTCGCGCTCCTGCGCCGCACCGGGCCGCTCGCGGTGTCGTCGGCGAACGCGACCGGCCGTCCCGCGGCCCTCGACGTCGACGACGCGCAGGCGCAGCTCGGCGACTCCGTGACGGTCTACCTCGACGGCGGCGTGGCGCCCGGTGGGGTGGCGTCGACCATCGTCGACGCGACGTCCGACGCGTTGCGCGTCGTGCGCCAGGGCGCGGTCACGCTCGACCGGCTCCGCGAGGTCGCGGACGTCGCCGGCCCGGACGACCCGCCCGCCGACGCTCCCACCGACGCGCCTACCGACGCTCAGACCGCCGACGACGCCGGGGGGCCGGAGGCGAACGGCGGGTGAGGGTCTACCTGCTCGTGATGCTCGTCGCCGCCGTGGTGACGTTCCTCGCGACGCCCTTCGCGCGCTGGGTCGCGCTGCGCACCGGCGCGATCACCGCGGTGCGCGACCGCGACGTCCACACGATCCCGACCCCCCGGCTCGGCGGTCTCGCCATGCTGCTGGGCCTCGTGGTGGCGGTGGTCTTCGCGTCGCAGATGCCGTTCCTCGAGAGCGTGTTCGTCAGCGAGGTCGCAGGCAGCCTCGTGGCCGACTCGCGGGCGTGGGGGATCGTCGGCGCGGCCGCGATCGTCTGCCTGCTCGGGATCGCCGACGACATCTGGGACCTCGACTGGATGACGAAGCTCGCGGGGCAGGTGCTCGCCGCGGGCTTCATGGCGGCCCAGGGCGTCGTCCTCTTCACGCTTCCCCTCGGGATCGGCGAGCAGCAGCTCATCTGGTCCTCGCGCCTTCAGCTCGCCGCGACGATCCTCGTGGTCGTCGTCGCGATGAACGCCGTGAACTTCGTCGACGGCCTCGACGGTCTCGCGGCCGGGCTCGTCGCGATCGGCGGTGCCGCGTTCTTCGTCTACTCCTACGTGCTCACGCAGAAGGCGAGCGCCGACGACTACTCGAGCCTCGCGACCCTGGTGATCGCCGCTCTCGTCGGCATCTGCGTGGGGTTCCTGCCGCACAACTTCCATCCCGCGCGCATCTTCATGGGTGACTCGGGATCGATGGTGCTCGGGCTCGTCTTCTCCGCCGCGGCCATCGTCGTGACGGGCAAGATCGATCCCGACGCGCTCTCGGGCGCCCAGCAGATCCCGGCGTTCATCCCGATCCTGCTGCCGCTCGCGGTGATCCTCCTGCCCCTGCTCGACATGGGCATGGCGGTGGTGCGCCGCGTCGCCCGCGGGAAGTCGCCGTTCCACCCGGACCGCATGCACCTGCACCACCGCATGCTCGCGATCGGGCACTCGCACCGGCGCGCCGTGCTCATCCTCTACGTCTGGACGGCCGTGTTCGCGTTCGCTGCGGTCGCGCTCGTCCAGTGGCACTGGCACGGAGTGGCCGTGGGCCTCGCGGTCGCCGTCCTGGTCTCCGCGGTCCTCACGCTCGGCCCGCTGCGCACGCGCGGCCGGTTCCTCGACGACGACGCCGCGGCCCCGACGGCGTCCGTGCCTGCCACCACCACCACCTCCGACGACGACCCGAGCGGGGCCGCCTCGCTGTCCTCGCCCGCCGTCACGACCCCGCCGAAGGAAGCACTGAGATGACCACGAGCCTGCCCGAACCCGCCCAGCCGGACGGCGCGGAGCCCGCCGGGCAGTCCGCCGAGCAGACGATCGGCCCGCACGGGCAGGCCGTCCGCGCGGTCTTCCGGACCGCGCTGCGGGACGTGCTCGTCCTGCTCGGTGCGCTCACGGTCCTCGGCGTGGCGATCGGTGCGCTCGTCGCCGGTCTGCCGGGCGTGTGGGGTGCCCTTCTCGGGGTGGGCGTGGCGCTGCTCTTCTCGGCCACCACGGTCTGGGCGATGCTGCGCACGGTCGACGCGAGCCCGACGACGACCGCGGCGGTCGTCATGGGGAGCTGGCTCGCGAAGATGGTCGTGCTCATCGTGATCCTCGTGGTCCTGCGCGGCATGGACTTCTACGACCGCTGGGTCTTCGCGGGGGTCCTGCTCGTCGGCGTCATCGGTTCCGCGGTGCTCGACTACCGGGCCGTGAGCAGGGGGCGCATCCCCTACGTCGAACCCGACGCCCGCTGACCGACCACGCCTCTACCAGGCGGGCGGCGCCCGGGCCAGGGACCAGTTGCCCGGAGCGCATGAGCAAAATGTCACAAGCGCCGCCAGATCGGCGTGAGCACGCCGTTCCATACGTTAGGCTACTGGCGAATCCATGACGGCCAGGTCCGACGGCGTGCCCACCAACGAGTGACGGCTGCCCGGACCACACGACCATTGGGAGTCCACCCTGTCCACGCTTGCGACCCCCGTGCTCCTCGCTGCTTCCGAGAGCGAAGGTGGCTTCCACGCGCCGTCGATCGCCGACTTCTTCCCGCCGGCCATCCTCTTCGAGGGCACGATCTTCCAGATCGACCGCATCTGGATCATCCGGATCGTCGCCACCGTCGTCCTGCTGACGATCTTCGTCATCGGGGCCCGTCGGGCGCGACTCGTCCCCGGACGCCTCCAGAACGCGCTCGAGATGCTCATCGACTTCGTGCGCGTCCAGATCGTCGAGGAGATCATGGGGAAGGAGACCGCTCGGCGGTTCGTCCCGATGATCGCGACGATCTTCTTCGCCGTGCTGGCCTTCAACATCACGAGCGTGATCCCGTTCCTCAACCTGGCCGGGACCTCGCGCATCGGACTTCCGATCGTGCTCGCGCTCTGGGTCTTCGCGACCTACTGGGCGGTCGGCATCAGGAAGCACGGCCTCGGCGGATACCTGAAGAACAACCTCTTCCCGCCCGGTATCCCGTGGCCCATCTACCTCATCGTGACGCCGATCGAGCTGCTGCAGATCCTCATCATCCGGCCGGCCTCCCTGGCCATCCGACTCGCGGCCAACATGATCGCCGGTCACATCATGCTCGTCCTGTGCTTCGCCGCGACGCAGTACTTCGTCTTCGAGGCGGTGCCCGCGATGAAGGCCTTCGGCGCGCTCACCCTCGTCGGCGGCTTCGCGATCACGCTCTTCGAGATCCTGGTCGCCTTCCTGCAGGCCTACATCTTCGCCCTCCTCGCGGCGGTCTACATCAACATGTCGCTCGAGGAGGAGCACTGACCTCCGGGTCGTGCACCGACTCCGCTCCACCAGACACACCCATCAAGCGCAGTACCAACGCGACGCCCGGTCACCCGGTCGGGCGCCCAACGGAAGGAACGAGCAATCGTGGACGTCACCACTCTCGCTGAGGTCACCGGCAACATCGGCACCGTCGGTTACGGCCTCGCCGCGATCGGCCCGGGCATCGGCCTCGGCATTCTCATCGGCAAGACCATCGAGGGCATCGCCCGCCAGCCCGAGGTCGCCGGCCAGCTTCGCGCCACCATGTTCATCGGTGTCGCGTTCGTCGAGGTGCTCGCGCTGCTCGGTCTCGTCGCCGGCTTCCTCTTCACGGCGTGATGTCGGCGCTGGCGACCGCCGCGCTGAACGTCGCGGCGGAGACGGGCGAGGAGCCGCAGGGCATCGACCTGTTCCTCCCCGCTGGGTACGACATCCTCTGGTCGTCCGTCATCATGATCGTCATCGCGATCGTCTTCTACAAGGCGATCCTGCCCAAGTTCCAGGCGGTGCTCGACGAGCGGACCGCCAAGATCGAGGGTGGCCTCGCCAAGGCGGAGTCCGCCCAGGCGGAGGCCGCGGCGGCGCTGGCGGAGTACCACCAGCAGCTCCAGGAGGCGCGCACGGAGGCGGCGAAGATCCGCGAGGAGGCGCGGGCCGAGGGCTCGGCCATCGTCTCGGACCTGCGCGCGAAGGCGTCGGACGACGCCGCGCGCATCGTCGAGACGGCGCACCGCCAGATCGAGGCCGAGCGCCAGCAGGCCGCGGTCTCGCTGCGCAACGACGTCGGTCTGCTCGCGACGGAGCTCGCCTCGAAGATCGTCGGCGAGTCGCTCGCCGACTCGGCGCGCCAGAGCCGCGTCGTCGACCGCTTCCTCGACGAGCTCGAGGCCGCGGGTCCCGCGGCGGCGAGCGCGGCGGGCACGGCATCCGAGGAGCGCTGATGCGCGGAACGAGCGGCGAGTCCCTGACGCAGGCGCGGGACCGGTTCGAGCCGGTCCTGCGCTCGGCGGGCGAGGGCGCGCTCGCGCTGGGCGAGCAGCTCTTCGCGGTCACCGCAGCGTTCGACGAGTCGGCGCCGCTGCGGCGCTCGCTCGCGGACCCGTCGCGGTCCGGCGCGGACAAGGCGGCCCTCGTGTCCGCGGTCCTCGCGTCGGGCTTCGACGAGCGCGTCGTGGACCTCGTGTCCGGCCTGGTCCGGTCCCGCTGGACCCGCGAGGGCGACCTCGCGGACGCGACCGAGCACCTGGGCCTGGACGCGGTCCTCGCGTCGGCCGAGGCCCGCGGTGCGCTGGAGAAGGTCGAGGACGAGCTGTTCCGGACCTCGCGCGCGCTCGTCGGGCAGCGCGAGGCGCGGCAGGTCCTCTCCGACGACACGACCGACCCCGAGCGCCGCGCCGCGTTCGTGCACGCGCTGCTCGACGGCAAGGTCGACCCCGTCACCGAGGTGCTCGCGGTCCACGCGACGCGCGCGCTGCGCGGTCGTCGGTTCGTCCCGACGCTGGGGTGGATCGGGGAGATCGCGGCCGAGCGTCGCCAGCGCCTCGTCGCCTCGGTCACGTCGGCCGCGGTGCTCACGCAGGCGCAGCTCGACCGCCTCGCGGGACTGCTCGAGCGGGCCTACGGGCGCGCCGTGCAGCTCAACGTGACCGTGGACCCCACGGTGCTCGGCGGGCTGCGGGTCCAGGTGGGTGCCGACGTCGTGGACTCCACCGTGCTCTCCCGGCTCGCCGACGCGCGCCGTCGCCTCGTGAGCTGACGAGCGACCCTTCCGACCGACGACCGTCCTGCCGGCCACCGGCCGCACAACCGACAAACGTTCGACCGCACCCGAACCACGAGGTGCGGCCACGACAGGAGAAGAGCAATGGCTGAGCTGACGATCCGGCCGGAGGAGATCCGGGCCGCTCTGGACAGCTTCGTGAAGTCCTACGAGCCCGAGGGCGCCGTGTCCGAGGAGGTGGGCCGGGTCACCCTGGCCGCCGACGGCATCGCCCAGGTCGAGGGTCTGCCGGGCGCGATGGCCAACGAGCTGCTGCGCTTCGAGGACGGGACCCTGGGTCTCGCCCTCACCCTCGACGTCCGTGAGATCGGTGTCGTCGTCCTCGGCGAGTTCACCGGCATCGAGGAGGGCCAGGAGGTCCGCCGGACCGGCGAGGTCCTCTCGGTCCCCGTCGGCGACGGGTACCTCGGTCGCGTCGTCGACCCGCTGGGCAACCCGATCGACGGCCTCGGCGAGGTCGCGACGGAGGGCCGTCGCGCCCTCGAGCTCCAGGCGCCCGGCGTCATGGACCGCAAGTCGGTCCACGAGCCGCTCCAGACCGGTCTCAAGGCGATCGACTCGATGATCCCGATCGGCCGCGGCCAGCGCCAGCTGATCATCGGTGACCGCCAGACGGGCAAGACGGCGATCGCGATCGACACGATCATCAACCAGAAGGCCAACTGGGAGTCGGGCGACCCCGAGAAGCAGGTTCGCTGCATCTACGTCGCCATCGGCCAGAAGGGCTCCACGATCGCGTCCGTGCGCGGTGCGCTCGAGGAGGCCGGCGCGCTGGAGTACACGACGATCGTCGCGGCTCCCGCGTCCGACCCCGCGGGCTTCAAGTACCTCGCCCCGTACACCGGCTCGGCCATCGGCCAGCACTGGATGTACGGCGGCAAGCACGTGCTCATCGTGTTCGACGACCTGTCGAAGCAGGCCGAGGCCTACCGTGCCGTGTCGCTCCTGCTGCGCCGCCCGCCGGGCCGCGAGGCGTACCCCGGTGACGTCTTCTACCTGCACTCCCGCCTGCTCGAGCGTTGCGCGAAGCTCTCGGACGAGCTCGGCGCCGGCTCGATGACGGGCCTGCCGGTCATCGAGACCAAGGGGAACGACGTCTCGGCGTACATCCCGACGAACGTCATCTCCATCACCGACGGCCAGATCTTCCTCCAGTCGGACCTGTTCAACGCCGACCAGCGCCCGGCCGTCGACGTCGGTATCTCGGTGTCCCGCGTCGGTGGTGCCGCGCAGGTCAAGGCGATGAAGCAGGTCTCCGGCACGCTGAAGCTCGAGCTCGCGCAGTTCCGGGCGCTCGAGGCGTTCGCGATGTTCGCGTCCGACCTCGACGCGGCGTCGCGCGGTCAGCTGAAGCGCGGCGCAGCCCTCATGGAGCTGCTCAAGCAGGGTCAGTACTCGCCGTACCCGGTCGAGGACCAGGTCGCGTCGATCTGGGCGGGCACCAAGGGCAAGATCGACGACGTCCCGGTCGAGGACGTGCGTCGCTTCGAGTCCGAGCTGCTCGACCACCTGCGCCGCAACACGGACGTCCTGTCCACGATCGCAGAGACCGGGAAGCTGTCGGACGAGACCGAGGCTCAGCTCTCCTCGGCGGTCGACGCGTTCCGCTCCGGCTTCCTCACGGGTGACGGCTCGCCGCTCGTCGGTGGGGACACCGAGGACGAGGCCGAGACGGAGATCGAGCAGGAGCAGATCGTCCGGCAGAAGAGGGCCTGACGATGGCCGGATCCCAGCGCGTCTACAAGCAGCGGATCAAGTCGACGCAGTCGCTCAAGAAGATGTTCCGCGCGCAGGAGCTCATCGCCGCGTCGCGGATCGGCAAGGCGCGCGACCGCACGGCCGCCGCGTCGCCGTACGCCCGGGCGATCACCCGGGCCGTGTCGGCCGTCGCCACCCACACGTCGACGAAGCACCCGCTGACGAGCGAGCGCACGGACACCAACCGCGTCGCAGTGCTCGTCGTCGCGTCCGACCGCGGCATGGCCGGCGCCTACTCGGCGTCGATCATCCGAGAGACGGAGCGCCTCGTCGAGCGCCTCGTGGCCGAGGGCAAGGAGGTCGCGCTCTACGGGGCCGGTCGTCGTGCCATCTCGTACTACACGTTCCGCGGGCGCGAGCTCGCCGGGTCGTGGTCGTACGGGTCGGACGCGCCCAACTCCGAGGTCGCGGGCGAGATCGCGGACGCCCTGCTCGGGGCGTTCCTCGCGCCGGCGGCCGAGGGCGGCGTGAGCGAGCTGCACATCGTGTACACGCAGTTCGTCAACATGGTCACGCAGCGCCCGCGCGTCGTGCGGATGCTCCCGCTGGAGGTCGTCGAGGGCGTCGCCCCGGCGGGCAAGCACGACGTGCTCCCGCTGTACGACTTCGAGCCCTCGCCTGAGGCCGTGCTCGACGAGCTGCTCCCGCGCTACGTGCGCAGCCGGATCTTCAGCTGCCTCCTCGAGGCGGCGGCGTCCGAGCTCGCCGCACGTCAGCGCGCGATGCACACGGCGACGGACAACGCGGAGGACCTCATCCGCAACTACACGCGGCTGGCGAACCAGGCGCGTCAGGCGGACATCACCCAGGAGATCAGCGAGATCGTCTCGGGTGCCGACGCCCTGGCGGCGTCATGACGGGCCGCACGGCCCGCGCGGCCAGCACCATCACCGACATCCTGACCGACACCGCCGGGGACCACTCCGGCACTGCGAAGCGAGGCCAGCAATGACCGCCACCACCGTGGAAGCACAGGTCGAGCACTCCAGCGGTCCCGGCGTGGGCCGGGTCGCTCGTGTGATCGGCCCCGTCGTGGACATCGAGTTCCCGGCGGACGCGATCCCCGACATCTACAACGCGCTGACCGTCGAGATCGACCTCTCGTCGCAGGGCGAGGGCGAGAAGTCGTTCACGCTCACGCTCGAGGTCGCCCAGCACCTGGGTGACTCGCTCGTGCGCGCCATCGCCCTCAAGCCGACGGACGGCCTCGTCCGCGGCGCCCAGGTCACCGACACCGGCGCGCCGATCAGCGTTCCCGTCGGCGACGTCACCAAGGGCAAGGTCTTCAACGTCACGGGCGACGTGCTCAACGGCGCTCCGGGCGAGACGGTCGAGGTCACCGAGCGCTGGCCGATCCACCGCAAGCCCCCGGCGTTCGACCAGCTCGAGTCGAAGACCACGATGTTCGAGACGGGCATCAAGGTCATCGACCTCCTCACCCCGTACGTCCAGGGTGGGAAGATCGGCCTCTTCGGTGGTGCGGGCGTCGGCAAGACGGTCCTCATCCAGGAGATGATCCAGCGCGTCGCGCAGGACCACGGTGGCGTGTCCGTGTTCGCCGGCGTCGGCGAGCGCACGCGTGAGGGCAACGACCTCATCGTCGAGATGGAGGAGGCCGGCGTCTTCGACAAGACGGCGCTCGTCTTCGGCCAGATGGACGAGCCCCCGGGCACGCGTCTTCGCGTCGCGCTCTCCGCGCTGACCATGGCGGAGTACTTCCGCGACGTGAAGAAGCAGGACGTCCTCCTGTTCATCGACAACATCTTCCGCTTCACGCAGGCGGGCTCCGAGGTGTCGACGCTGCTCGGCCGCATGCCGTCCGCGGTGGGCTACCAGCCGAACCTCGCGGACGAGATGGGTCTGCTCCAGGAGCGCATCACCTCGACGCGTGGTCACTCGATCACGTCGCTCCAGGCGATCTACGTGCCGGCGGACGACTACACCGACCCCGCGCCGGCGACGACGTTCGCGCACCTCGACGCGACGACGGAGCTCTCCCGTGAGATCGCCTCGCGCGGTCTGTACCCCGCGGTGGACCCGCTCGCGTCGACGAGCCGCATCCTCGACCCGCGCTACGTGGGGCAGGAGCACTACGACGTCGCGACGCGCGTGAAGTCGATCCTGCAGCGCAACAAGGAGCTCCAGGACATCATCGCGATCCTCGGTGTGGACGAGCTCTCGGAGGAGGACAAGACGGTCGTCGCGCGTGCGCGCCGCATCCAGCAGTTCCTCTCCCAGAACACCTACATGGCCGAGAAGTTCACGGGTGTCGTCGGCTCGACGGTGCCGCTGAGCGAGACCATCGAGGCGTTCAAGAAGATCGCGGACGGCGAGTTCGACCACGTCGCCGAGCAGGCGTTCTTCAACATCGGTGGCCTCGAGGACCTCGAGCGCAACTGGGCGCGCATCCAGCAGGAGTACGGCGCCTGATCCGACGCAGACGCGGGGCCGGGCCGCTCGGCCCGGCCCCGCGGGCGTCGCACCCGGACCCGGACACCACGCCGGGCATGAACCGCCCATGAAGGAGTTCCCGTGGCACAGCTGAACGTCGACCTCGTGGCGGCGGACCGCAAGATCTGGTCGGGCCGCGCGCAGCGGGTCACGGCCCCTGCGGCGGACGGTGAGATCGGCATCCTCGCGGACCACTCGCCCCTGCTCTCCGTGCTGCGCGAGGGCTCGGTGCGCATCGTGGCCGAGGGTGAGACCCTCGACGTACGCGTCAGCGGAGGGTTCCTCTCCGTCGACTCCAACCAGGTCACGATCGTCGCGGACTCGGTCGAGTCCGTACCGGCCCGCTGACCCTCGCACGACCATGACGCCCCTGGCCTGGCTCGCGATCGGACTGCTCGTCCTCGTCCTTCTCGCGATCGGGCTGGGGGCGTGGCGTCTGCGTGCCCTGTCCCACCGCGTCGGCTCGTTCGAGTGCGGTGCACGGCGCGCGGGCGCGGCCGGCGCGCCCTGGGTCGCGGGCATCGCGCACTACGGCGTCGGTCGCATCGACTGGTGGCGGCTGTGGTCGGTGTCGGTCCGCCCCGCCCGGACGTGGTCCCGCTACGACCTCGTCATCGCGGGCCGCGAGCCGTTCGTCGGCGACGGCCCCGACACCTACCTCGTCCGGTGCCGCTACCACGGCCAGGACTTCGAGCTCACGATGTCGCGCGCCGCGTACGAGGGCCTCGCCTCCTGGCTCGAGGCCGCGCCGCCCGGTCGGCGCGACGTCGTCGTCTGAGGCGTCGCCCGTGGGCTGACGCCGCGTCCCGGACCGCCCACCACCGACCCGGAGGACCTGCCTCATGCGTCTCGTCGTCGCCCGCTGCTCCGCCCGCTACACCGGCCGCCTCTCGGCCCACCTGCCGCTCGCGACGCGCGTGCTCATCGTCAAGGCCGACGGGAGCGTGCTGCTGCACTCCGACGGCGGCTCGTACAAGCCCCTCAACTGGATGAGCCCTCCGTGCTCGCTCGCGGTCCGCGAGCCGTCCGACGAGGCGCGCGAGCGCGGCGTGACCGAGGTCTGGGCCGTGCAGCACGCCAAGAGCGACGACCGCCTCGAGATCGAGCTCCACGACGTCCAGCACGACAGCTCGCACGAGCTGGGCGTCGACCCGGGCCTCGTCAAGGACGGGGTGGAGGCGCACCTCCAGGAGATGCTCGCCGCGCAGATCGAGCTGCTCGGCTCGGGGCACACGCTCGTGCGCCGCGAGTACCCGACGGCGATCGGCCCCGTGGACATCCTCGCCAAGGACGCGAGCGGCGCGACCGTCGCCGTCGAGATCAAGCGCCGGGGCGACATCGACGGCGTCGAGCAGCTCACGCGGTACCTCGAGCTCCTCAACCGCGACCCGCTCCTGGCCCCCGTGCGCGGCGTCTTCGCCGCACAGGAGATCAAGCCCCAGGCCCGCGTGCTCGCGACGGACCGGGGGATCGGCTGCCTCGTGCTCGACTATGACGCGATGCGCGGCGTCGACGACGTGGACTCCCGCCTCTTCTGACGCTCGAGTCCTGTGACGCGGGCGCCGCACGCACCCGCTCGGGCAGTCACGATCGTGGGACCGGCCGACCGATCAGCAGGTGAGAGCCGCGAACGGTGCCGCGTGCTCGGTGGCCCGCCCCGTCGCGTCGGTCACCCGGACGGACGCCGTGCCCGCCGCGAGCGACGCGGCGCGCGCGGAGAACGACTGGTAGGCGTTGGCACCAGGGGCGACGCCCGTGACCGTGCGCGACCCGAACCGCGTCACGAGCTCGACGTCCACCGGGTCGCCCGCCCCGGCGCCGCCCGTCCCGACGTACGCCGCCCGGACCGCGACGTACGCCGTGCCGGCGAGGCAGCGCGGGACGGCGGTGACGTCGACCTGGGGCGTGGGCGCGTCGGCGGAGCGCGACCGCACCTCGAACGACGCGATGCTCACGGTCCCGCGGTCGGCCCGGAAGCCGATCGTCGGCAGGAGCCCGGCGAGCACGTCGGGGTCGGACGTGTCGAGCGCGCCGCCGGTCGTCGTGCCGCCGTACCAGGTCCACTCGTCGTCCTCCTCGGCGAACACGTCGACGCGCGCGCCGTTCACCTGGAGGGCGACCCGGTCGCCGGGGCCGTAGCCCCGGAGACCGAAGTAGGGCGACGACCCGTCCGCGCCGCCGACGTAGTCGAGGCCCGAGGCGACGTTCGTGTGGTTGAACCACGCGAGCGCGTAGGTGCGGTCCGCCGCAGCGAGGCCGAGGAACAGCGAGTCCTCCTGCGTACCCGCGCCGGAGAACGCGCCGATCTCCGCGATGACCACGGACGACGGCGTCGCGCGGGCCGTGCGGTGGCCGTACAGCCCCCAGTAGCGCGCGTCGCCGGTCGCGGTGAGCACCCCGTCCCCGGCCGCGACGGCGGGCAGCGCCTCTCCGGAGGGTCGCAGGGTCGCGTAGTCCGCGGTCGTGTCTGCCTCGAAGTCGTCGTGCAGCGCGATGTCGTCGTACCAGGCCGGGTCGAACGCGAGCCGGGTAGTCGTGGTCGCGCGCGCCTCCTCGGGGGCGCTCGACCCGCCCCAGCGCGCGACGGCGCCGATCCGCGCCTCGCTGCCGGGGACGGCGTCGGGCCCAGGTGTGACGTCCCACGACCGGGTCGCGCGGTCCCACGCCCCGAGGTCGAGCGAGCCCGCCGCGCCCACGGCGACCGCCGTCCAACCGGCCGGGAGGTCGGGCGCGACCTCGACGCCGGCGACGGCGTCCGCGCGCGTCGACACGGTCACGTCCACGCGGGAGGCGCGCCCGACGGCGGGCTCCGCAGCCTCGACGCGCGTCGAGACGGCCCGTGACGCGGGAGTCCACGACTCGAGCTCGGTCACACCGACGGACTTCCCGGGCGCGGCGTCGAACGTGACGCGATAGCTCGTCGTCTCGAGCGGCGGGAACGTGATGCGGTTCAGGCCGTTGCCCACGGGCTGCTCGGGCACGCGCGTCTGGTCGGGGACGACCCGCCAGGCGGCGCCGTCCCAGTACTCGAGCTCGTAGCCGACGGCGGGCTGGACGGCGTCGGCGTCCTGGTAGCCGTGGAAGCGGATGTCGCCGATCGTCGTCGGCTCGGCGAACTCGACCCCGAGCCAGTCGCGCGCGTTCGGCGAGGAGTAGTTCGACCAGCGCGTGTTCTGCGGCACCTCGTCGTACCAGACCTTGCCGTCGAGGACCCGCCACGCGTCGTCGTACCGCCACGTGTAGGAGGCGACCGGGCGCGGGTAGGCGTTCCGGAGCGGGTTCGCGGACGTGTTGACGGCGTGGGGGAGGCGCTGCGGGTCGACGCTGGGCACCGGCACCTGGACCGGGTCGGCGCCCTCGGCGACAGCGTCGGCGTCGGCGTGCAGCGCCAGCTCGCCGTCGACGTAGACGCGCAGGCCCGCGCCGGCCCCGTAGCGCGAGCCGTCGCGGTCGAACAGGACCGTGACGTTGCGCCCGTGGTACGGCACGTTCTCCGCGGCGAACCAGTCCCAGTCGGCGGGCACGAGCGGGTCGAGCACGAGCGAGTCGTCGGACTGCGGCTGGAGGCCGAGGAGGTCCTGGAGCACGAGGTCCACGTAGCTGGAGTGCAGGTAGTCCTCGGAGTGGTTGTTCCCGTCGTAGATCCAGCGGTCCTCGTCGGGGTGGTGCGCCTCGGCGACGTACGGCTGGCCGTCGCGGAACTGCGTGCGCACGTAGGTGTCGAACAGGTCGAGGTAGTCCGCGCGCGTGAGGTCGCCCGCGGCGTCGTCGCGCAGCGCGGTCGCGACGCCGTCGAGCGTGAGCGACGTCGAGAAGGGCCACGACGGCCCGTCCCACTTGCAGCAGCCCTGGTCGGAGGAGCGCCAGAAGTCGGGGGAGCGGCGCTCGGTCACGGTCGGGCCGTACGGCGCCGCGAACCCCTGCGGGTCCAGGAGCTGGTCGAGGGCGACCGCCTGCTCGGGCGAGGCGAGGCCGAACTTCCACGGGACGAAGCCGACGTCGAGCCGGTCGCGCAGCGGCTCGTGGTCCGGGTTCTCCCAGTCCACGACGTCGTAGAAGAAGTCGCGCTCGTCGTCCCAGAGGTAGGTGTCGACGGCCTCGCGCAGCGCTGCGGCGCGGGCGCGGTACTCCGTCGCGGTGGTCTCGTCGCCGTTGAGCGTCGCGACCTCGGCGAGCGCGAGCATGTCGCCGTAGAGGTAGGCGTTGATCGACGGCCGGAACGTGTGGCGACCCGCGTAGTCGCGGTCGGTCACGTACGACGCGGGCGAGCTCTCCTTGGCGTCGTACTCGGGCGTCTGCCAGTAGAGTCCGAGGTCGGCGTCGAACTGGTTCCCCCAGTCCTCGACGAAGGTCTCCAGCTCGGGCTGGAGCGAGCGGAGGCGGTCGAGGTTCCCGGTGACCTTCGCACGCTCGACGATCGCGGACACGGCCCAGAACGAGTACTGGTGTGCCCAGTCGGCCGCCTCGGGGTTCTGCGCGGGCTCGATCTGGCCGGGGCCGGTGAGCCAGTAGTCCTCGTAGTCGTCGAGGTAGCGCTGGTCGCGCAACCAGCGGCCCTCGGCGAGCTGATGGCCCGCCGCGGCGTTGATCGCCTGGTACGGCGCGGCGTAGCCGCAGCAGTCGAGGAACTCCGTGAGGACCCAGCCCGTGCCGGGCTCGGTGTAGCGCAGGTGCTCCTTGAGAACGCGCCAGCGGTAGTAGTAGACCGCCTCGGCGTCCGCGTCGGGGAGGTCCACGACGGCGACGTTGGCCGCGTACCAGTCGGGGTCGGCGTAGCCGTCGAGCTTCTCGCGGACGTCGACGAACGAGGTCCCCGGCCCGACCTCGGGCCGGTCGAGGGAGGTCGTCGGGTCGACGGTCGTGGCGTCCAGGGGTGTGGTCGGAGCAGCCGCGGAGATCGGCGGCGTCGCCGCGACCGCCGGTGCCGCGAGGGCGAGGGCCAGGAGGCCGGAGGCGAGCGCCAGGGCGCCCGTCGAGCGTGGTCGTCGCATGCGTGTCCTTCGTCGTCGAAGAGCGGGTCCCACGTGGTCCAGGGCACGGGGACGTGACTGCGCTGTCGGCCACAGATTCCCACAAGAGCCAACAGAAAACAACAGTCGGGCACGGGTCGATCGACCGCGCTCACCCCGGGCGTCTGCATGGTATTTTTTGAACATGTTCAAAAAAGCACCACCCGCATGAGCGCGACGCCGAAGTCCGAGCGCACGCGCGCGCACCTGCGCGAGGTCGCGATCCGGATGCTGCGCGACGTCGGGTACGAGCGCACGACCATGCGTGCGGTGGCTGCCGCGGCCGGCGTGAGCACGGGGAACGCCTACTACCACTTCCCGTCCAAGGACGCGCTCGTCCAGGAGCTCTACCTCGAGGTGCAGCGCGAGCACGCCGAGCGTGCCGCGCCTGTGCTCGCGGCGGGCGGCTCGCTCGCCGACCGGTTGCGCGGTGTCTGGGGGGCGTCGGTCGACGCGTTCGCCCCCTTCCACGCGTTCGGCGGCGAGTTCGTGTCGGTCGCGATCCGCCCCGGCTCGGACGCGAGCCCCTTCTCCGCCGCCTCCACGGACTCGCGCGACCTCTCCCGCGCCCTCTTCGAGGAGGTCGTCGCCGGGACGTCCACGCGCGTGCCCGAGCGGCTGCGCGCCCAGCTTCCCGAGCTGCTGTGGCTGGCCCAGCTCGGCATCACGCTCTACTGGGTGCACGACGCCTCGCCCGGTTTCGCGCGCACCCGCCGGCTCGTCGACGGCGGGGCGGCGCTCGTCGGCAGCCTCGTCCGGCTCGCGCGCCTGCCCGTCGCGCGCGGCGTGGTCGACGACGTCCTGCGCCTCGTGCGTGCGGTCCACCCGGGCGTGCCCTGGGCGTCGGTCCCTCAGGATGCGGCCGGCGAGCGCGCGGGCGAGCCGGAGCCGGGCGCGTGAGCCCCGCCGGCGCGGCCCTCGTCTCGGGACTGGTGATCCTCGGCATGGTCGTGGTCCTGCCGCTCGGCCTCCGGCTCCTGGGGCCCGGCGTCGTCCCCGCGGCGCGCAGCGTGGCGTGGCCCCTCGCGGGGGTCGCGGGGGCGGGCGGCCTCGTGCTGCCGCGCGGCACCACGTCCGTCCTCCTCGCGCTCGTCTTCGCGGCGTCGACCGTCGTGCTCGCCGGCACCGGAGCGCGGCTGGCGGTGCGCACGGCGCGCGACGTGCGCCACGGGCGGCTCGCCGTGGCACGTGGTGCCGCGCGTGCAGCGACCGTGACCGCGCTGGTCATGCCGGCGGTCGGCGCGAGCGCGCTGGTCGCCGAGCGCGCCGGGTGGGGGCTCCTCGGGTTCTCCGGGACGTATCTCGCGCTCACGGTCCCGCACATGCTCTACGCCGGGTTCGGCGCGGCGCTGGTCGCGGGCACGGTCGCGCGCCTCGCGGCCACCGACCGGCTCGCTGTCGCCGGAGCGTGGGGCGTGCCGCTCGGGACGGTGCTCGTCCTGGTCGGCTACTTCGTCGGCGACGTGGCCGAGCTCGTCGGCGCGGGGGTGCTCACGCTCGCACTGTGGGCGACGGCGGTCGCGGCGGTCCGCTCGCTCGCCCGGACCGTTGCTCCGGCCCGCCCGGTCGGCGCCGCCGGCCCGGACGGCGGGCGCCCGGCTGACGGTGCGCACCGCGCCCGGTCCGTGGGCGCGGGGAGCACCGCGGGTGCCCGTGCGCTGCTCGGCACGGGCGCGGTCGTCGTCGGGCTGTCGATGCTGCTCGCGCTCTGGTGGGCCGGGGGCGAGGCGCTCGGGTTCGCCCACCCGAGCCTCGACGTCATGGCGGCGACGCACGGCGTCGCGAACGCGCTCGGGTTCGTGCTCTGCACCCTCCTCGGGCTGCGGGTCCTCGCGGCCCGGTCGGCGCCCCCGCACGAGGGAGCGAGCACGGACGAGGAACGCTGCGGCGACGCAGGACAGGACACGAGACGCGGGCCCGGACGGGCCCCGGAGGGGAGTGCGGTATGACGTTCACGTACCCGGAGGTCGGGGCGACCCGGACGGACACCTGGCCAGCGGGCTATCGCCACCTGCACGTGCGTCGGCGGCTCACGGACCGGCCCCGGACTCCCGACGATCTCGCCTGGCTCGGCGAGCAGCTCCTCACCTGGCGCGTGCACGCCGCGGCGCGCGTGCGGCTCGAGACGGCGGCGCCGGTGGCCGAGCCCGGCGTGCGCGTGACCACGCTGCTCGGCGTCGGGCGGCTGCGGCTGCACGAGCCGTGCCAGGTCGTGTGGGTCGAGCGGTCCGCCCGACGGGTCGCGTTCGGGTACGGCACCCTCCCCGGGCACGCGTTCGTGGGCGAGGAACGCTTCGCCGTCGAGCGCGACGACGCGGGCGACCTGTGGTGGTGCATCGACGTGTTCAGCCGTCCGGTGCTGTGGTGGGTGCGCCCGCTCGCGTTCGCCGTGCCGACGTTCCAGCGGATCTTCGCCCTGCACCTCGGCCGCGGCGCGAAGCGTCTCCTCGGGGCCCGCGACCGCTGACGTCTCGCCTCCCGACCCCCGCGCGTCCACGGGCGCACGAGTTTGCACGCCCGGTGTACGAAGTGCGCCAGAATGAGCCCATGACCGACGCCCGGAGCCCTCGTCCCGACCAGCAGCCCGGTACCGCACGCGTCCTCGTGGGCCGCGTCGTCACCCCGACGGGAGTGCTCGTCGACGGCGTCCTGGCCGTGCAGGACGGGCGCGTCGCATGGGTGGGCGACCGGGCGGACGCCGCGGCCGCCGGGTACGGCGACCTGCCTGCCGGCGACGGCGCGACGCTGCTCCCGGGGCTCGTCGACGTGCACGACCACGGCGGCGGCGGGTCGAGCTTCCCCGACGCGGAGACGCTCGACGCGGCGCGCGTCGCCGCGCGGGAGCACCTCCACCACGGGACGACGAGCCTCGTCGCCTCGCTCGTCACCGCGCCGCGCGACGTCCTGCTCGAGCGCACCGCGAACCTCGCGGACCTCGCCGACGCGGGCGAGATCGTCGGCATCCACCTGGAAGGCCCGTTCCTCTCCGAGGTGCGGTGCGGCGCGCAGAACCCGCACGACATGCTCGAGGGCGACCCGGAGCTGGTGCGCGCGATCGCGGCCGCGGCGCGCGGGTACCTGCGCACCATGACTGTCGCGCCCGAGGTGCCCGGTGTCGTCGGTACCGGGGGAGTGATCGAGACCCTCGTCGAGGTCGGGGCGCTCCCGTCGATCGGGCACACCGACGCGAGCACCGAGCAGACCGAGGCGGCGATCGCGGCGGGCATCGCGGCGCTCGCGGCCGCCGGGAGGTCCGGTGCGCGGCTGACCGCGACGCACCTGTTCAACGGCATGCGGCCCCTGCACCACCGTGAGCCCGGCCCGATCGCGGCGTGCCTCGCGGCGGCCGCGCGCGGCCAGCTGGTCGTCGAGCTCGTGGCCGACGGCACGCACCTCGCGCACGGCACGATCCGCAGCGTCGTGGAGCTCGTCGGGTCGCACGTCGGTGCCGACGGCGACGTCGCCGGGCCGGACGCGGTCGCGCTCGTCACCGACGCGATGGCCGCTGCGGGCATGGCCGACGGCGCGTACGAGCTCGGGCCGATGCGCGTCACCGTCGCGCACGGCGTCGCGCGGCTCACCGAGGGCGGTGCCATCGCGGGGGGCACGTACCACCTGCTCGACGTCGTGCGCGAGACGGTCCAGGCCGGCGTGCCGCTGGTCGACGCCGTCCGTGCCGCGTCGTGGACCCCGGCAGGTGTGCTCGGCCTCGACGACCGTGGCGGCCTCGTCGCAGGCCGCCGCGCCGACGTCGTCGTCACGGACGCCGACCTGCGCGTGCGCGAGGTCCTGCGCGCGGGCCACCCGGTCGACCTCGCGCCCTGACCCGCCCGCGCGCACCCGTCGCGCCGCGCGACCCGATCCCGGTGTCGTCCGGTCGGGGGAGCGCGGCGAGCCCGGGGTTGCGGGCGACCTCCGGGTCGAACCCATCGATATGCCCGGGTTCGGCGCGTCGTAGGGGTGGGGGATCGTCTCCCGCGTCGGCGCAGGTCGGCGGGCGTGCCCACAACCGGAGAGCGCGTTCTTGCTCCGCGGGCTTGACTCCTCTCATTTGTTCATCCAATACTCGTAACAGGGAAGCGCTTCGACGATGCGTTTCGACGAAGCGCTTCGACGGACGAGGCGACGGACCGGACCACAGGGGAGTGGCGACGACGATGGCGACGATGCAGGACGTGGCGCGACGCGCGCAGGTCTCGTTGAGCACGGTCTCCTACGCGCTGTCCGGGACCCGTCCCGTGTCGGACGCCACGCGCCGCCGCATCGAGGACGCGATGGCCGAGCTCGGCTTCCAGCCCAACGCGATGGCCCGTGGGCTCGCGTCGCGCCGCAGCCACGTGCTGGCGCTGATCTACCCCGCGATGGAGAAGGGCCTCGGCGGCACGGTCGCCGAGTTCGTCTCGTCCGCCGCGGAGACGGCGCGCGAGAACGGCTACCACCTCGTGCTGTGGCCCTTCCGCACGACCCAGGCCCCGGAGGTCCGCGACCTCGTGCGCCAGGGGATGGCGGACGGCGTCCTGCTCATGGAGGTCGCGCTCGACGACGACCGGGTCGACGTGCTCGACGAGGCCGGTGTCCCGTACACGATGATCGGACGGACGCGCGACGTCACGGACCGGCCGTCGGTGGACATCGACTTCGAGCGCACGACGGACGACGCGGTCCAGCACCTCGTCGACCTCGGGCACCGGCACGTCGCCCTCGTGAACCACTCGCAGGCGACGGCGGACGACGGCTACGCGCCGACCTTCCGCGCCGAGGAGGGCTTCGAGGCGGCCATGCGTCGCCGCGGGCTCGAGCCGATCGCGCTGCGCGTCGACGAGTCCCCGCGTGCGGGCCGCGACGCCGTCGCGACGCTGCTCGAGCGGGAGCCGCGCCTGACGGCCTTCGTCACCATGAACGAGATCGCGACGTTCGGCGTCGTCGCCGAGCTCCAGCAGCGCGGCGTCGCGATCCCCGCCGACATGTCGATCCTGTCGATCGTCACGTCGCCCGGCGTCGGGGAGATGAGCAACCCGCCGCTGACCACCATGCACGCGCCCGGGGCCGAGCTCGGCCGCCTGGGCGTGCAGAAGCTGCTGTCCCTCGTGGACGGCTCCCGTCCGAGCACGCCGAACGTGCTCATCCCGTGCGTCCTCGAACCCGGCAGCAGCGTCGCCCCCGCGGCCGGCCGGCCCCCGGACGACGACGACCGCGAGCCCGAGGCTCGCTGAACCGACCGGCCGGGCGACGCCCCGGTCACCCTCCGGCTCCAGCGCCGGAACTCGATGAGGAGGACACGCACATGCTGCGATCCCGGAAGATCTCTCTCGTCGCTGCCGTGGCAGCGCTCCCACTCGCCCTGGCGGCGTGCGGGGGCTCCGGCGGCAGCGGGGGGTCCGACGACCAGACCCTGACGATCTGGCACTACGAGAACGAGGACTCCGCCATGGGGCAGGCGTGGGCCAAGGCGATCGAGATCTTCGAGGAGGAGAACCCGGACGTCGACGTCGTCGTCGAGAAGCAGACGTTCGAGCAGATCCAGAAGAACGCCAAGATCGTCCTCACCGGCGACGACGTGCCCGACGTCATGGAGTACAACAAGGGCAACGCGACCGCCGGCCAGCTCGCGGCGCAGGGCCTGCTCACCCCGCTCACCGACGCGGCGACCGAGCGCGGCTGGGACGAGAAGCTCGGCGGCTCGCTCCAGGCCACCGCGACCTACGACGACCAGGGCCTCATGGGCTCGGGCGAGTGGTACGGCGTCCCGAACTACGGCGAGTTCGTGCAGGTCTACTACAACAAGGACATGTTCGCCCAGTACGGGCTCGAGGTGCCGACGACGCTCGAGGAGCTCGAGACCGTCATGCAGGCGTTCAAGGACCAGGGTGTGACCCCGCTGGCCGAGGCCGGCGCCGAGTACCCGATGGGCCAGCTCTGGTACGAGCTCGTGCTCGCGGGCTCCGAGCGCGACTTCATCGACCAGTACCAGCTGTTCGACGGCGACCCGGACTTCCACGGCCCCGAGATGACGCAGGCGACCGAGAAGCTCGACTCCTGGATCAAGTCCGGCTACGTCGCGTCCGACTCCGCCGCGCTGACCGCCGAGGACATGGGCGTGTCGTTCATCAACGGCACCTACCCGATGATGGTCTCCGGCTCGTGGTGGTTCGGCCGCATCGTCGAGGAGATGGACGCCGACTGGGGCCAGTTCAACTTCCCCGGCAACACGCTCCAGGTCGGCTCGTCCGGCAACCTCTGGGTCGTCCCTGCGAACGCGGACTCGCCCGACCTCGCCGAGGAGTTCATCGACATCACGCTGCGCCCCGAGGTGCAGAACATCCTCGCGGAGAAGGGCGGCCTGCCCGTCGCCGGCGACGCGTCCGTCATCACGGACGAGCGCACGCAGCAGCTCACCGAGAACTTCCAGGCGATCCTCGACGACGACGGTCTGGCGTTCTACCCGGACTGGCCCGTGCCCGGCTACTACGACGTGATCGTCAGCGAGCTGCAGTCGCTCATCAACCAGTCGAAGTCGCCGACCGAGGTGCTCGACGGCCTCGAGTCCGCGTACGTGGACGGCAAGGCGGACCTGCTCGACAGCTGAGCGGACGCACGCGCCCGGCCGGTCGGGGCCGATCCCAGGATCGCCCCGGCCGGCCCGGGCCCCCACCCGAGGACCTCCCGCGAAAGAGACCGTCATGACCACCCGCACCGACACCGTGCCCGAGGCCGGGCCCGGCCCCGCGCGCGAGGCGTCGCGCGCGACCGCGGCGCCCCGCCGCCGTCGCCGGCCCGCCTGGCTCCCGTACCTGCCCTACCTCCTGCCCGGCGCGGTGGCGTTCGTCGTCGTGATCGGCTACCCGTTCGTGATGAACGTCTACTACAGCCTGTTCAAGTGGCGCGGCGGCATGGCGCCGATGCGCTGGTACGGGCTGGGCAACTACGCCGACCTCCTGCACGACTCGGCGTTCTGGACCTCGTTCCAGAACTCCATCGCGATGATCCTCGCGATGGTCGTCGCACCGACCCTCATCGGGCTCGTGCTCGCAGCCGTGCTGTTCGACTACCTCGGACGGCGCTTCGGCCCGCGCGTCGCGGCCTTCCTGCGCGCGACGTACTACCTGCCGCAGATCCTGCCCGTCGCCGTCGCCGGCGTGCTGTGGAACTGGATCCTCAACTCCCAGACCGGCGCGCTCAACGTGATCCTGCGCGGGATCGGCATCGAGAACCCGCCCAACTGGCTCGGCGACACGACGACCGCGCTGCCGAGCGTCATGCTCGTGCTCATCTGGGTGCAGATCGGCTACCCCGTCGTCATCTTCATGTCCGCGCTCCAGCGCGTGGACCCCGAGCTGTACGAGGCGGCCGAGCTCGACGGCGCGGGCTGGTGGCGTCGCTTCGGGGCGATCACGATCCCGCAGATCCGCCCGGAGACGTTCGTCGTCACGCTCACGTGCACGGTCGCCGCGCTCAAGGTGTTCGGTCCCATCTACGTGCTCACGCGCGGCGGGCCCGAGAGCTCGACGCTCGTCCCGAGCTACTACTCGTACCTCAACTTCTTCGACAAGTCGAAGGTCGGCTACGGCGCCGCGGTGGCGACCGTGCTCACCCTCGTCATCATCGTCGTCGCCGTCGTGATCCTCGCGTTGCAGAGCCGCGCCGAGCGTCGTGAGCAGGAGGGCCGCTGATGTCCACCGTCACCACCACCCCGACCGCGGACGGCACGCCCGCGGCGCCCGCGTCGTCGTCCGGGTTGCACCGCCCCCTGCGGGCCACGCGCCAGGACGAGCGCTACCGCCGCGGCGTCGGTCGCTGGTTCGTGCTCGCCGCGGCGATCCTCGTCGCCCTGCTCATGCTGTCGCCGTTCGTCATCATGGTGCTCAACGCGTTCAAGTCGCCGGCGGAGTACTCCCAGGACGGCCCGCTGAGCATCCCGAAGGAGCTCTACCTCGAGGGCGTGCAGAACTTCTGGACGCGCACGAACTTCCCGCAGAAGCTCTGGAACTCCGTCTTCATCTCCGCGCTCGTCGCCGTGTTCGGCACGCTCCTGTCGCTGCTGAGCGCCTACGCGATCGGCGTCGGCCGCATCAAGGGCCGCCTCTGGATCGTCACGCTCTTCCTCGTGGCCAACATGCTGCCGCAGGAGGCGCTCATCTACCCGCTGTTCGACATGGCGCAGAAGGTCGGCCTGTCGAACTCGCAGTGGTCGATCATCATCATCTTCACCGTCATCCAGGCGGCGTTCGGCACGTACCTGCTTGCGTCCGTGCTCGGCACGTTCCCGCCCGCGCTGCTCGAGGCCGCGCAGCTCGACGGCGCCGGCCGCTGGCGCATCCTGTGGCAGGTCGTCTACCCGATCGTCAAGCCCACGCTCGGCGTCCTCATGATCTTCTTCTTCATCTGGACGTGGAACGAGTTCTTCATCCCGTTGGTCATGCTGACGACCAACGACACCCAGACGATCCCCATCGCCCTCGCGTCGCTCCAGGGCGACCGGATGATGGACGCCCCGACGACCAACGCGGGCGCGCTCGTCTCCCTGGTCCCCGCGCTGATCTTCTTCCTCATCTTCCAGCGCACGCTCACCCGCGGCGTGACGGCCGGCGCCGTCAAGTGAGGCCCCCGGCCTGACGCCCCGAGACACCGATACGCACCGACGAAGGAAGCACCACCCATGAAGTTCACCGACGGGTACTGGCAGGTCCGACCGGGCATGCACCCGCTCTACGCGGTCGAGGTCGACGACGTCCGCGCGGACGAGGCGGCCGGCACGCTCACCGTGTACGCGCCGACGGCGAAGATCCGCGGTCGCGGCGACACGCTCAACCGCCCGATGCTCACGACGACCTACTCCTCGCCCGCGCCCGGCGTGATCCGCGTGCGCGTGGAGCACCACCAGGGCGCGGTGCGCCGCGGCCCGGCGTTCCAGGTGACCGGCGAGCCCGGGTTCCGGCCCGAGGTCGAGGTGCACGACGACGTCGCGGTCCTGCGGTCCAAGGACCTCGCCGTGCGCGTGCACCGTGGCGACCGGTGGCGCGTCGACTTCGAGGCGGACGGCGAGGTGCTGACGTCCTCGCTGCCCAAGTCGGTCGGGCACGTCACCGCCGACGACGGCCGCGCCTGGACGCACGAGCAGCTGGCGCTCGAGCCGGGTGAGCTCGTCTACGGGCTGGGGGAGCGGTTCGGCCCGTTCGTCAAGAACGGTCAGGTCGTCGACATCTGGAACGAGGACGGCGGCACGTCGAGCGAGCAGGCGTACAAGTCCGTCCCGCTCTACCTCACGACCAAGGGCTACGGCGTGTTCGTCGAGCACCCGGAGAAGGTGTCGTTCGAGGTCGCGTCCGAGGTGAACACGCGCGTCCAGTTCTCCGTCGAGGGCCAGGCGCTCGAGTACCTGGTCATCCAGGGCCCGACGCCCAAGGACGTGCTGCGCCGGTACACCGCGCTCACCGGCCGTCCGGCGCGCGTGCCCGCGTGGTCGTTCGGGCTGTGGCTCACCACGTCGTTCACGACGAGCTACGACGAGCAGACGGTGAACGGGTTCATCGACGGCATGGCCGAGCGCGACCTGCCGCTGTCGGTGTTCCACTTCGACTGCTTCTGGATGCGCGAGTACCAGTGGGTCGACTTCGAGTGGGACCCGCGCACGTTCCCCGACCCCGAGGGCATGCTGCGCCGCCTGCACGACCGCGGGCTCAAGGTGTGCGTGTGGATCAACCCGTACGTCGCGCAGCGCTCGCCCCTCTTCGCGGAGGCTGCGGAGCAGGGCTTCCTGGTCAAGCGTGAGGACGGGTCCGTGTGGCAGTGGGACCTGTGGCAGGCGGGCATGGGCCTGGTGGACTTCACCAACCCCGACGCGACCGCGTGGTACGTGGGCAAGCTCGAGGGCCTGCTCGACCAGGGCGTCGACTGCTTCAAGACCGACTTCGGCGAGCGGATCCCGGTCGACGGCATCGTGTGGCACGACGGCTCCGACCCGCGCAAGATGCACAACTACTACGCCCAGCTCTACAACGAGGCGGTCTTCCGGCTGCTCGAGCGCACGCGCGGCGAGGGCGAGGCGGTCCTGTTCGCGCGGTCCGCGACGGCGGGCGGCCAGCAGTTCCCCGTGCACTGGGGCGGCGACTGTGACTCGACCTACGCGTCGATGGCCGAGTCGCTGCGCGGCGGCCTGTCCATGTCGATGTCCGGCTTCGGCTACTGGAGCCACGACATGGGCGGCTTCGAGGGCACGCCCGACCCGGGCGTGTTCAAGCGCTGGACGGCGTTCGGCCTGCTGTCGTCGCACTCGCGCCTGCACGGCTCGGGCTCGGTCCGCGTGCCGTGGGCGTTCGACGACGAGGCCGTCGACGTCACGCGCAAGTTCACGCACCTCAAGCTGTCCCTCATGCCCTACCTCGGGCGGGTGGCCGAGGAGGCGCACACCGACGGCGTGCCGATGATGCGGCCGCTCGTGCTCGAGCTGCCGCACGACCGTGCCGGCTTCACGGCGGACACGCAGTACCTGCTGGGCGACGCGCTCCTCGTCGCGCCCGTGTTCCGCGCGGACGGCCGCGTGGAGTACTACGTGCCGGAGGGCACGTGGACGCGCCTGGTCCAGCCCGACGACGGCCCGGCCCTGAGCGAGACCGTGACCGGCCCGCGCTGGGTCACCGAGACGCACGGGTTCGACTCGCTCCCGGTGCTCGTGCGCCCGGGGACCGTCCTCCCGGTCGGCGCCCGTACCGACCGGCCGGACTACGACTGGGCCGACGGCGTCACGCTGCACGCGTTCGAGCTGCCCGACGGCTACGACGAGCTCGTGGTCGTCTCGCCGTCGGCCGGCGCGGCCGGGGCCACGTTCCGCGTGCGCCGGTCGGGTGCGACCCTCACCGTCTCGTCCGACGACGCCCCCGCGGCCTGGTCCGTGCGGGCCGGCGCGGCCTCGGCCGAGGCGCACGGCGCGACGAGCGTGACGATCGACCTCGGCTGAGGACGTATCCTGGGCGAGCATGTCATGGAAGCGCTCCCATGGCATGCTCGCCCTCTTGCTACACCCACCGACCACCCGTCGCGGACCACGTCGTCCGACGACCGAGCAGCGAGGACCCTCGTGACCACCGACACCACCGCCCCCGTCGACGTCGACGCCCAGGCCGCACCCGCGTCGTCGGGCCGCCGCACGTTCCCCACCGACTTCCTCTGGGGCTCAGCCACCGCCGCGTACCAGATCGAGGGCGCCGCCGCCGAGGGCGGACGCACGCCGTCCATCTGGGACACGTACTCCCACACCCCGGGCCGCACGCTCAACGGCGACACCGGCGACGTCGCGGACGACCACTACCACCGGTGGCAGGAGGACGTGCAGCACATCGCCGACCTCGGCCTCGGCGCGTACCGGTTCTCCATCTCGTGGTCGCGCGTGCAGCCGGGCGGCACCGGGCCGCTCAACCCCGAGGGCGTCGCGTTCTACTCGCGCCTCGTCGACGCGCTCCTCGAGAAGGGCGTCAAGCCCGTCGTCACGCTCTACCACTGGGACCTCCCGCAGGAGCTCGAGGACGCCGGGGGCTGGGCGAACCGCGACACCGCGTACGCGTTCGCCGAGTACGCCCGCCACATGGCCCGCGAGCTCGGCGACCGGGTCGACACCTGGACGACCCTCAACGAGCCGTGGTGCTCCGCCTACCTCGGCTACGGCTCCGGCGTGCACGCGCCGGGCCGCACCGAGCCCGCCGCGGCGCTCGCGGCAGTGCACCACCTCAACCTCGCGCACGGTCTCGCCGTCCAGGCGATCCGCGACGAGCTCGGCGAGGACGCGAAGACGTCCGTCACGCTCAACCTGCACGTCATCCGGCCCGACGACCCGTCGTCGGCCGCGGACCTCGACGCGGTGCGCAAGATCGACGCGCTCGCCAACCGCGCGTTCCTCGCGCCCATGCTCGACGGCGAGTACCCCGCCGACCTGCTCGCTGACACCGCGCACGTGAGCGACTGGTCGTTCGTGCGGGAGGGCGACCTCGAGACGGTGCGCCAGCCGCTGTCGATCCTCGGCGTCAACTACTACTCGACCGTGCGCGTGCGCCACTTCTCCGGCGAGGGCGAGCGGTCCGAGAACGACGGCCACGGCGCGTCGAGCCACAGCCCGTGGATCGGCGTCGACGACGTGGAGTTCGTCCAGCAGCCCGGCCCGTACACCGCGATGGGCTGGAACATCGAGCCCGGCGGCATGACCGAGCTGCTCGTCTCCGTCGCCAAGACCCACCCGCACCAGCCGATGATGGTCACCGAGAACGGCGCCGCGTTCGCCGACGAGGTCACGGTCGACGCCGACGGGACCGCCCGCGTGCACGACGACCGCCGCGTCGCCTACCTGCACGACCACGTCGACGCCGTCGGTGCCGCGATCGACGCGGGCGCCGACGTGCGTGGCTACTTCGCGTGGTCGCTGCTCGACAACTTCGAGTGGGGCTACGGGTACGAGCGCCGGTTCGGCATCATCCGCGTCGACTACGACACGCTCGAGCGCACGTGGAAGGACTCCGCGCACTGGTACCGCCGGCTCGCGACGTCGAACGCGCTCCCCACAGTCGCCGAGACCGCCTGACGGTAGTCGCCGGCGCCGCCCGTCGCTGAAACAGACGGTCGTTCGACGAGGGCCCGCCCGGTCGCACCGGGCGGGCCCTCGTGCGCCCAGGTCGGCCGAGGTAGAGCCCTGGTCTGCCGAGGTAGAGCCCTGGTCTGCCGATGGAGCGCGGTGGTCGCTGATCGGCGCGACCGGGTGGTGACCTTTCTCGCATGCCGCGCGCTCGCCGTGCGACACGCCGAAGGAGCGCGACACGCCGACGAGTTCGACGTTCGTCGTGTCCCAATTGGGCTGTTTCGCGGGGTGGCCGGGTGGAGCCGCGCGACGGCGGAGGTGGCCTCGTGAGGCACCCTCCCCGGGCCTCACAGGGTGTGGACCGGCGCCGTCCCCACCCTGTGGACGATGCCCCGCCGTCCGCGAGAGGACGCCGTTCCTGATGCCTCCGAGCGGTGGACGAGGGGCTGTGGACGACGCCCTCCAGGGGAGTGTCAGAGGGCGGTGGGACCATGGTTCCATGGCTCCTACCACATGCCGACGGGTGAAGTGCGACCACGACATCTAGTGCGGTGGCGCGGTCTCGACCACTAGGTATAGTGGTTGCACACCCAGGGGGCCGGAGGCCTCCTGGCGAATCACATAGACGTAGTTCCACCGGTGTCCTTCGAGGTCAGAGACGTTTCTCCCTCCCCGAGGACCGATCCCGGACAGAGCGCGAGAGACGAGGAGTCACCCCATGAGCGTCACGGTCTACAGCAAGCCGGCTTGCGTTCAGTGCGACGCGACGTACCGCGCTCTGGACAAGAAGGGCATCGAGTACTCCGTCGTGGACATCAGCCAGGACGCCGAGGCGCTCGAGCTCGTGCGCGGGCTCGGCTACCTGCAGGCGCCCGTGGTGATCGCCGGGGACGAGCACTGGTCCGGGTTCCGTCCCGACCAGATCAACGCCCTCGCGCAGAAGGTCTCGCCGGTCGTCGCCTGACCGGCCTCCCGGGGCGCCGTGAGGCGCCCCGACCACGTACGGAAGCAGGCGGAGCAGGGCAGGACGGAGGTGCGTCCCCGTGGGGTCGCTCGTGTACTTCTCCAGCGTCAGCGAGAACACGCACCGGTTCGTCCAGCGGCTCGACCTGCCGGCCCTCGGCATGGACGTGCAGCGCATCCCGCTGCGTCCGACCGAGGGCTTCCTGCGCGTCGAGGAGCCGTACGTGCTCATGGTCCCGACCTACGGGGGCGGCAACGAGGGCGGTGCCGTCCCGCGCCAGGTCGTGAAGTTCCTCAACGACGTGCACAACCGGTCGTTGATCCGCGGCGTCATCGCCGCGGGCAACACCAACTTCGGCGAGGCCTACTGCATCGCCGGCGACATCATCTCCGCGAAGTGCCAGGTGCCCTACCTGTACGCCTTCGAACTCCTGGGAACAGCCGAGGACGCCGCGCGCGTCCGCGACGGATTGGGACGATTTTGGCAACGACAGTCACGGATTCCGGCGTGAACTCCGCGAGCGCAGTGGCGGGTGACGTCGAGCTCGCGCCCCAGCAGGTGCCGCTGGCGAGCACCCAGCTCGACTACCACGCGCTCAACGCGATGCTGAACCTCTACGGCCCGAACGGCGAGATCCAGTTCGACAAGGACCGCGAGGCCGCGCGCGCGTACTTCCTCCAGCACGTCAACCAGAACACCGTCTTCTTCCACGACCTCCAGGAGAAGCTCGACTACCTCGTCGAGAACAAGTACTACGACCCGGCCGTCCTGGCGAAGTACGACCGCGCGTTCGTGAAGTCCCTCTTCGAGTTCGCGTACGCCAAGAAGTTCCGGTTCGAGACGTTCCTCGGCGCGTTCAAGTACTACACGTCGTACACGCTCAAGACGTTCGACGGGAAGCGGTACCTGGAGCGCTTCGAGGACCGCGTGTGCATGGTCGCGCTCGGTCTCGCGGACGGGAACGAGCAGGCCGCTCTCGACATCGTCGAGGAGGTCATCTCGGGCCGCTTCCAGCCCGCGACCCCGACGTTCCTCAACGTGGGCAAGGCGCAGCGCGGCGAGCCCGTGTCCTGCTTCCTGCTGCGCATCGAGGACAACATGGAGTCCATCGCACGCGGCATCAACTCCGCGCTGCAGCTCTCCAAGCGCGGCGGCGGCGTCGCCCTGCTCCTGTCGAACATCCGTGAGCACGGCGCGCCCATCAAGCACATCGAGAACCAGTCGTCCGGCGTCATCCCCGTGATGAAGCTGCTCGAGGACTCGTTCTCCTACGCGAACCAGCTCGGCGCGCGCCAGGGCGCCGGCGCCGTGTACCTGCACGCGCACCACCCGGACATCCTGCGGTTCCTCGACACCAAGCGCGAGAACGCCGACGAGAAGATCCGCATCAAGACGCTGTCGCTCGGCGTCGTGATCCCGGACATCACGTTCGAGCTCGCCAAGAAGAACGAGGACATGTACCTCTTCTCGCCGTACGACGTCGAGCGCGTGTACGGCAAGCCGTTCGCCGACATCTCGGTCACCGAGAAGTACGACGAGATGGTCGACGACTCGCGCATCCGCAAGACGAAGATCAAGGCGCGCGACTTCTTCCAGACGATCGCCGAGCTGCAGTTCGAGTCCGGCTACCCGTACATCATGTTCGAGGACACGGTGAACAAGGCGAACCCGATCAAGGGCCGCATCACCCACTCGAACCTGTGCTCGGAGATCCTCCAGGTCTCGACGCCGTCGACGTTCAACGAGGACCTCTCGTACGACCACGTCGGCCGCGACATCTCCTGCAACCTCGGCTCGCTGAACATCGCGAAGACGATGGACTCGCCGGACTTCGCCAAGACGATCGACACTGCGATCCGCGCGCTCACCGCGGTCTCGGACCAGACGAGCATCGAGTCGGTGCCGTCGATCAAGCGGGCGAACGAGGCGGGCCACGCGATCGGCCTCGGCCAGATGAACCTCCACGGCTACCTCGCGCGCGAGCGGATCCACTACGGGTCCACCGAGGGCGTGGACTTCACCAACATCTACTTCTACACGGTCGCCTACCACGCGATCGCGGCGTCGAACCGCCTCGCGATCGAGCGCGGGCGCGCGTTCGGCGGCTTCGAGGACTCGAAGTACGCGAGCGGCGAGTACTTCGACAAGTACACGGACCAGGTGTGGGAGCCGGAGACCGAGCGCGTGCGCCAGCTCTTCGCCGACGCCGGCGTGCACGTGCCGACGCAGGACGACTGGAAGGCCCTCAAGGCCTCGGTCATGGAGCACGGGATCTACAACCAGAACCTCCAGGCCGTCCCGCCGACCGGCTCGATCTCCTACATCAACAACTCGACGTCCTCCATCCACCCGGTGCCGTCGAAGATCGAGATCCGTAAGGAGGGCAAGATCGGGCGTGTCTACTACCCGGCGCCCTACCTGACGAACGACAACCTCGAGTACTACGAGGACGCGTACGAGATCGGCTACGAGAAGATCATCGACACGTACGCCGCCGCGACGCAGCACGTCGACCAGGGCCTGAGCCTCACGCTGTTCTTCAAGGACACGGTCACGACGCGCGACGTCAACCGCGCGCAGATCTACGCGTGGCGCAAGGGCATCAAGACGCTCTACTACATCCGCCTCCGCCAGATGGCCCTCGAGGGCACGGAGGTCGAAGGTTGCGTCAGCTGCATGCTGTAGTCGCCTGAGGCAACTGTCGGTTGCCTCGATGCCCGACGCCGTCGGCCACGTCCTGGAGAGGCGTGGCCGACGGCGCAGGGTCCGGTCCCACGAAGTCGTCCCGGTCGGTCCGGGGTCAGCAGGAGAGAAGAAGGCAGATGTCGCCCACGGGGAAGCTCAAGCTCATCGATCGCGTGAGCGCGATCAACTGGAACCGTCTCGAGGACGAGAAGGACCTCGAGGTGTGGGACCGCCTCGTCGGGAACTTCTGGCTGCCCGAGAAGGTGCCGGTGTCGAACGACATCCAGTCGTGGCACACGCTCACGGCGGAGGAGCAGCAGCTCACGATGCGCGTGTTCACCGGTCTGACGCTGCTCGACACGATCCAGGGCACGGTCGGCGCGGTGTCGCTCATCCCCGACGCGATCACGCCGCACGAGGAGGCGGTGTACACCAACATCGCGTTCATGGAGTCGGTGCACGCCAAGAGCTACTCGTCGATCTTCTCGACGCTGTGCTCGACGCGCGAGATCGACGACGCGTTCCGCTGGTCGGAGGAGAACCCCAACCTCCAGCGCAAGGCCGAGATCGTCATGGAGTACTACAAGGGCGACTCGCCGCTCAAGCGCAAGGTCGCGAGCACGCTGCTCGAGTCCTTCCTCTTCTACTCCGGCTTCTACCTGCCGATGTACTGGTCGTCCCGCGCCAAGCTGACGAACACGGCCGACCTCATCCGCCTGATCATCCGTGACGAGGCCGTGCACGGGTACTACATCGGCTACAAGTTCCAGAAGGGCCTCGAGAAGCTCTCCCCGGAGGAGCGCGACGAGCTCAAGGGGTACACGTTCGAGCTGCTCTTCGAGCTGTACGACAACGAGGTGCAGTACACGGAGGACCTCTACGACGGCGTCGGGCTCACCGAGGACGTCAAGAAGTTCCTGCGGTACAACGCCAACAAGGCGCTCATGAACCTCGGCTACGAGGCGCTCTTCCCCAAGGACGAGACCGACGTCAACCCGGCGATCCTCTCGGCGCTGTCGCCGAACGCCGACGAGAACCACGACTTCTTCTCCGGCTCCGGCTCGTCGTACGTCATCGGCAAGGCCGTGAACACCGAGGACGACGACTGGGACTTCTGACCGTCGCGCGCCCCCGAGGGCCCGGACCTGCACATACTGCGGGTGCGGGCCCTCGGCGTCTGGCATAGTCCCGCCATGGGCATGCTCAGGGAGCGGCTGCGCGCCGCGGGCCTCGACGACGTGACCTCCGTCGAGCCGGTGAGCGGTGGGCTCGCGGCGACGGCCGGGCTGGCCCGGCGGGCCGACGGCGAGCCGCTGTTCGTCAAGGCGTTCGACGCGGACGCCCCGGGCGACGACGTCTTCGCCGTCGAGGCCGAGGGCCTGGCTGCCCTCCGTGCCGCCGGGCTGGAGACCCCCGAGGTGGTTCACGCGGGACCGGACCTGCTCGTGCTGTCGGCGCTCGCTCCGCGGCCCTCGACGCCGGACTTCTGGGAGGAGCTCGCCCGCTCGCTCGCGCGCCTGCACACCACGACGCGGAGCGACCGCTTCGGGTGGCACCAGGACGGCTGGCTCGGCCGCCGTCGGCAGGTGAACACGTGGACGGAGGACGGCTTCGAGTTCTTCGCGGAGCACCGGCTGCTGCGTTGGCTCACGGAGCCCCGGGTCCACGCCGCGCTCGACGCCGCCGACCGCGCGGCGCTCGAGCACCTGTGCGCGCGGCTCCCGGAGGTCCTCCCGGGAGGGCCTGCCTGCCTGACGCACGGCGACCTGTGGGCGTCGAACGTCATGGCAACCGTCGACGGCCGCCCGGCGTTGATCGACCCGGCCGTCTCCTACACGTGGGCGGAGGTCGACCTCGCCCACGTGTGGACGACCGCGCCCCCGCCCGAGGCAGATGCCTTCTTCGGGCTCTATGCGGATCTCACGGGCCTCGACGACGACTGGCGTACGCGCCTGCCCGTCGTCCAGCTCCGGCAGCACCTGGCCGTCATCGCGCAGTTCGAGCCCGACTGGGGTGCGGCGGACGCCGTCCGCGCGACGCTGGCCCCCTTCCGGACGCGCTGACCGACCACGGCCGTCCGCTCAGTCGTTCGGCCGGGACTGCGCGCCCTCGACGGGCGGGTCGGCCGACCACGGGAACGTGATCCAGAGGTCGGTGTCCTTCCACGAGTAGTCCGGCTGGATGATGGTGCGCGGCTTGGTGTAGAGCACCGCGGATCGCGCCTCGGCGCCGTGGGTGCCGAGCATCTCCATGACCAGGGCGAGCGTGCGGCCCGAGTCCGCGACGTCGTCGACCACGAGCACGTGCGCGCCCGGCAGGTCGGAGGTGTCCATGAGCGGAGGGAGCACGCGCGGGTCGGTGAGGGTCTGGCCGATGTCGGTGTAGAACTCGACGTTGAGCGTCCCGACGCCCTTGGTCCCCAGCGCGTACGCGACCGCACCGCCGGGAAGGAGGCCGCCGCGCGCGACGGCGACGACGACCTCGGGCCGGAACCCGCTCGCGACGACCTGCTCGGCGAGCTCACGCGCAGCGACGCCGAAGGTCTCCCACGTGAGCACCTCGCGCTCCGGCGGGACGGCGGGGCTCGGCGACGACGCGTCGTCGGGCGCGGAGGGAACCGGGGTGGTGGAGGCGTCCGTCATGGATCGAGCGTACGTCGCGCGACGCGCGGGCTCTGCCGGTCCAGGTCCCGGCGGCCCGGGACCGATGGCCCGGCCCGCTACCCGCGACGACGGAGGGCCGCACCCCCGTGTCGGGTGCGGCCCTCCGTGGAGCGGCGTCGGCTCGGTGCCGGGTCAGTACGCCGCGAGGATGTCCACGACGAAGACGAGGGTCTCGCCCGCGAGCTCGTTCGAGTTCGTGTCGCTCTTCTCGCCGTAGCCGAGCGACGGCGGGATGACGAGGAGCACCTGGCTCCCGACGGTCTGGCCGGACAGGCCCTGGGTCCAGCCGGCGACGACGCCGCTCAGCGGGAAGGTCGAGGGCTCACCGCGGTCCCACGACGAGTCGAACTGCTCGCCGTCGAGCTTCCAGCCCGTGTAGTGCGCGATGACGGTCTGGTCCTCGGTGACCTCGGGGCCGCTGCCCTTGATGAGCGGCTGGACGACCAGCTCGGTCGGCGCGGTGTAGCCCTCAGGGATCTCGATCGACGGCTTGCCCGTGTCGTCGAGCGTGACGACGGGCAGGCCCTCGGCGGGGGTCACGGCCTCGCCCTCGGCGCGGTCCGGGACGTCCGCGGGGTCGGGAGCGACCGGGGCGTCCTCGACCGCCGTGACCTCGCCGACCGTGAGGACGGCCGAACCGTCCTGCCCCGGCGCGGCGAACAGGAAGCGCGTGCCGACCTTCTTGCCGACCAGCGCCTCGAGCAGCTGCGGGTACACCTGGTCGTCGAGGACGACCGGCTGCGCCGAGTCGTCCTCCCAGGTCGAGCCGAGCTTCGACCCGTCCGCACCGGAGTACGCCGCCTGGTGGAGCGTGACCTCCTGGCCCTTGGCGATCTCGTCACCGTCGCCGTCGTTCAGCGAGAGTGCGGCCGCACCGGATACCTCGAGCGGGGCCTCGAACTCGACGGTCGGCTCGCTGCCGGGGTCGCCCGTGACCGTGACGGCCTCGAGCACCGCGACGTCCTCGGGCGCCGACGTCGCGCCGTCGGTCGCGCCGTCGGAGGCGGACGGGCTCGGCGACGTCTCGTCGCCGGACCCGCCCTCCGACGAGCAGCCGGAGAGGACGAGGGCGGCGCCCAGGGTGAGCGCGGCGACGCCGCGCAGGGTGCGGTGCTTCACGAGGGGGGTCCTTCGGGTCGGTGGGACGGCGAAGCCGTCGGGTCTGGGCCGCACCCGCACGACGGCGGTCGTCGGCGTCCCGGGTGGGGGCCGCCTCGCGTCCGCACGCCGGGTGCAGCACCGGCGCGGACACTCTAGCGGTCCTGCCTGGACACCTGCTGGGAGCGGTCCTCGCGACGCTCGCGCGAGGCCGCGCGCGCCGCCGGGGGAGAATGGGCGCATGCCGTCGCGCCGACCGTCCCGCAAGCGACCCTGGGGGGCGGAGCACGCCCCCCTCGACCTGGACCGTGCCCTCGGCGGCGCGCGCCGCGAGTCCGCGACCGACGGCGAGTGGCAGGTCCGGACCGTGCGCGGCGGGTCCAAGACGTACCTGTGCCCAGGATGCAACCAGGAGATCCCGCCCGGCACGGGCCACGTCGTGGCCTGGCAGGAGGACTCGTTCTTCGGCGCCGAGACGGCGCTCGACCACCGCCGGCACTGGCACACGTCGTGCTGGCAGGCGCGCGGGCGCCGTCGTCCCCGGTAGGGGTCCGCGCTGGACGAACTAGGCTCGACCCTGATGAGCACCGCACCCGATCCCGCGCCCGCCGGAGCCGACGCGCCGGCCGGTCCGACCCCCATCCGGTCCTTGACGGTCCTGCCCGCGCGGCGCGAGGACGTCGAGCTGCACACGGCGGACGGGCTGACGCTCGTCGGCGAGCTCGCGCTCCCCGCCGACCGCGACCCGGTCGCGACGCTCGTGACCCTCCACCCGCTGCCGACGCACGGCGGCTACATGGACTCGCACGTGTACCGGAAGGCGGCGTGGCGCCTGCCCGCGCTGGCGGACCTCGCGGTGCTGCGGTTCAACACGCGCGGGACGTCGTCGCCGCGCGGGACGAGCGAGGGGACGTTCGACGGTGGCGAGGCCGAGCGCTACGACGTCGCCGCGGCCATCGAGCTCGCGGAGTTCCGCGACCTCCCGCACCCCTGGCTCGTCGGGTGGTCGTTCGGGACCGAGCTCGCGCTCAAGCACGGGACGGACCCGGCCGTGGAGGGCGCGATCCTGCTGTCGCCGCCGCTGCACCGCGCGACGGACGAGGATCTGGACCGGTGGGACGCGTTCGGCAAGCCGCTCGTGGTGCTCGTCCCCGAGCTCGACGACTACCTGCGCCCCGACGAGGCGCGCCGACGCTTCGCGCGCGTGCGCAACGCCGAGGTGATCGGCGTCGACGGCGCCAAGCACCTGTGGGTGGGGGAGCCGTCCGTGCGGCGCGTGCTCGACGAGATCGTGGGCCACGTCCGGACAGGGTTCCCGCTGCCGCTGCCGACCGAGTGGTCCGGCGACGGGACCCGGGCCGTGACGGCCGAGCGCGACACCGCCGACTCCGACCAGGCGAGCTACGACGCGAGCCGGTCGGACGGCGTGGACGACTGACACCCCCCGGCGGGAGGGTCGCGGCCGTGGCACGGTGGGACGAGACCTGATGCTGATGGCCACGGAAGCACGACCTGAGGAGGACGACGTGACGACGCCCCCGCTCGAGACCTTCACGCTGCGCGAGGGGTACGGGACCCCGCTCGTGCTGCTGCACGGCTTCCCGCTGGACCACCGCATGTGGGCCGACGTCGCAGCCGCGCTGCCGGGTGAGCCCACCGTCGTCGCCGTGGACCTCCCGGGGCTCGGCGCGAGCCCGCTCGCGGGCGGTCCCCCGTCGATCGACGCCTCCGCCGACGCCACCGCCGCCGCGCTCACCGCGGCGGGGATCACGCGCGCGGTCGTCGCGGGGCTGTCGATGGGTGGCTACGTCGCCCTCGCGCTCGCGGAGCGGCATCCCGACATGGTCGCCGGCCTCGGGCTCGTGGACACCAAGTCGACCGCAGACACCGACGAGGCCGCCGCCAACAGGCTGCGCATCGCGGACGACGCCGCGCGGTCCCAGACCGTCGACGCCGTCCTCGGCATGCCCGGCGTGATGCTCGGCGAGACGAGCAAGGCCGCGCGCAAGCACCTCACCGCGAGGGTCGAGGAGTGGATCCGCGGCCAGCGGCCCGACGGCGTCGCGTGGTCGCAGCGCGCGATGGCGGCCCGGCCGGACCGCACCCACGTCCTCGAGGACTTCGCCGGCCCGGTGGCCGTCGTCGTGGGGGAGGAGGACACGCTCACGCCCGCGGCCGAGGCGGAGCACATGGCCGACGCCGCGCCCGCCGCGCAGCTGGTCCTCGTGCCCGGGGCCGGGCACATGAGCGCGGTCGAGGACCCGGCGGCCGTCGCGGACGCCCTGGCAGACCTCCTGGCCCGCGCTGCGGCCTGACCACGCGGGCCGTCCCCGCCGTGCCGTGCCCGCCGGCGGTCAGCGCCCGTCGAGCACCAGCGCGAGCGCGTCCGCGAGGTCGATCGACTCGCCGTCCCGACCGCCCTTGCCGAGCACGAGCGGCGGGTCCGACGGCTCGACGACCACCCCGCGCAGCCGCCCCAGCACGGTGCCGGGCACCCCGAGGACGTAGAACTCCCCGTCCTCGCCGACGGCGACGCTGCGGTTGCGGCGCAGGTACCAGCCCTTGAGCGGGGTCCGGTAGGTGGTGCTGCCGTCGAACGACCGGGCCCGCAGCGGCTCGGGCGCGAGGCCGCGCTCATGAGCACGCACCACGAACTCGGCGAGGAGCGCGCGCGCCGCGGCGCTCTCCCGCGCGCGCTGGCGGTCGAGCTCGCGCTGCTGGTGCGCCGCGGCCTCGGTCCGCTGCCGACGCCAGTCGTCGGCAGCGGACCCGGTGCGGCCCGACGGGTCCGCGGAGGACACCGGTCAGGCCGGCGCGGGAGCGTCGGTCGCGGTCTCGGCCTCGGCGTCCGCCTGACCGGCGGAGCCACGCTTCGTCGAGGCGCCCGACCCGCCCTGCGGGGCCGGCTCCTCGGCGACGACCGGGAACTCCGCCGTCATGAGCGTCGCCGCGCGCGCCTGCTGCGCGGGCGTGCCCGCGGGCACCGCCGCCTTCTTCTTCGCGGGAGCCTTCGCGGCCTCGGCCTCGCCGCCGAGGAGCCCTCGCAGCTCGTCGAGGTAGGTGTTGATCGAGTCGTGCTGGCGCGTGAGGTCCTCGAGCTGGCGCTGGGCCACGTTGCGCTGCTGCTCGGCCTCCGCCTTCGCGTCGCTGACCGTCTGGTCCGCGAACGACCGCGCCTCGGCGACGATCTGGTCGGCGTTGCGACGGGCCGTCGACATGAGGTCCTTGACGTACGCGTCGGACTCCCGGCGAACCTTCTCGGCCTGCTCCAGCGCGAGCGCCACACGCTTCTCGGCCTCCGCCGCGTGCTCCTCGGCCGTGGAGACGAGCTTCTCCGTCTCGGCCTTGGCGGCGGCGTGCCGCTCCGCGTTCTCGCGCTCCGCCTCCTCGCGGCGACGCACGACCTCGAGCTCGGCGTCCGCGAGCGCGGTACGGGCCTTGTCGCGCAGCTCCTCCATCTCCGACGTGACCGCGTTGGCGGCCTCGGTCGCCTTGCGCTGCGCCTCGTCGACCTGGCGCTGCGCCTCACGGCGCGCGTTCTCCAGGAGCTCGGCGGACTCGCGCTCGGCGGCCTCGCGCTGGGCGGCGGTCTCCGCCGCGACACGGGCGCGCAGCTCGGCGGCCTCGCGCTCGGTGGTGACGCGGAGCTCCGTCGTCTCGCGCTCCGCCGTCGCCTTGAGCGTCCCGAGCTCGCGCTCGAGCGACGCGCGGCGCTCGCTCTCCTCGGTGGCGATGGCGCTCTGGATGCGCGCGGCCTCGCGCTCGGCGGAGCCGACGAACTCCTCGGCCCGGCGCTGGGCGCTGAGCAGCGTGCCCTCGGCCTCCGACGCGCTCGTGGCACGGATCTCCTCGGACTCGAGCCGCGCGCTGTTGAGGAGCTCGGCGACCTCGTTCTCGGCGCGGGAGCGGACCTGACCGGCCGAGAGCTTGGCGCGCGCCATGATGTCGGCGGCCTGGGCGTTGGCCTGGGAGAGGATGTCCGCGGACTGCTCCTCCGCCGAGCGCATGAGCTGCTCGATGCGGGAGCCGAGGCCGGCGTACGAAGGGCGTTCCGCCTCGCGGAGCTGCCGCTGCGCGTCGGAGAGCTCGCTCGTGAGCTGCATGGCGCGGGCGTCCGCGGCCTCGACGCGCGAGCGCGCGTCCTCCACGGCCTTCTCCAGCTTGGCGAGCTGGGCCTCGACCTGGACGCGGTCGTACCCGCGCATCGTGATGGGGAAGAGCGTGCGCTCGTCGGACACGTCGATGACCTCCGGTGCTGGTTCGTCGCGGCGTCCGCCGCCGGGCGGCGTCCCTCGTGAGGAGGGAGGGCGCGGCGGTCGTGCCACGGCCCCGCCGTGCTCCGACCAGGATACGGGGATCGGGCTGTCCTGAATACCCGGATTGGAGCAGGTGAGACGATGGTCGCAGTGCTGCGGGACTGGCGGCACAGGGCGAGGCGGCAGGCCGGTCCGACGGCGCCGCGCCCGCCCTTCCTGAAGGTCGGCTGACGAGCGTGGGACCGCGGGGAGAGGGGCTCGTGAACGGATCGTGAGGATCCGTGCACGATCCCCCGCGGTCGATCCACGAGGGGTTTCGCACCTATTCTGGAACGTCGATCGACGAAGGGAAGCTCGGTGCTCCAACGAATCATCGCCGCCCTCCTGCTCGTGGGAGGGCTCGTCGCCGTCGGCCTCGGCGTCGCGTCCGCCACGGTCTGGCGGGACAGCGACACCGTCGTGGCGACCACGGCCTACACGGGGGACGGGACCATGCTCGTCACCGAGCCCGGGGTCCTGGACCTCGTGGCCGAGGACGTGACGATCCGTGCCACGGCACCGGGCGAGCAGCAGGTGACCCTCGCGATCGGGCGCGAGGTCGACGTGACCGGCTGGGTCGGGGAGGACGCCCACGGCGTGGTCACCGGGCTCAGCGACTGGGACGCGCTCGCGACCCGCGCGGTCGAGCCGGCCGCTGCGGAGGAGACGCCCGCGGAGGGCGAGACTCCTGCTGACGGCGAGGCTCCCGCAGAGGGGGAGACCCCGGCCGAGGATGCTCCCGCCGACGGTGAGACGCCTGCCGACGGTGAGGCCGCAGAGGGGGAGTCCCCTGCGGGCGACGAAACCCCGGCCGAGGGCGAGACGCCGACCGAGACTGCCGTCGTCGGTGTCGACCCCGCGGGGTCGGACATGTGGTTCGAGGAGTCGACGGGCGCGGGCTCGGCGAGCCTGCGCTGGTCCGACCAGCCCGGCCGCTGGCAGCTGCTCGTGGCCGGCGTCGGGGAGGGCGCCGTCGCCCCGACGCTCGAGCTCTCCTGGCCGCGCCAGGTCGAGACGCCGTACCTGTGGCCAGGCGTCATCGGCGGTGCGGTGCTCATCCTCCTGGGCCTCGGGATCGGCGCCGCGAGCCTGCGACCGAAGCGCCGCGGCCCGTCGGGGCGCGGCACCGCGACGTCGGCCACCCCCGCGGTCGCCCCGGCTGCGGACGCGCCGGGAACGTCGTCGGGCGAGCGCCAAGACGAGACGGCCGACGGAGAGGTGCCGACCGACACGGCGCAGGTGCGCATGCTCACGCGACGCGAGCTCCGCGAGCGTGAGGAGGCCGAGCGGCTCGCCCAGCAGCAGGCGCGTGCCCAGAAGCCCCGGCGCGCGTGGCTCACCGGTCAGATCCCCATCGTCGCGCGAGGCGAGCGGCGGCCCAAGACCGCGGCCCAGCCGGCCGTCGACGCGGCCGACGGGCACCCGACCACGCAGGACAGCGCGACGACCCGTGCCGACGCCTGGCGTCGGGCGTGGGGATTCACCCCGGGCAGCACGGCGGGCGAGGCGCCCGACCCGCAGCGTGACACGGACGAGACGAAGGACAGCACCCGATGATCAGCACCACCCGCGACACGGCACGCCCTCGCGGCGCGCGCCGTCACCTCGCCGGGGTGGCCGGCGGTCTGGTCGGCGCGCTCCTGCTCGCCGCCTGCTCCTCCCCGCTGCCGACGGCGCAGCCGGACCCGACCCAGGACCCGCCCCCTCCCGTCCTCTCCGAGGCGCAGGAGACCGTGGTGCTGGACGCGGTCGCGTCGGCGCTCGCGGCGGCGAGCGAGGCCAACGACCCGAAGCAGCTCGAGGGCCGCGTCGTCGGCCCGGCGCTCGCCATCCGCACGAGCCAGCTCGCCGTCGCCGTCGCACGCGGCAACGCGGACCTCGTGACCGAGCTGCCGACCGAGGCCCAGCAGGTCGTCATCCCGACGACGCAGACCTGGCCCCGCACCTCGTATGCCGTGAGCGTCCAGCCCGAGAGCCTCCAGACCCCGCGCCTGTCCGTGCTCGAGCAGGCCGGCGCGCGGGATCCCTATCAGCTCTGGGCGTGGGTCCGCCTGCTTCCCGGTGTGACCATGCCGAGCTTCGCCGACCCGAGCATCGGGAGCGAGGCCGTCGCACCCGACGACTCGAGCCTCCTCGTCACGCCGACGGACGCCGTCGCGCAGTATGCCGACGTGCTCAACCTGGGGACGGGCTCCGGCTACGCCGAGGCGTTCGAGGACGACTCCTTCCGGACGCTGCTCGCCGAGCGCGCCCAGGCCTGGACCACGGCGCTCGAGCCCGCGGCCGGCAAGTACGCGCTGACGTTCACGCCCGACGCCGACGAGCAGGTCCGCGCGGTCCGCACCGCGGACGGCGGCGCGCTCGTGGTCGGCGCCATGACGTCGGCGGAGTCCATGACGGCCGAGGAGGGCGCGCAGGTCCCGCCCGACACCGAGACGATCAAGGCGCTCTACGGCGACAAGACCCCGACGAACGTGCTCAAGGTCGGGTACCAGGACGTGGTCGCGCTCTACGTCCCGCCCGCCGGGTCGGAGGAGAAGATCCGCGTCGTGGGCAACGAGCACGTCGCGACGTCCGTCGCGAACAGCTGACCCTCCCTAGGATTGCCTCCATGAGCGAACCTACCCAGCAGCCCGCGTTCGACGTGCGCGGAGCGGTCGACCTGTCCGCGCTGAACCGGCCGCAGTCCCCGCCGCCGGGGGAGGAGGGCGGCGCGCCCGCGGCCGGAGGCTACGTCGTCGACGTCACGGACGAGACGTTCGGCCAGCTCGTCCAGGACTCGACGCAGTACCCGGTCGTCGTCCTGCTCTGGATCCCGACCGACCAGGCGAACGCCCAGCTCGGCACCGACCTCGGCGCGCTCGCCGGCGAGTATGCGGGCCGCTTCCTCCTGGCCCGCGTCGACGCCCAGGCGTACCCGCAGATCACCGCCGCGTTCCAGGTGCAGGGCGTCCCGACCGTCGTCGCGATCCTCCAGGGGCAGCCGGTGCCGCTGTTCCAGGGTGCTGCGCCCGTGGAGCAGGTGCGCTCGGTGATCGACCAGGTGCTCCAGGCCGCCGAGGCGAACGGCGTCACCGGCCGGGCGCCGTCCCAGGGCGGCGACGGCGAGCCGGTGCCCGCCGAGCCCGCCCCGGAGCCCGAGCCCGAGCTCCCGCCGCTGCACCAGGAGGCGTACGACGCGATCGAGCGCGACGACCTCGACGCCGCCGTCGCGGCCTACGAGAAGGCGATCAAGCAGGACCCGCGCGACGCGCTCGCCGTCGCCGGCCTCGCGCAGGTGCGGCTCCTCCAGCGCACGCGCGACGCCGACCTCGGGACCGTCCGCGCCGCGGCCGCCGCCGCACCGCAGGACGTCGACGCCCAGCTCGCCATCGCGGACCTCGACATCCTCGGTGGCCACGTCGACGACGCGCTCGGCCGCCTGCTCGACCTCCTCCCCGGCGCGGACGCCGACGGCAAGGAGAAGCTGCGCGTGCGCCTCCTCGACTACTTCGAGGTCGTCGGCCCCACCGACCCCCGCGTCGGCAAGGCCCGCCAGCGCCTCGCGATCAGCCTCTACTGAGACACGAGCGCGGCGTAAGCACCCCTCTCGACGGCGGCCGGTCACCTTACGGTGACCGGCCGCCGTCGCGCTGAGGGATTCACCGCACAAGGCGAGACGAAGCCGGGTGGGTGGGGTGGTGGCGCCGGGTCGCGGCGGGCCTGGCGGGAGCCGCGAGGGACGAGCGGCGGATGGTAGACCCGGCGCCACCACCCCACCCACCACCCAGGGTGACCAGACCTCGAGGTCGGCAGACCAGACCTCGATGTCGGCGGACCAGACCTCGATGTCGGCGGACCAGACCTCTACCTCGGCGACGGGACGAGGTACAGCGCGCCGAGCGGAGGCAGGCGCAGGGCCGCGGAGTGCGCACGGCCCTTCCACGGGACGGCCTCCGCCTCGACCTCGCCGAGGTTGCCGACGCCGGACCCGCCGTAGACCTCGGCGTCGGTGTTGAGCACCTCGCGCCACGCCCCGCCGGACGGCAGCGCGACGCGGTAGCCCTCGTGCGGCGTGCCGGCGAAGTTCACGACGACCGCGACCTCGCTGCCGTCGCGCCCGCGGCGCACGAAGGCGAGGACGTTGTGGTCGGCGTCGTCGGCATCCAGCCACTCGAAGCCGACGGGGTCGTGGTCGAGCTCCCAGAGCGCGGGGGTCGCGCGGTAGAGGGCGTTGAGGTCGCGCACCGCGCGCTGGACGCCCTGCCGCCCGGGGTCGGCGGCGAGGCCGTCCCAATCGAGCGACCGGCCCTCGTTCCACTCGGAGTGCTGGCCGATCTCGCTGCCCATGAAGAGGAGCTGCTTGCCGGGGTGGGACCACTGGTAGGCGAGGAACGCGCGCACGCCGGCGCGCTTCTGCCAGTCGTCGCCGGGCATCTTGCCGTAGAGCGAGCCCTTGCCGTGCACGACCTCGTCGTGGCTGATCGGCAGGACGAACTGCTCGGAGTAGGCGTAGACCATCGAGAAGGTGATCTCGTGGTGGTGGTAGCGCCGGTTGATGGGCTCCTCGGCGACGTAGCGCAGGGAGTCGTTCATCCAGCCCATGTTCCACTTGAGCCCGAACCCGAGGCCGCCGGACGAGGTCGGCCGGGTCACGCCGGGCCAGGCCGTCGACTCCTCGGCGATCATCATGACGCCGGGCGTGCGCCGGTAGGCGGTGGCGTTGGCCTCCTGGAGGAACGCGATGGCCTCGAGGTTCTCGCGGCCGCCGTGCACGTTGGGGTGCCACTGGCCGGGGCCGCGCGAGTAGTCGAGGTAGAGCATGGACGCGACGGCGTCGACGCGCAGCGCGTCGACGTGGAACTCCTCGAGCCAGTAGGTCGCGTTGGCGACGAGGAAGTTGCGGACCTCGTTGCGACCGAAGTCGAAGACGAACGTGCCCCAGTCGGGCTGCTCGCCGCGCAGCGGGTCGGCGTGCTCGTAGCAGGGCGTGCCGTCGAAGCGGGCGAGGGCCCACTCGTCGCGCGGGAAGTGCGCGGGGACCCAGTCGACGACGACGCCGATCCCGGCGGCGTGCAGGCGGTCGACGAGGTAGCGGAAGTCGTCGGGGTGGCCGAAGCGTGACGTCGGCGCGTAGTAGCCGGTGACCTGGTAGCCCCACGACCCGCCGAACGGGTGCTCGGCGACGGGCAGGAGCTCGACGTGCGTGAAGCCCTGCTCGACGACGTAGGCGGTGAGCTGCTCGGCGAGGTCGCGGTACGACAGGCCCTGGCGCCACGACCCGAGGTGCACCTCGTAGATGCTGAGGGGCTGCGTGTGCGGGTCGTGGGCGGCGCGCGCGGCCAGCCAGGCGTCGTCGGACCACACGAACTGCGACTCGACGACGATGCTCGCCGTCGCGGGCGGCACCTCCGCCGCCTTGGCGAGCGGGTCCGCCTTCTGCCGCCACGAGCCGTCGGGGCCGAGGATCTCGTACTTGTAGCGAGCGCCCGCGCCCACGCCGGGGACGAACAGCTCCCAGACGCCGCTCGAGCCGAGCGAGCGCATCGGGTGCGTCGCGCCCCAGCCGTTGAAGTCGCCGATGACCCGGACCGCGCGTGCGTTGGGTGCCCACACGGCGAACGCGGTGCCGCTGGTGTCGCCGAGCGTGCTGGGGTACGTGCGCAGGTTGGCCCCGAGGGCGCGCCACAGCTCCTCGTGCCGCCCCTCCCGGATGAGGTGCAGGTCCACCTCGCCGAGCGTGGGCAGGAAGCGGTAGGGGTCGTCGGCGGTCGTGGCCTCGTGGCCGTAGCGCGCCCGGACGCGGTAGTCGGGGGCGTGCCGGGTCCCGTCGGCGTCCTGGTGCACCGGGACGACGGCGGCCCACACGCCGTCCTGCTCGTGCGCGGCCGCGTGCTCGCCGTCGGTCGTGACGACGACGACCTCGTCGGCGAGCGGGCGCAGGACCCGGACGACGGCGCGCGCGTCGCCGGCGTCGGGCGCCAGGTGCGGGCCGAGCACGGCGTGCGGGTCGAACGTGCGGCCCGCTGCCGCGGCCGCGAGCGCGTCCGCGGGCACGACGACGGGGGGCGGGGTGGTGGAGTCGGCTGGCCCGGTCATGAGGCAACCTTTCCACGTCGGCTCGCTGCGCACCTGACAGGCTCGCCCGGCGATCGCGAGGGGGCGCTCACGACCGCCGGGCGAGCCGGACCGGGGAGTCAGGACGGCAGGGTCCACCGTTGGTTCGCGGTGCCCGTGCAGTCCCAGACCTGGAGCCGCGTCCCGTCCGCCGACGACTGGCTCGTGACGTCGAGGCACTTGTTCGCCTGCGGGTTGCGCAGGGACTGCGTCGCGGCCGAGTACACCCACTGCTGCGCGCCCGAGCCGTTGCAGTCCCAGATCTGGACCACCGTGCCGTTGGCCGTGCCCTGGCCGGCGACGTCCAGGCACCTCCCCGCGTTCGGGTTGCGGATCGTGCCGTCGGAGCGCACCTCCCACGTCTGCGCGACGCCCGGCGCGCACGTGTAGAGCTGGACGGCGGTCCCGTTGGCGGTGCCCGATGCGGCGACGTCGACGCACTTGCCGGCGAGCCCGACGATCGCGCCGGTCGCGGGAGACGGGCCGGGCTCGGGCGACCCGCCGCCGGAGCCGAGCTGCACCTCGCCCTGGTTGAGCACGCGCGGGTGGAAGTACGCCGCCTGGATCTCCGCGTTCGTGTTGCTCCCGCGCAGCTGCTCGGACCAGACCATGAAGTAGCTCCAGCGCGGCTGGGCCGTGAGGAGCGCGTCGTTCGGGACCTTGCCCATCTCGGCGATCGCGAGGGGCTTGCTCCCGGCGATGGACTGGAGCTGCTGGTAGTCGGACTGGCTGGGGTGGTTCTTGTACCAGACGTCGAGGCTCACGACGTCGACGTACGAGCTGCCGGGGTAGTAGCTCGCCCAGTTCGCGTTCGGGTTGTCCTGGACGTTCCAGACCCAGATGAGGTTGTCGAGCCCCTGGGAGTCGAAGTAGTCCTTCATCTGCTGGTAGATCTTCGCGCCGCCGTTGACCCCTGCGCGGCCGCCCCACCAGTTCCACGTCTCGTTCATCTCGTGGAACGGCCGCCACAGCACGGGCACCCCGGCGTCCTTGAGCTGGCGCAGGTACGGCACGACCTCGGCCATGCGCGCGCGCCAGGTCTGGTTGAGCGCGGTGCCGCCCGTGACGACCTGCTCGAACTGGCTCTGGCTGATCTGCGTCTTGACGCCGCCCTCGAACTCGCACGTCCCCGGGCCGGTCGGGGAGCACGCGTGCCACGTGAGCGCGACGAGCGATCCGTTCGCCCACTCCGTCTTCGCCTGGTCGACGACGCGCTGCCGGTTCGCCTGGTCCTGGCCCCGGAACATCATGTCGCCGCCCCACAGGCCCGGGTACTGACCCGTGATGTCGCGCACCTGCTGCGTGTACTGGCCGGGTGCCGAGGCCGGCTCCTTGTTGTGCTGGCCCGAGACGATCGAGGTCCCGGTGATGGACCGCAGGTAGTCGATCACCGCCTGCTTGTCGCGTGCCGGGAAGGCGTGCGCGGCAGGGGCCGTCGGGACGAGCGTGGCCACGAGCAGGGCTGCGAGGCCCACGGCGAGCGCGGCGAGGGCTCGTCGTGGGGCGCTCGGGCGGGCCGTCGTCGTCACGTCGGGTCGAGGCCCGGATGCGTTGCCGGGTCTGCCGTGGGCTGGGGTGAGGTGTCGCATGCGTCCTCCGCGTCGTTGCGTGAGTGGTGCCTGACGGGCGGCAACGGTAGTACCGCGCCGACAGGTCTGTCTACCGTTGTCATGAACCGCTTAATGCCTTGTTATCACCAGCCCCAGTGGTAGGAGCGATTACATCGTGACAGCGTTGACATGATTCACCACCACGATCTACGGTCGCCCTGCGTCGGGCGGCCGACGCGCCACCGACGCGAAGGAGCGGACGATGACCCCACGACGACTGCGCGCGGCGAGGCCCCGCGCAGGCAACGCCGAGACCCACCGCGGCCGACCGCACGCCGGACGCCGACCACCTGCCGGACGCCGACCGCTCGGGCTGGCGACCGCCGTCGTGCTGGCGCTCGTGGGTACGGTCGTCCCGGTCGGCGCCGCCGCAGGCAGCGCGGGTGGCAGCCCGACCAGCACCGCTGCTGCCGCCCCGACGAAGGAGAACCCCGCCGTGAGCGCACCCCTCGGCGAGAGCCGCAACACCTCGTTCGTCGAGCGCGACGGCACGCGCCTCGTCCTCGACGGAGAGACGTTCCGTTTCAGCGGGACGAACATCTACTGGCTCGGCCTCGACGAGAACGTCCCGCCCGGTGTGGTCGACTACCCGACGTTCTTCCGCATCCGCGACGCGCTCGACACGGCGTCGAACCTCGGGGTGACGGTCGTGCGCTCGCACATGCTCGCCTCGACGGGTACGCCGCTCGCGATCCTCCCGTCGAAGGAGGCGGGGTACGACGCCGACGCGTTCGCGAGCATCGACTACGCGGTCGCCTACGCCGCCTCGAAGGGCATCCGCCTGATCCTGCCGCTGACCGACGAGTGGGCGTACTACCACGGCGGGCACCGCGACTTCGGCGCCCCGTACGGGCTGTGCGCGCCGACGTCCCCGCTGACGCCGTGCGCGGAGTTCTACTCCGACCCGCGGGTCGTCGCGGACTTCACGGACTACGTGCACCACGTCATGGACCACGTGAACCCGTACACCGGGCTCGCGCTCAAGGACGACCCGACGGTCCTCGCGTGGGAGCTCGGCAACGAGCTCGAGGGCATGACGCCGCAGTGGGTCGAGCACGTCGCCACCGAGATCTCCGAGCGCGCGCCGCGCCAGCTCGTCGCGGCGGGCAAGCGGTTCGGCATCGACGACGACACGCTCGCGTCCCCGCTCGTCGACATCGTCGACGTGCACTACTACCCGCCGACGGTGAGCGGCGTCCGCGCGGACGCGGCCCGCATCACCGACGCCGGGAAGGTGTACGTCGCCGGCGAGTACGCCTCGACCGCCGCGACACCCGAGCTGCTCGAGCCGCTCGCGGCCGAGCCCGAGGTCACCGGGATGATGTTCTGGTCGCTCTTCGGGCACGACGACGCGTCCGGCCTCGTCCCGCACGACGACGGCTTCACGCTGCACTACCCGGGCACCGACGACCGCATGCGCGGCAACGTCGCGGCGATCCGCGACTTCTCGGCGACGCTCGCGGGCGCCCCGGTCCCCGTCGAGGTGGGGCAGCCGCTCGTGACGTCGGTCGGCAGCACCTACGGGTTCCACGAGGTGTCGTGGCGCGGGGCCGCGGGCGCGGCGACGTACCGGGTCGAGCGCGCGGCGGTGTCCGACGGCGTTCCGACCGGGCCGTTCGAGGCCGTCGCCGAGGGCCTCACGGACACGGGCGAGCCGTACCTCGACACGTCCGCGGGCGGCGACGCGGCCTACCGTGTCGTCCCGGTCGGAACGGACGGCGCGGACGGGCCGGCCTCGGAGCCGGTCGTCGTCGCGGCGGGCGAGCAGGTCCTCGTCGACCCGCTCGAGACGCAGCGCCCGCTCGTCGACGACGCCGGGCTGCGCGTCACGCCCGACGGCGACGTCGCGCTCCTCGGCCCGGCCGGCGACGGCGCCGCGCACGCGACGTGGGCCCATGACGGCCTGAGCGGCGCGGAGCTGCGCGTGCGGTCGACGACCGCCGCCGACGTCGCGGCGCTCGCCGTGGAGACCAGCGCCGACGGCGAGACGTGGGCCGCGGCGAGCACCGCCGTCGGGCCGGACGGGGAAGGGTGCTTCCGGGTCTCCGTGTCCGCGGCGCAGGGCGAGCGGCTGCGCGTCACGTGGCCCGCGGGCGCGTCGGCGCGGCTCGAGCGCGTCACGCTGCGCGGCGCCGCCGACCTGCCCGTGGTCGACGACGCTCTGGACGACCTGTCGGGGGCGAGCGTCGAGGGGTCGGTCGGCATCGACACCGGCAACCCGGGCCTGTTCGGCGGCGACGCCGGGCGGGCGAAGCGCGACGCGCCCGGCGCGGCGTCGCTCGCGTGGGAGGCGGACGGCCTCACGCGCCTCGAGGCGACGGGGTGGTACTGGCCCGACGCCGAGCCGGCCCACCTCACATTCGAGGCGCGGGTCGGCGGCACTTGGCAGGGCCTCGACGTCGCGGTCGCCGGCGCTCCGGGGGCCGTGGGTGGCGCGTGGGGGCGCTTCGCGTACACCGCGCCCCTGCCCGCGGGGACCGACGCGGTGCGCGTCGCCTGGCCCGCCGACGCGACGCCCGAGTGGGCGCAGCAGCTCGGCCAGGTGCGCCTGTTCGGCACGGGCGGGGAGCTCGCCGCTCCGGGCGCGTTCGCAGCCCTCGCGCCCGACGACGGCGCGTCCGCCCTGCGCGGCACGCCGACCCTGCGGTGGGAGCCGGCCGCGCAGGCAGCGACCTACCGCGTGACGCTCGCCCGGACCGACGCCGCCGGCACGCCGCTCCTGTCCGCGGAGGTGCGCGGCACGAGCCTCGCGCCAGCCGTGGAGCTCGAGCCCGCGACGTCGTACACGTGGCACGTCGCGGCGCTGAACGGTGCGGGGAGCACGGGCATGACGGGCGGGCCGCGGACCTTCGCGACCGACGCGCTGCCGACTGAGCCGCTCGTGGTCGAGGACTACGAGGGCTTCGCCGACGACGCGGCGCTCACCGCCGCGCACCGCGCGAACACCGGGGGAGACCCGATCACGGCGACGCTCGTCCCCGGCGCCGACGGCGGTCTGGCGATGCGGCTCACGACGACGCTCGCGTCGTCCGGGTACGCGGGCGTGACCCGCACGTTCGACGCGCCGCAGTCGTGGTGGGGCTACGAGGGCCTCGACCTGTGGCTCGACCGCTCCGGCCTCGGCGTGGGCCAGAGAGTCACCGTGCAGGTCGTCGCCGGCGGCCAGTTCTGGGAGACCGTGCTGCCCGATGTGGGCCCGCAGCCGGCGGGGGTCGTGCACGTGCCGTTCGCGGACCTCGCGCTCCCGCCGTGGGCGGGCGGCGGCGGTCGCCCGGACCTCCAGACGATCACGGAGATCTCGTTCTACCTCGGGGGCGGCGGGCCGGCGGTGCTCGTCGTCGACGACGTGCGGACCGCCGTGGTGGGACCGGACGTGCCCGTGACGGTCGAGGCGTCCTCGCGGTGTCTCGCCGGGAAGGCGTACGTCGCCGTCCGGGCGACGAACGACGGCGACGCGCCCGTCGCCGTGACGCTCGGCACGCCGTACGGGAGCAAGGTCTTCGCGGCCGTCGCGCCGGGGGCCAACGCGTACCAGTCGTTCGCGGTCCGAGCGACGTCGGCGCCCGGAGGGGCGGCGGCCGTCACCGTCGCGTCGGGTGACGACACCGTCGCGCTCGACGTCCCGTACCCGGCGGTCGCCTGCGGCTGAGGACAAGGCCCGACGACGGCCCGCGCGACCCAGAAGGGCCGGGCGGGCCGTCGTCGTGCCCGGGGCACTCCGCTCTGGGTGCACGGCGCTCTGGGTACGCGGCGCGCTCGGCCTGCTCGGCGACCGCCGGCGGGCGCCTATCCTGTCCGCCATGGCGTGGTCGGTCTGGACGACCCTGGCGGCCGCCGGGGTGCTCATCTCGCTCACGCCGGGCGCGGGAGCGGTCAACACGATGGCCAACTCGATCGGCGTCGGGTGGGCGCGCTCCATCTGGGGGATCCTCGGCCAGCAGCTCGCCCTCGTCGCGCACGTCGCGATCGTGGCGGCCGGCGTCGGCGTGCTCGTCGCGGGCTCGCCCGTCCTGTTCGACGTCGTCAGGTACGGCGGCGCCGCCTACCTCGTCTACCTCGGGATCCGGCAGTGGCGGTCGCGTCCGAGCAGCGACGACGGCGAGGCCGTCGCGCGCGGACCGGAGTCGCGGTGGTCCATGGTCCGGCGTGGGCTCCTCGTCAACCTCACGAACCCGAAGGCGATCGTCTTCTTCCTCGCGTTCATCCCGCAGTTCGTCCGGCCGGACCGCCCGCTGCTGCCGCAGTACGTCGTGCTCGGGGTGACGGTCGTCGTGATCGACGTGCTCGTCATGTGGTTCTTCTTCGCGACCGCGGCCACGGGGCTGCGGCGGCTGACCCGCAGCCCGCGCGGGCAGCGCACCGTCAACCGGCTCTTCGGCGGCCTCTTCGTCGGGGTCGGCGTCCTGCTCGCCGCCGTCCACTGAGCTGCCGTCCTACCAAGAGCGGGGCTTCTCCTGCGCGACGACGCCCCCGACGCCCCATGCGGGCGTCAGGGGCGTCGCCCGTCGTCGGACGACGTGCGGGAAGGTCGGACGCTACCCGCAGGTCGCGGCGTCATAGGGGGCGTCGAGCGTCGTGACGGCGCCGTCGCCCGCGGTGACGGTGACGGTCGCTGTCCCCGCCGCGACAGCCGTCGCCCGCGAGGCGAACGACTGGTACGCGTTCGAGCCGGGCCCCACGGTCGAGTACGTCCTGCTGCCGTACGGCGTGGTGAGGGTGATGCCGACCGGGGCGCCACCGTCGTTCGCCGCCCGCACCGCGACGTACGCCTTCCCGGCGAGGCAACGTGCCGACGCCTCGACCGAGACCGACTGGCCGTCGTCGCGCGACTGCGTGAAGAGCCAGTCCAGGACGACCGGGTTCGCGTAGGTCGGGATCCACGACGAGTGCGGGTACGCCGGCCGGTCCGGCGTGCCCGTCGTGCCGGGCGAGTACGCGGTGTGGAGCACGTCGCTCCCGGCCGCGCGGGCCTCGTCCCACAGCGCCTGTGCCCGCGCCGCGGCCGCGTCGCGCGGGAGGTTGCCCGCCCACTCGCCGCGCGTCACGACGGCGCCCGCACGCTCGAGGCCCTCGAGGGCGGTGAGGGTGAGGCCGTATGGCGCCGTCGGGTCGTCGATCGCATGGTGCACCCAGACCGGCAGGTCGGCGATCTGCGCCGTGAGCTCGGCCGACTCACCACCTGCGACGAGCAGCGCTCCGGCGAAGAGGTCGCCGTCCTCGGCGAGCAGCGGCCAGCTCGCGCGCGAGCCGCGCGAGAGCCCGGTGAGGTACACGCGGTCGGGGTCGACCGGGTAGCGGTCGACCAGGTCCTCGACCATCCCGACGAGCGCCTCGCGCCCGGAGGGCGTGAGCCAGTCCTGGTCGGGCGCGCGCTGCGGCGACAGGACGAACGCCGGGTCGCTCGCCTGGCGCTCGGGCGCGGCGAACGCGACCGAGAGCTGGTTGCCGAGGAGCTGGACGGCGTTGTCGGTGCCGGTCTCGCCCGTGCCGTGGAGCGTGAGCACGAGCGGGTAGAGCGTGTCGTCGTCCGGCGCGTCGCGGTACGCGTGCGGGGTGAAGAGCCGGTACCGGAACGCGTCGCCCGGTCCGTCCCACACCCCGGCCTCGTACTCGTCGACGACGGGCGTGTCGACCGCCGACGCCGCGACCGGCCCGTCGGACGCGGGCAGGGTCGTCCCGCCGACGTGCACGTCGGCGACCTGGGTCACCGAGTACGCGGCGGCCAGGTCGTAGGTCTGCGTCGTCCCGGAGTAGAACGTCCCGGCCGCGTTGGTGTCGGAGGTGTCGAGCTCCAGGACGACCCACTCGCCCGGCACGGGTTCCTGCCCGGGTGAGCCGGCGCCGTCGGGCCATGCGGCGCCGTCGGGACCCGCCGCGGTGTAGGCCCGGACCACGGTGCGCGGGCCGTCCGACGACGTGTCCGGCGTCGGGCCGTCGAGGTCCGCCCGCACGGCGAACGCCGCCGGGTCGAGCTCGCCCGCGGGGAGGGGCGCGGAGTAGCGCACCGCGAGCGCGGCGACCTCGTACCCGTGCGGGTTCACGACGCCGACGACGCGCGCGTCCGTGGCCGTCGGTGTCGCCGTGTTGTCACGCGTCGTGAACCGGGGCAGCCCCGCGGCGCCGATACTGTGCTCGTAGAACGTCGCCATGGCCTGCGGCGTGTTGTGGTTCCACGTCCGCACACCCCACGGCATGGCGAGCGACCAGTCCGGCTGCGCGGCGATCTCGTCCTGCGTCGGGAAGACGAACGTCTCGCCGACGATCATCGGCTTGCCGTCGCGCTGCGCGATGCGCTGCGCCTGCTCGTAGTGCCGCGGCGCGTAGCCCTCGACGTCGTAGAAGTCGACGGACAGCACGTCGTAGTAGTCCGCGCCGGGGCTGAAGCTCGACCAGTCGTCGGCGTCGTACTCGGGCAGCCCGCCCTCGAGGCCCTCGTAGCGGTCGAACTTGGGATCGCCGTCGGCGAAGCCGTAGTCGTCGGGCAGGTCCTGGACGTTCCAGACCCACACGATGTTCGACAGACCCTTCTCCTGCTCCAGGTAGTCGTGGACCATGCGGTACAGGCCGGCGCTGCCGTCGAGCCCGGGCCGCCCGCCCCACCAGAACACGTGCTGGTTCATCTCGTGGAACGGGCGCAGCATGACCGTCACGCCCGCGTCCTCGAGCGGCTGGAGCAGGCGCGCGTACTCGTCCAGGCGCAGCTTCCAGTTCTCGTTGAGCGGCGAGCCGTCTGTGAGCAGCTCGTCCCACCGGTCCTCGTAGAGGAACGAGTAGATCCGGTTGGGGCTCGGGAGCGTCTCGTGCGCCTGGTCGCCGCCCCAGCCGCCCTGCACCTCCTGGGCCACGGTGTACTGCGGCGGCGAGACGTGGAACATGATCTGCACCAGGTTCCCCGCGTCCCACTGACGGCGGACCTCGTCGATCATGTTCTGCCGGTACGGCACGGTCTGGCCCGTGAGGAAGTCCGCGCTGTACAGCGCGGGATAGACGCCGAACTCGTTGGCGACGCGCTGGTGCAGCACGTCGTTCGCCGCGGGGTTCGCGTACGACTGGTCGTGGTGCATCGCGGAGAGCATCCCGGTCCCGGTGATCGCGTCGAGGTAGTCGACGACGTCGACGGGCGCGGTCAGGTCAGTCACCTCGATCTCGAGGTGGGTGTCCACGTCGACGGCGAACGTCGTGCCCGCGCCGCCGTCCTCGGCCGGGACGAAGAGGCGCACCTGGTGGAGGTGGACGCCGATCGTGCCCTCGGCGCGGAAGTCGCCCTTGGGCTCGGGTCGGGTCGCGTCGCGCAGGACCGCCTGGTCGTCGGAGGTCCACGTCGCCTGGACGACGCGCGTGCCGTCGGGCACGAGGGCGTGCTCGGCGAGCAGCGTGAGGAGGTTCCCGGCGCCGTCGGTGCGCAGCTGCGTCGCGGGGAACGTCACCTCCGGGACCGGCGGTGCGACGTCGAACAGCAGGTCGATCTCGTCGACCACGATGGTGCCTCCCGTCCCCGCCCCGACCTGGTTGACGTAGAGCGCGAACGAGGTGATCCCGCTCGTGCGCAGGGTGCCGGTCCCGGACTTGGGGCGGAAGTCCTCGATCGGGACGCGCACACGCTGCGGCGCCGTCGACGTCGGGTCGAACCCCGCGACGTCGTTCAGGTGCGCCTCGAACGACGCGCCGTCGGAGAGCTGCAGCAGCACGTCCTGACCGGGCGTCCCGTTCGTGATCCACAGCTCGACCGCCTGCAGGCCGGGCCAGTAGCCGTCGACCGCGCGCGAGCGACCCGAGTAGCCGTTGGTGAACGCGTAGTCGAACCGCATCGCGGTCCCGAGGTCCTCGCCCTCGGCGTCGAACGGCGAGTCGACGAGCGTCGCCGTGTTCGTCCCGCCGTTCGTGTTGCGGGGGTACAGCGACGACAGCGCGGCATCGTCGCCGTAGCCGTCGAAGTCGTCGAGGCTCACGACGACGGGCCCGTCGTCCGGTGGATCGGCGGCGGTGGGCCACGTCGTCGGGCCGGGGGAGGACCACGCGGGCGTCGCCGCGAGCGTGAGCGTCGCGAGGAGCGACAGCACCGCCGCAGCGGCTGTGGCGCACCGACGTGAGCGTCGGGACATGAGGACTCCTTCGTCCGAGGGGTGTGCTGACCCAGCGGACGCTAGGGCCGAGCTCGTCGAATGTCAACGTTGACATCGCGTCGAAGCGGCGAAGAAACCTGCTGTTGTAGCGACGTGTCGGAACGATCGACAACCTCGCGAATGCCATCGTTGGCACACTGGACTGCTCAAGATGTGGACGTGCGATCGTGAGGCGGCGCTCGCGAGGTTCGACCTCGCGAGCGTGGTCCGACCCGGTGAGCGGTCTCCGGGCCCGGCGATCTGATCTCGGGTGTCCGGGCCGCTAGCTCGAGCGAGCGGGCGGACGCTCGCCGGAGCCGCGGGCGACGAGGTGGGTGGGGATGCGGACGTGGACCGGTGCGCCCTGCGGGTCGGCGAGCCGTTCGAGGACGCGGCGTGCGGCGGCGCGGCCGATCTCGCGGGTGTCGTAGGCGACGACGCTGAACCCGAAGGCGTCGGCGAGGTCGAAGTCGTCGAACCCGACGTACGCGAGGTCGTCGCGCGCGGGACCGAGCGCGCGGACGAGCGCCGCGCTCGCGCGGTTGTTGCCGGTGACGATCGCTGTCGGGGGGTCCGGCTGGTCGAGGACGTCCAGCACCGCGGCCTCGGTGCTCCTCCCGCCGGCGTCGTCGAGGCGCTCCCACGGCGACGGGTCCGTGACGCCCACCTCGCGCAGGGCCTCCCGGTACCCCGCGAGCCGTTCCGCGTGGGTGTACAGGTCCCCCGGGCTGCACACGAACGCGACGCGGCGGTGGCCGAGCCGCGTGAGCGCCCGGACCGCCTCCGCGGTCCCCTCCCGGTTGTCGAGGACGACCGAGTCGGCGAGGAGGTTGTGCGCGGGGCGGTCGATCGTCACGACGGGCGTGCCGAGCCGGCGCTCGCTCTCGAGGTACGACTGGTCCTGCGCGATCGGGACGAGGACGAGCGCGCGGACGCGCTGGGCGAGCAGCGTCCCGGCGACGCGCTCCTCCTCGGCGGGGTCGTCCTCGGTCGCCGTGAGGACCATCGTCAGACCGTGCTGCGCGAGCTCGCGCTCCATGCCGGCGGCGACCTGGAAGTAGAACGGGTTGGTGAGGTCGCCGAGCACGAAGCCGACGGCGGACGAGACCCCGCCGTGGCGGAGGTCGCGCGCGAGGAGGTTGGGCCGGAAGCTCAGGCGCGCGGCGGCCTCCTCGATACGGCGCCGGGTGTCGGGGGAGACGTTGGTGCTGCCGTCGTAGACGCGGGAGACGGTCTTGGCGCTCACCCCGGCGAGCCGCGCGACGTCGGCCAGAGTGGCTCGTTGCTGCGGCTTCTGCACGGGCCGACCCTAGCAGCGGCGACGGGGACGGGCGGCCGGGCGCTGCGGTGTCCGGTCGGTCGCCGCGGCCGTGTGCCGAGGCGCGGCAGTTGACAGGTGAAGCGCTTCAGTGCAGCGTGTGGGCGACGGCACGGGGGTCGTCCCGACGACGAGGAGAGCGCACCATGGCCCGGATCACGATCGCGGACATCGCCCGGCGGGCAGGGGTGTCCACGGGTGCGGTGTCGTACGCGCTGAACAACCGACCAGGGGTGTCGGCCGAGACCCGGTCGCGCATCCTCGGCGTCGCCGCGGAGCTGGGCTGGGAGCCGAGCTCGGCCGCGCGCTCGCTCTCGGGGGCGCGCACGGAGACCGTGGGCCTGGTGCTCGCGCGCGACCCGAGCACGCTCGGCTTCGAGTCGTTCTACATGCAGTTCATCGCGGGCATCGAGTCCGAGCTCGCGGCACGGTCGTACGGCCTGCTCCTCCAGGTGGTCCCCGACCTCGACGCCGAGCTGCGCGCCTACCGCAAGTGGCGGGCCGCGCGCCGGGTCGACGGCGTCGTGACGGTCGATCTCCGCCTCGACGACCCGCGCGTCGCCTGGCTGTCCGAGCCGGACGCGATCCCCGCCGTCGTGGTGGGCGACCCGGCGCTCGCCGGCGACCTCACGAACGTGTGGACCGACGACGCCTCGGCCATGCGCGAGTCGGTCCGCTACCTGCATGCCGTGGGTCACCGGCGCATCGCGCGCGTCGCGGGGGTCACGAGCTTCGGGCACACGCACATCCGCGACGTGGCGTTCCGCGAGGAGGTGGCGCGCCTCGGCGTGAGCGGGGAGATCGGACGGACCGACTACACGGCCGACCAGGGGGCGAGCGCCACACGCACGCTCCTCACGGGGCCGGAGCGGCCGACGGCGATCATCTACGACAACGACGTCATGGCACTCGCGGGTCTCGGCGTGGCGAGCGAGCTGGGCGTCCGGGTGCCCGCGGACCTGTCGATCATCGCCTGGGACGACTCGCCGCTGTGCCAGGCGACGTACCCCCGGCTGTCGGCCCTGAGCCACGACGTGACGAGCTTCGGCGCCCACGTCGCGAGGCGGTTGTTCGACCGCATCGACGGCCGGGCGGGCGGCAGCTTCCTGGACTCCACGCCGACGCTGCGCCCCCGGGGCACGACCGCGCGTCGCGTCGAGAGCTGACGCCGCCCGACCCAGGCCCTCCCGTCGTCGTGATCGAACCGTGACCAGGCGTCGTTGACTTACGACAACTTAACCGCTTCACTCGTCCTCATCGACATCGGACCTGATCATCCGGTGCACCAGACGGCCGAACGGCTTAAGCGCTGTATCCGCACCGGGGCGGCGCGCACTGTCAACGACGACGAGAATGAGGGATCGAGATGGCGAAGAGGCGCATCCTTGCCGCGAGCACGGCCGCAGCCATGGTGCTCGTGCTGGGAGCCTGCTCCGGCGGCTCCACCGGCGGGGGCGACGGGGACGGCGACGGCCCGTCGGGGACGATCACCGTCCTGACGAACCGCACGGACATCGTCGACACCGTGCTCCAGGACTACGTGACCGAGTTCCAGAAGACCTACCCGGACGTCGACGTCGAGTTCGAGGCGGTGACGGACTACGAGGGCGACGTCTCGATCCGCCTCAACTCCGGCGACTACGGCGACGTCCTGCTCATCCCGAACACCGTCGACGCAGACCAGCTCTCGACCTTCTTCGAGCCCCTCGGGACGGTCGACGAGCTCGGCGAGGAGTACCGCTTCATCCACGACAAGGCGTACGAGGGCCAGGTCTACGGCCTCGCGACGTTCGGGACCGCGATGGGCTACGTGCTCAACAAGCCGGTCTGGGAGAAGGCGGGGATCACCGAGCCGCCGGCGACGCCCGAGGAGTTCCTCGACGCGCTGGAGGCGATCAAGGACAGCTCGCCCGACACCATCCCGTACTACACGAACTACGCGGACGGCTGGCCGCTCACGCAGTGGCAGTCCAACCAGGGCTCGATCGACGGCCCGGAGGCCGTGAACCTGCGCACCGAGCAGGACGCGCCGTGGACCGAGGGCGAGGAGCAGTACGCGATCGACTCGCTCCTGTTCGACGTCGTGGAGGCCGGCCTCTCCGAGCCCGACCCGACCACGACGAACTGGGAGGAGTCCAAGAACCTCGTCGGCACCGGCCAGGTCGCGAGCATGGTGCTCGGCTCGTGGGCCGTGACGCAGATGCAGGACGCCGCGGAGGCGGCGGGCAACCCGCGCGAGGACATCGGGTTCTGGCCGATGCCGTGGCAGACGGACGGCGCGTTCCACTCCACGGTCGGCGCCGACTACAAGCTCGCGATCTCCAAGCACTCGGAGAACAAGGAGGCCGCCGAGGCGTGGCTGTACTGGTTCCTCGACGAGTCGGGCTTCGCCGCGAGCCAGGGCGGGATCGCGCCGCAGGTGGACGGCGAGTCGCCGGAGATCCTCGCCGACTTCGAGACGTTCGGCGTCGAGGAGGTCGAGATCGCCCCAGCCCCGGAGGGCGAGGAGAACCTCCTGGCCGACATCTACAACGCCGCAGAGATCGACCTCAACGGCGACCAGTTCCGGCGCCAGTACATCGACGTCGCGCGCGGCGCGGCGGACGGCGACAAGGTGTCGTTCTTCGCCGACCTCAACGACCGCTGGGCGACGGCCCGCGCCGAGGTCGTCGGCTGACGAGGCGGGCGGCCGCGCGCCGACGGCGCGCGGCCGCCCCGCCCGGGGCGCGACCGCCCCCGGCACGAGCCTCGCCGGCCCCGGCGAGCGACGACCCAGCGAGCACGAACGAAGGAGGCGACTGCGATGGCCGCGGTCACCGGACCGGCCGGTGCGCTCCCAGCGACGCGCCCGGCACGCCTGAGGGGACGACGTCGTCCCGCCCCGGGCGGGGGAGCGACCAAGGGCGGGTGGCGGGTCACGCCGTGGCTCTTCCTGCTCGTCCCCGTGGGCATGCTGCTGCTCTTCACCTACGTCCCCGTGGCGAACATGGTGTGGTACAGCTTCACGTCCTGGGACGGGCTCGACCCCGTCAAGGAGCCCGTCGGCTGGAAGAACTACGTCGAGATCTTCACTCGACCAGAGATCTTCCGCGTGTTCCTCGTGAGCCTGTACTACCTCGTGGGCGCCGCCGTGCAGCTCGTCCTCGCGCTGTACTTCGCGACGATCCTCAGCTTCAGCACGCGGTTCCGGAACTGGTTCAAGGGGATCCTCTTCTTCCCCTACCTCATCAACGGGGTCGCGATCGGGCTCGTCTTCCTCTACTTCTTCCGGCCCGGCGGGACGCTCGACGCGTTCCTCGCCGCGTTCGGGTTCACCGAGCCGCCGCTGTGGCTGGGCGACCCGTCGCTCGTCAACGTCTCGCTCGCCGCGACGAGCGTGTGGCGCTACATGGGCCTGAACTTCGTGCTCTTCCTCGGGGCGATCCAGTCGATCCCGAACGAGCTCTACGAGGCGGCCGACCTCGACGGCGCCAACGCCTGGCAGAAGTTCCGCTTCATCATCGCCCCCGGGATCCGGCAGATCATCGGGCTGTCGGTGATCCTCGCGGTGTCGGGCGCGCTGTCGGTGTTCGAGATGCCGTTCATCATGACGGGCGGCGCGAACGGGTCGGAGACCTTCGTCATCCAGACCGTCAACACAGCCTTCACGTTCTCGAAGGTGGGTCTCGCCTCGGCGATGGCCGTCGTCCTGCTGATCATCGTCCTGCTCATCTCGTGGGTGCAGCGACGCATCGTCCCCGACGAGAGAGGTGATCTCGTATGAGCGCCGCACCGCTGCGCACGTCCGCCGCGCACGACGACGCCTCCCGGGCGGAGGACGCCCCGGCGCCCCGGACGGCCCCCGGTCCGCGCGACATGGCCGCCCCGCCGCTCCCCGCGCCGTCGGCCGCCGACCGCGTCCGGGCCGGCTGGGTGCGCTGGACGCGCGGGGCGAGCCCCGTCCTGGGGCCAGTCGGCACCACGCTCAAGTACGCGTCGCTGGTCGTGGCGTGCCTCGTCGCAGTCGTGCCGCTCGTGACGATCTTCATGGCGTCGTTCAAGACGCAGGCCGAGTTCCGCGAGACCGGGCCGCTCGACCCGCCGTCGAGCTGGACGAACCTCGACAACTTCGTCACGGCCTTCACGCGCGGCGGCATGCTCCAGGGGTTCGTCAACACGACGATCATCCTCGTGGTCGCCCTCACCGGGACCATCATCATCGGGACGATGGCCGCCTACGCGATCGACCGCTTCACGTTCCGGGGCCAGCGACTCGTCGTCGGGGCGTTCCTGCTCGCGACGCTCGTGCCCGGGGTCACGACGCAGGTCGCGACGTTCCAGATCGTCAGCGGCCTCGGCCTGTTCAACACCCGGTGGGCCGCGATCGTCCTGTTCATGGGCACCGACATCATCTCGATCTACATCTTCCTCCAGTTCATGAAGTCGATCCCGCGGTCGCTCGACGAGGCGGCCATGCTCGACGGCGCGAACCGCCTGACGATCTACGCGCGCATCGTCTTCCCGCTGCTCAAGCCCGCGATCGCGACCGTGATCATCATCAAGGGCATCGCGATCTACAACGAGTTCTACCTGCCCTGGCTCTACATGCCGAAGCGAGACCTCGGCGTCATCTCGACGTCGCTGTTCCGCTTCAAGGGCCCCTTCGGCGCACAGTGGGAGGTGATCTCCGCCGGGACCGTGCTCGTCATCGTCCCGACGCTGGTCGCGTTCCTGCTGCTGCAGCGCTACATCTACAACGGACTGACCTCAGGAGCCACCAAGTGACGAGCACGACCGCCCCGACGCCGACCGCACCCGCCGTGCCGGTGACCGACTCCGCACGCCTCGTCCGGCGCGAGCTCCACGCAGGCTGGACGGCGCGCGCCGTCGCGGGGCCGGTTCCCGCGCACGTCGTGGGCGTCGAGGTCCCCGCGTCGGTCCCCGGCAGCGCCCACACCGACCTGCTCGCGGCGGGGCTGATCCCCGACCCCTACCTCGACGACCACGAGAACCTCGTCGCGTGGGTGGGGCGCTGCGACTGGGAGTACCGGACGACGTTCGCCTGGTCCGCAGCGGACGCACCCGCCCTGGATCGCCACGACCTCGTGTTCGACGGGCTCGACACCGTCGCGACGGTGTCGCTCAACGGCACGCGCATCCTGAGCGCGCGCAACCAGTTCCGCACGTTCCGCGTTGCCGTGGCGGACCTGCTGCGCGTGGGCGAGAACGAGCTCGTCGTGCGGTTCACGTCCCCCGTGCGGTACGCCGACCGCGAGTCCCTCGCGCTCGGCTACCGCCCGCAGGTCAACAAGCACCCGTACAACGCGATCCGCAAGTCCGCGTGCAGCTTCGGGTGGGACTGGGGGATCGACGCGCCGTCGGTGGGGCTGTGGAAGCCCGTGCGCCTCGAGTCGTGGTCCACGGCGCGGGTCGCGTCGGTGCGCCCGCTCGTCTCGGTCGACCTGCCCGACGACGCGTCCTCCCGGGCGGGTCACCTCGCCACGGCGCCGGGCCGGGTCGCGGTGCACGTCGACGTGGAGCGCGCCCCGCTCGACCCGGACGCCCCCGGAGCTGCCGGCGACGGGCCGCTCGCTCTGCGCGTCGCGCTCCGCGGCCCCTCGGGCCACCACGGCGCCGAGGTGGTGCTCTCCGCGGGGGCGACGACCGCCGTCGTGCCGGTGGACGTCCCGGACGCGGCGCTGTGGTGGCCGCGCGGGTACGGGGCGCAGCCGTTGTACGACGTCGAGGTGACGCTCACCGCGGGCGACGGTGCGCTCGACGGGTGGGCCGGGCGCACAGGGTTCCGCGACGCGCGGCTCGACCTCACTCCAGACGAGCACGGTACGTCGTTCACGGTCGTGGTCAACGGGCGTGCGGTGTGGGTCAAGGGCGCGAACTGGATCCCCGACGACGTGTTCGTGCACCGCGTGACGCGCGAGCGCTACGCCGCCCGGCTCGACCAGGCGGAGCTCGCGAACATGAACCTTCTGCGCGTGTGGGGCGGGGGCATCTACGAGGCCGACGACTTCTACGACCTGTGCGACGAGCGCGGCATCCTCACGTGGCAGGACTTCGCGTTCGCGTGCGCCGCGTACTCCGAGGACGAGCCGCTGCGGTCGGAGGTCGAGGCCGAGGCGCGCGACAACGTCACGCGCCTGGCCCCGCACCCGAGCCTCGTCGTGTGGAACGGGAGCAACGAGAACATCTGGGGCTTCGGCGCGTGGGGCTGGGAGCTGCGGCTCGAGGGCAAGTCGTGGGGGCTGGGGTACTACACCGAGCTGCTGCCGGGCGTGCTCGCCGAGCTCGACGGGACGCGCCCGTACACGCCGTCGAGCCCGTGGTCGGGAAGCCTCGACGTGCACCCCAACGACCCCGACCACGGCTCGATGCACTCGTGGGAGCTGTGGAACCGGCAGGACTGGCCGCGCTACCGCGACGACGTGCCGCGCTTCATGGCGGAGTTCGGCTGGCAGGGCCCGCCCACGTGGTCGACGCTCACGCGCGCGATCAGCGACGACCCGCTCACGCCCGAGTCGCCCGGCATGCTCGTGCACCAGAAGGCTGCGCAGGGCAACGACAAGCTCACCGACGGCCTCGTGCGGCACGTGCCGCTGCCGGACGACATGGAGGACTGGCACTGGGCGATGTCCTGGAACCAGGCGGTCGCCGTGCAGGTCGCGGTCGAGCACCTGCGCTCGTGGGCGCCCCGCACGATGGGCTCCGTGGTGTGGCAGCTCAACGACTGCTGGCCTGTGACGTCCTGGGCCGCGGTGGACGGCGACGGGCGTGCCAAGCCCCTCCTGCACGCCCTCGCGCACGCGCACGCCGACCGCCTCGTCACCGTCCAGCCGCGGTCCGCGGAGGGCGGCGTCCCGGCCGGCGACGAGACCGACCGGCTCGTCGTGGTCGTGGCCAACGACTCGGACGAGGCGTGGTCGGGCGACCTGGTGGTGCGACGCCTGTCGTTCGACGGCACGGAGCGGCGGGCGACGTCGGTCCCGACCTGGGTCGACGCGCGTGGGACCACCAGCGTCGAGGTGCCGCGCGACGTCGCGACGCCCGACGACGCGACGGCCGAGCTGCTCGTCGCGACGCTCGGCGACGCCCGCGGGCTGTGGTGGTTCGCCGAGCCGCGCGACGCGTCGCTCACGCCGCCGCGCCTCGTCACCGAGGTGCACCGCGAGCCCGCAGGCTGGGCCGTGCGGGTGACGGCGGAGAACCTCGTGCGCGACGTCGCGCTCCTGGCCGACAAGCTCCACCCGGGCCTGCACGCGGACGACATGCTCGTCACGCTCCTGCCCGGCGAGTCCGTGACGTTCCACGTCACCGGGCTTGACGCGGCGCTCGCGGGCGTCGAGCCCGGGGCCCTCGTCGCCCCGCGCGTGCTGCGCTCGACGAACCAGCTCGTCACCGGCCGCGGCCGGCGCTGAACCGTCATCGAGGGAGGGCCCGGCGAGCGACCGGGTTCCTCCCTCCAGGGCTCCCGGGTCAGGCGTTGCCCGCGAGCAGGCGGTCCACGGCGGCGAGCGGGATGGGCTCCCAGTCGGGGCGGTTGCGCGACTCGTACACGACCTCGTACAGCGCCTTGTCGAGCGTGAGCGCCCGCACGAGCGCCTCGGACGTCGCGCGGTCGACGCCGGCGGTGTCGGCCCGGTCGTACGCGTCGAGGAACGCGGTGCGTGCCTGGACGGCCCACGCGGCGTCGCGCGCACGCCCCACGGCGGCCGCGTAGTCGAACGACCGCACGATCCCGGCGACGTCGCGCAGCGCGAGGTCCGGGCGCGTGCGCTCCGCGACGGGCCGCAGGGGCTCGCCCTCGAAGTCGAGCACCTTCCAGCCGAACCGGCGTGCGTGCAGCACCTGGCCGAGGTGCAGGTCGCCGTGGACGGTCTGGAGCCGGGGGAGGGCGTCCGGCACGCGCGTGACGTTCGCGAGGCGCGCCGACGTGCGGTCCCAGAAGGCGGCGACGTCCGCCGCGCGCCGCCCGAGCGCGCCGGAGGACGCGACGGCCTCGTCCGCGCGCCGGCGCAGGTCCGCGACGAGCCAGCGCGCGTCGACGGGCGAGCCGACGCCGAACGCACTGCGGAGCGCGCCGTGCAGGTCGGCGAGGACGCGTCCCAGGTCGGCCGCGAGGTCGGCGAACGAGGCGTCCTGCCCCGCGTAGGAGCAGGCGAGGTCGAACCCGTCGCGCGCGCCCTCGACGAACTCGCTGAGGATCGCCAGGTGCGCGGAGCGGGGCGCCTCCGCGCCCGGGGCGGTGCCCGACGGCGGTGCCTCGCCCCCCGCGGTCGGCTCGCCCGGTCGGTGGTCCGCGCCCGGGTCGACGGCGACCGGGTCGTCCGCCGCGTCCCACCGCACCTCGAGCCACGCGAGCGGCCGGGGCACCCCGGCCCAGCCCTGGGCCGCCAGCGCGCGGGGGATGGTCACGTCGGGGTTGGGCCCGATCGCGATGGCGCGCAGCACCTTGAGCATGCTCCCGCCGGCGACCCGCGGCAGCAGCACCGAGCTGTTCGACTGCTCGACGCTCAGCGCGCGTCCACCGGTGAGGTCGGTGTCGGCGTCGGGGCCCCCGCCGCGGGGACTCCCCCCGTCCGGTGCTGTGCCGCGGCTCTCCCACTCCGCCACGGCCAGGAGGGCCGCCCAGCACGCGGGGTGCGCGGCGCCGTCGTGCACGACCCACCCGGCGTCGTCGCCGCCGCCCGGGGCGAGCGTCCCGATCGGCGCCGCGCCGCCCGTCGTCGCGCCGCCCGGGGGCGCACTGCCTGGCGGCGCGCCGGCCGGCGGGATCGCCGGCTCGAGCACGAGGGGCACCTGGACGACGAGGTCCACGCCGTCGCCGACGAGCCGCAGCAGGTGGAGCTCGACCCGCGTCCCCGGCCACGCGCCGTCGGGCGGGCCGGGCGTGGCGGACGCCGGGACGTCGAGCGCGAAGGAGAGCCAGGGCACGTGGCGCACGGCGACCCCCTTCACGGGGTACCACCGCCGCGCGGGCAGCCAGGCGTCCAGGAGCTCGATGAGCTCTGCCGAGGGCAGATCCGTCCGTCGCACCGCCACGCCGAGCCTCCTCCGTCGGGTCAGCCCTATGCCATCACGCCTCGGCTCTTCACGCCGGGCCAGGCAGAGGACCGACCTCGACCTACAGCTTCGACTTGCGGTAGCCGGCGGCGACGGCAGCGGACTCGGTGCGGAAGCACTCTTCGGGGTGCGTCGCGGCGTAGTACCGGCCGCTGGGGACGTGGTAGATCATCGAGTCCGCGTTCCCCTTGATCGGAGCCCAGGACGGGCAGTTCACGGCGCTCACCGGAGCCGTGCGGGAGGGGTAGCCCACAGCGGACGTGGAACCGCTCGACCGCGTGACCGAGGTGTACCCCGCGAGCGTGCCGGTGACCGTGAAGCGGAGCTTCTTCCCGTAGTGGCCTGCCGTGAGGGTCAGCGACTTGCCGCTTCCCACGTACGTGGAGTTGGCATACCAGCGATATGTGAAGGACGTGCCCGGGGTCCATCCTGGACCGGGGTTCGCGGTGAGCGTCTTCGTCACCGTCGCTGCTCCACTGATCGACGGGGTGCCCGCCGCGAGGCATCCCAGGTTGCTGACGACGGCGTCGCTGACCGATGCCGTACCGCCGAGGTACACGCGGTGACTCGGGTTGACCGCGTTCGCGGAGTCCCGGATCGCCGGGGGGAGGCAGCCGGGAGTGGTGACGAACAGCGGCGCGGCGAGTCGGCCGGCGAGTGCCGCACCGGAGAGTGCGTCCGGGAAGTTGAGCCCGGTCGTGAAGAACGCGGTGTCCGCCCCGTTGGGGAAGAAGGCGGCGTTGATGCTCGCGGCGACGTCGTAGCGGGTAGCACCGCCGAAGCGGGTCACGGCGAATCCGGCGTTCTGCAGCTGCGTGACGATGGAGGGGCTCACCGAGCCAGGACCGCCGGCGACGTAGACGGTGCTGACTCCGAGGCCGCGCAGAACGTTCATGGTCGTCGAGGGGACGGACGCCCGAGCGCCATCGACGAGCAGGACCGGCGCTCCGAGCTTTCCCGCCACGCCGGACGCAGCCAGAGCGTCCGGGAACGTGCGACCGGTCGCGATCATCGCGGTGTCGGCCGTGGTGAATGCCGAGGTGGTGACGTTGCGACTGGCTTCGTACCGGTCTGCCCCGCCGACGCGCACGACCTCGGGCGCGTAGGCGGCGAGCGCGTTGAACACGGCAGCCGTGATCGAGCCGGTCCCTCCGACGACGACGATCCTGTGCGGCTGGAGCCGGGACAGCTCCGTGGCGACGCTCTTGTGCAGGGAAGCCGTGGGGGTGAGCAGCAGCGGTCCGCCGAGCCGGGACGCGGCGGCGGCCGCCGAGAGAGCGTCGGGGAAGTCGGTACCCTTCGCGATGTACACCACGGGCACGCCGGGCGAGTAGCGCTTCGAGATGCCCACGGAGACCGCGTACCGGTCAGCGCCACCCAGGCGGGTGTTCGCCTCGGTGAACGGAGCGATCACGGTCTGTCCCGGATCGGTGACCGGCTCCTCGGCCATCACCTGCGGGAGGGTGACCGCGGTCTGCCCGCACGTCCCGCTGAGCTGGGTCTCCAGCGCCGCGAGCTCCGCCGGATCCACCGACAGCGACCAGCGGTACTTCGTCAGCGCCCACCCCATGACGTACTCGCAGGTGGCAGAACCGTTGGTCGGAAGCCATTCCGCCGGGTCCTTGTCGGACTTGGACTGGTTCGACACGGAGGAGGCGGCCGTCAGCGCGTACGGGACGTCGAGGTCGTTCGCGAACGCACGCCGCGCGTCGTCGGTCCAGCCCGCGGCGCCGGACCGCCAGGCCTCTGCGAGCGCGACGACATGGTCGATCTCGATCTCCGCGGGAGAGAAGGCCGCGACGCCGTCGTACGGCGACACCCACGTGCCGCCGGAGAGGGCGCAGCCCGCGCCCACGGAGACAGGAGACGTCGACTCCTCGATCAGCACCTCGTACCGGGTGTTGCAGCCGTCGCCGTCCGCGTCGATCCAGTGCTCGAACCTGTCGCGGTCGTAGGACGGCGACGTGGTCTCGGCAGCAACGGTCAGGAGGCCGGGAAGCTCGGCGGCAGTGACGGTCGCCGCCGACGAGGGCGCGGCGACAAGAGACGAGAGGAGGACGGAAGCGCCGACGACAGCGGCAAGGCGCGCGCGAAACGACATGTGAGGGGTCTCCCGAGTGAGATGTGAACCCTCGCACAATAGCTGGGCAAAAATGCCGCCCAGGACCGTCTCGCGCCCGACCTCGGGTGAAATGGCATTCGGGGGATCCCGTTCTGCGAGGCGCGGCTTCAGGCCCCGGGCAAGTGCACACGCCGGTCCCGCGGCGAGGGGCGCCATGCGAGCGGAATGGCCGGCGGCCGAGGTCGTGGAGATCCGATATTCATGGCGCCGATGTGGGCCGCGGGTCCTGGACGGTCGATCGGCCGCATCTCGATGACGAGAATGAGGCACCGCGGTGCACCACCTGAGGAGCAGCAGCGGCGTGGTCGGGCAGCTCAAGCGCCGGCGTGTCCGACGACCAGCCAGTAGAAGTCGCGCGACCCCCACGTCATGACGACGCGCTCGTCGTCGTCGACGGCCGGGAAGTGCGCGCCGCCGAACACGTCGACGAGCGTCGCGCCGGCGTGACCGGGCAGGTGCACCGCGGCCGAGCGCGCGGTCGCGGAGAGGTTCGCGACGCACAGGATCGTCTCGGAGTCGGTGCGGCGCAGGAACGCGAGGATCGACTCGTTGTCGCACTCGAGCGCCACGAAGTCGCCCGTGCCGAACGCCTTGTGGCGGCGCCGGACCTTGAGCATCCCGTGCACCCAGTGCAGCAGCGACGTCGACTGCTCGAGCTGCGCCTCGACGTTGACGTAGCCGTAGTGGTGCACGAGCGACTGCACGAGCGGCAGGTACACCTTGCCGGGGTCGGCGGTCGAGAACCCGGCGTTGCGGTCGGGCGTCCACTGCATGGGGGTGCGCACCGAGTCACGGTCGGGCAACCAGATGTTGTCGCCCATCCCGATCTCGTCGCCGTAATAGAGGCACGGGCTGCCCGGCAGGGAGAGCAGGAGCGCGTGCGCGAGCTCGACCTCCTTGCGCGAGTTGTCGAGCAGCGGGGCGAGCCGACGGCGGATGCCGACGTTCGCGCGCATGCGCGGGTCCGGCGCGTACCACCCGTACATCGACGCGCGCTCCTCGGTGGAGACCATCTCGAGCGTGAGCTCGTCGTGGTTGCGCAGGAACGTGCTCCACTGGGCGCCGGGCGGGATGTCGGGCGTGTCGGCGAGGATCTCGAGGACCTGGTTCGCGCGCTGGTCCCGGATCGCGTAGTAGATGCGGGGCATCACGGGGAAGTGGAAGCACATGTGGCACTCGGGCTCGTCCTCGGTGCCGAAGTAGTCCACGACCTCGCGCGGCCACTGGTTCGCCTCCGCGAGCAGGATGCGCCCTGGGAACTCCGCGTCGACCATGCGCCGCACGCGCCGCAGGAACTCGTGCGTCTGCGGCAGGTTCTCGCAGTTGGTGCCCTCGGCCTCGTACAGGTACGGCACCGCGTCGAGGCGGAACCCGTCGACGCCCATCTGGAGCCAGAACCGCGCGACGTCGAGCATCGCGTCCGCGACGCGCGGGTTCTCGAAGTTGAGGTCGGGCTGGTGGGAGAAGAACCGGTGCCAGAAGAACTGGCGGCGCACGGGGTCGAACGTCCAGTTGGACGTCTCGGTGTCCACGAAGATGATGCGCGCGTCCTGGTAGCGCGTGTCGTCGTCGCTCCACACGTAGAAGTCCCCGTACGGGCCCTCGGGGTCGGCGCGCGACGCCTGGAACCACGGGTGCTGGTCGCTCGTGTGGTTCATGACGAGGTCGATGACGACGCGCATGCCGCGCGCGTGCGCCTCGCTCACGAGCTCGGCGAAGTCCGACGTCGAGCCGTACTGCGGCGCGATCGCGGTGTAGTCCGAGACGTCGTAGCCGCCGTCGCGCAGCGGTGACGGGTAGAACGGCGGCAGCCACAGCGCGTCGATCCCGAGCCACTGCAGGTAGTCGAGGCGGTCGATGAGGCCCCGCAGGTCGCCCGTCCCGCTGCCGTCCGAGTCGGAGAACGCGCGGACGATCACCTCGTAGAAGACGGCCGTGCGGTACCAGTCCGGGTCGTCGGACAGCCCGGGGCGTGCGTCGACCGGCGCCGTCGGCTGGCGGCGCGGCGGGAGCGCCGCGACGGGGACCGGCGCGGTGATGGGCGGCACGGGCGTGGGGCCGGCGGCGGGTCCCCGTACGGGGACCGGAGACGCGTCGCGGGGGAACGTCATGCGGGCCTCACGTGCACGACGTGCGCGACCTGGCGCATCGGCTCGAGCCGCACGTACACGTCCTGGCCCCAGCCGTAGCTCTCGCCGGACAGCTCGTCGTGCGCGACGAACGACGGCGCCCACGGGTCCTGGCCGTCCGCGAGCGGTGGCAGACCGAGGGCAGCGAGGTCGAGGTGCACGTTCGACTCCTGCGGGGAGTGCGGGTCGAGGTTCACCACGACGACGACGGTGTCGGCCTCGCCGGTGGGCGAGTGCTCGGCCGGAAGGTGCCGCGAGAAGGCGAGCACCTGGTCGTTCGTCGTCGGGTGGACGGTGAGGTTGCGGAGCTGGCGCAGCGCGGGGTGGTCGCGCCGGACCTCGTTGAGCCGTGCGAGCAGCGTCGAGATCCCGATCTCGTCGGCGAGCGCCCAGTCGCGCGGCTTGTACTCGTACTTCTCGTTGTCGATCTGCTCCTCGACACCCGGCCGCGGCACGTTCTCCACGAGCTCGTACCCGGAGTAGATCCCCCACGTGGGCGACCCGGTCGCGGCGAGCACCGCGCGCACCGCGAACCCGGCCACCCCGCCGTGCTGGAGGTACGGCGGGAGGATGTCGTGCGTCGTCGGCCAGAAGCTCGGCCGCATGTAGGCGCCGGCCTCGCCCGAGACCTCGGTGAGGTACTCGGCGAGCTCGTCGCGCGTGTTGCGCCACGTGAAGTACGTGTACGACTGGTGGAACCCGATGCGCGCGAGGGTGTGCATCATCGCGGGCTTGGTGAACGCCTCCGAGAGGAACACGACCTCGGGGTTCGTGGCGCGCACCTCGGCGAGCAGCCACTCCCAGAAGTCGAGCGGCTTGGTGTGCGGGTTGTCGACGCGGAACGCCGTGACGCCGCGGTCGATCCACACGCGGACCACGCGCAGCACCTCGGCGTAGATGCCCTCGGGGTCGTTGTCGAAGTTCAGCGGGTAGATGTCCTGGTACTTCTTGGGCGGGTTCTCGGCGTACGCGATCGAGCCGTCGACGCGGGTCGTGAACCACTCCGGGTGCTCGGCGACCCACGGGTGGTCGGGGGAGCACTGGAGCGCGAGGTCGATCGCGACCTCGAGCCCGTTGCGCCGGGCTTCCTTGACGAACGCGCGGAACGTGCGATCGCTGCCGAGCTCGGGGTGGATCGCGTCGTGGCCGCCGTCCTTCGAGCCGATCGCGTACGGGCTGCCCGGGTCGCCCGGGAGCGCGGTGAGGGAGTTGTTGCGGCCCTTGCGGTGGGTCGTGCCGATCGGGTGGACGGGCGTGAGGTAGACGACGTCGAAGCCCATCGCGGCGATCGCGGGCAGGCGTCGGGCCGCGGCCGTGAACGTCCCGGAGCGCCAGCGCCCGTCCTTCAGCCGGCGCGCGCCCTCCGAGCGCGGGAACATCTCGTACCACGCGCCCGCGAGCGCCAGCGGGCGCTCCACGCGCAGCGCGTACGTGGCCGACGCCGTCACGTGGTCGCGCAGGGGCGCGCGACGCAGGACGTCGCGCACCTCGGGTGACGTCGCGGCGGCGAGCCGGGCCTGCGCGGGCCGGCTCGCGTCGGCGAGCGCGGCGGCCGCGTCGGCGAGCGTGCGCGCGTCCTCGGGGGAGCGGGTGCCCGGGGTGCCGTCCGCGCCCGGGAGGGGGACGGCGTCGGCCAGGACGCGCTCGAACAGCCGGACGCCCTCGGCCAGCATGAGGTCGACGTCGACGCCCGCCTCGATCTTGATCGTCGCGTCGTGGGACCACGTGCCGTACGGGTCGCTCCACGCCTCGACGCGCAGCGACCAGTCGCCGACCGCGTCGGGGTGCAGCGTGGCGCGGAACCGGTCGAGGCCGGGCGCGACGTCGACCATCGGCGCGGTGCGCTCGGCCCCGTCGGGGGCGACGAGGACGGCCGTCGCGGCGACGGCGTCGTGCCCCTCCCGGAAGACGGTCGCCTCGACCGGCACCATCTCGCCGACGACGGCCTTCGCGGGCCATCGGCCGCCCTCGACGACCGGGGACACGTCCAGCACGGGGATGCGGCCGATCGGGGCGGACGGGGCAGGACGGGGGGTGGTCGCGGGGGCGCGGTGCGGCGCGGGGGCCGGGGAGGTCGACGTCACACGCACAACGTATCGAGGCCCGCGGGGGGCAGGCACCTGGGAGCGGGGTCGGCGCGTCGTCGACGAGGTGCGGGCGACGGACGTGACGCCGGGTGAAAGTTCACGCAAGCGTGACGTGCGTGTGACACCGCGAGGGTGTGCACCGGGCTCGGCCTGCGTAGTCTCGTCCCCGTGAGAGCGATCCGACGGTTCACCGTCCGCACCCTGCTGCCCGCCGAGCTGCGCGACCTGGACGAGCTGGCGCACAACCTGCGCTGGTCCTGGCACGCCCCGACGCGCGACCTGTTCGCCGGCATCGACCCCGAGGCGTGGGCGTCCGTGCACGGCGACCCCGTCGCGTTGCTGGGCGCGCTCGGCCCGGAGCGTCTCGCGGAGCTCGCCGCCGACGGCGCGTTCGTCGAGCGCGTGCGCGCGGCGGCGGCGGACCTGCGCCACTACCTCGACGACGCGCTGTGGTACCAGCAGCGCGCCGCGGAGGCGTCGGCGGAGGACGGCGGCGACCTCCCGGCCGCGATCGCCTACTTCTCGCCCGAGTTCGGCATCACGTCGGTGCTGCCGCAGTACTCCGGTGGCCTCGGCATCCTCGCGGGCGACCACCTCAAGAGCGCGAGCGACCTCGGTGTGCCGATCGTCGGCGTCGGGCTCCTCTACGGCGCCGGGTACTTCAAGCAGTCCCTCACGCGCGACGGCTGGCAGGTCGAGACCTACCCGCTGCTCGATCCGGACGGCCTGCCCCTGACGTTGCTGCGCGACGACGACGGCACGCCCGCGCGCGTCTCGCTCGCCCTGCCCGGCGGTCGGGCGCTCCACGCGCACGTGTGGGTCGCTGCAGTCGGCCGCGTGCCGCTGCTCCTGCTCGACTCGAACGTGCCCGGCAACGACGAGGCCGCGCGCAAGGTGACGGACCGTCTCTACGGCGGCGGCGGTGAGCACCGCCTCCAGCAGGAGCTGCTGCTGGGTGTGGGCGGCGTGCGCGCGCTGCGCCTGTGGTCGCGCCTCACCGGCGCGCCGGAGCCGGAGGTCTACCACACCAACGAGGGCCACGCCGGGTTCCTCGGGGTCGAGCGCATCCGCGAGCTCGTCGAGCAGGGCCTCACGTTCGACGAGGCGCTCGAGGCAGTGCGCGCCGCGACCGTCTTCACCACCCACACGCCGGTCCCCGCCGGCATCGACCGGTTCGGGCGGGACCTCGTCACGCAGTACTTCGGCGGCGACATGGCCGTGGACGGGCTGCCGGTGGAGCGGGTCCTCGCGCTCGGGGCCGAGGACTACGACGGCGGCGACCCGACCGTCTTCAACATGGCCGTCATGGGCCTGCGCCTGGGCGGCCGCGCCAACGGCGTCTCGTTGCTGCACGGCGAGGTCTCGCGCGGCATGTTCGAGGGGCTGTGGCCGGGCTTCGACGCGCGCGAGGTCCCCATCACGTCCGTGACGAACGGCGTGCACTCGCCTACGTGGGTGGACCCCGCGTTCGCTGCGCTCGAGGCCGAGCGGCTGGGGCTCGACGAGCTCACGGCCGACGCCGCGTCGTCGGGCTGGCTGCGCGATGCCGGGGACGGTGGCGTGAGCGACGGCGAGCTGTGGGCCGTCCGTCGCGAGATGCGGGGCCGCCTCGTCGACGAGGCACGCCGCCGCGTGCGCAAGTCGTGGCGCGAGCGCGGGGCGACCCCGGCCGAGCTCGGCTGGGTCGACGACGTCCTGTCGCCCGACGTGCTCACCATCGGCTTCGCGCGCCGCGTGCCGACGTACAAGCGGCTCACGCTCATGCTGCGCGACCCCGAGCGGCTCAAGGCGCTGCTGCTGCACCCCGAGCGTCCGGTCCAGCTCGTCGTGGCCGGCAAGTCGCACCCCGCGGACGACCAGGGCAAGCGACTCATCCAGCAGCTCGTGCGCTTCACCGACGACCCCGAGGTGCGGCACCGCATCGTCTTCCTGCCGAACTACGACATCGCCATGGCGCAGTCGCTCTACCCGGGCTGCGACGTCTGGCTCAACAACCCGCTGCGCCCGCTGGAGGCGTCGGGCACGTCGGGCATGAAGTCGGCGCTCAACGGCGGCCTCAACCTGTCCATCCTCGACGGGTGGTGGGACGAGTGGTTCGACGGCGAGAACGGCTGGGCCATCCCCACCGCGGACGGCGTGGAGGACGCGGACCGCCGTGACGACCTCGAGGCCGCCGCGCTCTACGACCTCGTGGAGCAGCAGGTCGCGCCCCGCTTCTACGACCGCGACACCGACGGCGTGCCCGGCCGGTGGCTCGAGATGGTGCGCCACACGCTCGCGACGCTGGGACCGAAGGTCCAGGCGACGCGCATGGTCGGCGAGTACGTGACGCGGCTCTACGCGCCCGCCGCCGCAGCCGGGCGGACGCTGGCCGCCGACGGTCTCGCCCCGGCGCGCGAGCTCGCGCACTGGAAGGAGTCCGTGCGGTCCGGGTGGTCGCGGGTGCGCGTCGACCACGTCGACTCGTCCGGCATCGGCGAGGTGCCACAGGTGGGGGACCGGCTCACCGTGCGCGCGTACGTGTCGCTCGGTGACCTGCGCCCCGAGGACGTGCAGGTGCAGGTCGTGCACGGTCGCGTGAGCGAGGCCGACCTCATCGAGGAGTTCACCGCCGAGCCGCTCGCGCTCGCCGAGACGTACGAGGCCGGCCGCTACGCGTTCGCCGGCGACGTGGTGCTCGACGCGTCCGGCCCGTTCGGCTACACGGTCCGCGTCGTCCCGACGCACACCGGCCTCCCCAGCGTCGCCGAGCTCGGCCTCGTCGCCAACGCCTGACGCGCCCGCCGCCGAGGTAGAGCCCTGGCCTCGCGAGGTAGAGCCCTGGCCTCGCGAGGTAGAGGCGTGGTAGCGCGACAGGAGGGCCCCGTCGTCGGCGGGGCCCTCCCGCGCTTCGCTGCCGAGGTCGTGCACGACGGCGGAACGTGGGCGTGAGGACCCGCACGGCGCGTGCTTTTCCACAGATGTCCGGGCGCGCGCCCGCGACATCGTCGAGCCCGGCACGCTGGGACGATGGATGAGACGACGCAGACCTCCCCGACGGACCTCGGTCCCGCGGCGCGACGGCGCCCGACGAGCGCACCGGCGACCGTGAGGCCACCCGGTCGCTACACCGCGGACACGACCGGACCGCGGCGTGTCCCCGTGGCCGTGCCGTACGCACGACGGCGGCGCGCCGAGCTGGCGGCCCGAGCACGGGACGGTGAGCTCGTCCGGGTGCGGCGTGGTGTCTACCTCCCCTCGCCGCACGTCGCGGCCTCCGCGCGGGAAGAGTGGCTGCTCGGGCAGGTCCGCGGGCTCGTCGATCGGCTCAGCACGCCGTTCTGGGTGAGCCACGACACCGCGGCGCTGCTCTGGGGATGCTGGACCTGGCGGCTTCCGCCGTTCGCGCACCTGACCCAGCTCGGCCACCCGAACGTGGAGCGCGAGCGCGACGCCGTGGTGCGGCGGCACTGGACGGACCTCCCGGTCCGCGATCGCGCGGAGCTCGACGGTGTCCCCGTGACGAGCCTCGAGCGCACGCTGGTCGACTGCGCACGGGCGCTGCCGCTCGAGCGCAGCCTGGTCGTCGTCGACTCCGCCTTCCGCATGGGGGCGGACCGACGGCTCGTCGACTCGATCGTCGAGGAGTCGCGGGGCAAGCGTGGGGTCGTGCGCGCACGCCGCGCCCTGGAGCGCGCGGACCCGAGGTCCGAGTCGCCGGGGGAGACGCTCGTGCGGCTCGCCGCCGTGCTGGGCGGTCTGCCTGCGCTGACCCCGCAGGTACCGGTCGCGACGGCGCGGGGCAACTACGCCGTCGACCTGGCCTGGCTCGACGCCCGGGTGGTGATCGAGTTCGACGGAGCCGTGAAGTACTCCGGCGGGGCGTACGGGGACCCGGACGACGTCCGGCGTGCCCAGGACGTCCGCGAGGCGGCGCTCGTGGCCGCGGGCTGGACGGTCGTCAGGTTCACGTGGGACGACCTGGGCGACCCGGTGGCGGTCGGGTGCCGCCTCGCGGAGGCCCGCCGTCTCGCGCTGCGCCGTCGTGTCTCTCGCCGACAGACGTCCTGGCCGAGGTAGAGCCCTGGTCGGCCGAGGTAGAGCCCTGGTCCAGCGAGGTAGAGGTGAGGTCGTGACCAGGCCTCTACCTCGGCCTACCAGGCCTCTACCTCGGCGAGGAGAGGGGGTCTCCCGGGGACGGGGTCGAGGGCTCGCCGAGGAGTTCGAGGTAGCGGGAGCGGGTGCGGACGACGTCGGTGAGCTGGGTCTCGATGCCGTCGACGAACTCCTCACGGTAGATGGCGTCGACCTGGACGGAGATCGCGTAGTAGAGCCCGGTGAACGTCGCGATCGCGACGGAGACGCGCAGGAGCGTCTGCGTGACGACGAGGTCCGCCCCGCCGACGCCGCCCCCTCCCGCGAGCGAGAGCGTCTGCTGCCACGTGCCGCCGTCGACGTCCCACAGCGCCATGACCTCCGGCGTGACGGTGAGAGTCCCCAGCGCCATGAAGAACACGCCCATGCCGAAGCTCACCACGAGGACCTGGAGGAGCTGGCTGCTCGCGATCATCGTCGCGAGGTTCGCGGTCTGTCCGCGGCTGAAGCGCGTCGCGCGCTCGTGCCCCGGCAGCCGCGCGGACGTCTCGGCAAGGGCCTCGCGCGCCTCGGCCGGGGAGCGCAGCGCGACGAACAGCACGACGAGCAGCGCGAAGAACGCTCCGAGCACGACGTCCGCGATCCCGTGCGTGCGGTCGAACACCTGCCAGACCTCGGCGTTGTAGAACAGGACGAGAGAGAAGACGAGCAGCAGCGGCAGCAGGCGCACGAGCCGCAGCAGGGCCGCGCCCAGCTCGTCCGTGACGCGCGCGAGGCCCCACCACAGCGACGACAGCACGCCGTACCCGACGACGACGCGTACCACCCCGAGCAGGACGAGGTTGCCGACGACGGTGAGCAGCGCGTCGCCCCACTGCCCGCCGAACACGAGGGGCAGCAGCGCGGGCACGAGGACGAAGAACGCGAGCTCGGGCACGCCGACCGACTGGGGGAGGGTCGACCACGGGCGGCCGCGGAGCACGTTGAGCCCGGCGTACGCGGCCGCGACGATCGCGGCGCCGCTCAGGAGCGCGAGCGCGTTGGCCCAGGCCGGCCAGCCGGACCGGATCGCGCCGCTCAGCTCGGCGAGCAGCACCACGAGCAGGAACGGCGCCGACCGCCCGAACACGTCACGGTCCACGGAGTGGCCCTCGACCAGCAGCGGTAGCCCGTTGCGGCGGAAGAAGCGCTCGCACGCGGCGACGTCGCGCGGTGCGGCCGCCGGGTCGGTGCTCGACTGCTCGACGCCGTCAGGACCGGCGGGTTCGTCGTGCCTGACCGGTCCGGTGTCCGAGGCTTGGGCGGATCGCCCGGTTCGGGGCGCGTCGTCGTGCACGCTCATGCTCGGTGACCCTACCGGTCGCGGCACCGTGCGCGACCGACGCCGACGGGCGGTCCCCGGCGACCACACCTCTACCTCGTGAGCATGCCTCGACCTCGGCCTACCAGGCCTCTACCTCGCGTGACCGGGCCTCTACCTCGGCCGACCAGGCCTCTACCTCGCGCGACCGGGCCCCGGCCTCGCGCGCGGTCAGCCGAGCTCGGCCGCGAGGGCACGACCCGCGACGCGGCCGGAGTAGAGGCAGCCACCCAGGAACGTGCCCTCGAGCGCGCGGTGGCCGTGCACGCCGCCACCGCCGAACCCGGCGGCCTCGCCGGCCGCCCAGAGCCCGGGGAGCACCGAGCCGTCCTGGCGCAGCACGCGCGCGGACGTGTCGGTCCACAGCCCGCCGAGCGTCTTGCGCGTGAGCACGGACAGGCGGACGGCGAGCAGCGGCCCGTCCTTGGGCGTGGTGAGCGGGCGCGGGGGAGAGACGCGGATGAGCCGGTCGACGCGGTAGCGCCGCGCCATCGCCGTCGCGACGACCTGCGGGTCCTTGCCGAGACCGGTGCGGACCTGCTCGTCGCGCAGGTGGACGATGCGCGCGAGGGCGTCGGGGTCGACGTGGCCGCGCGAGCCCGGTGTCGCCTCCACGAGCGCGTTCATCCCGGCCGCGAGCTCCTCGGGCGTGTCGGCCCACACGAACTCGGGCGACTGCTCGGCGAACCGCGCGACGGGGCCGACGGCGCGCGGCAGGACGCGCTGGGCGAGCAGCCTGACGTCCTTGCCGGTGAGGTCGGGGTTCTGCTCCGACCCGGACAGCGCGAACTCGGACTCCATGATCGCCTTGTTGAGCACGAACCAGGAGTGGTCGTCGCCGCGCTCGGCGACGTGATGGAGCGCGCCGAGCGCGTCGAACCCGGGGAACAGCGGCGCGGGGAGCCGGTTGCCGTCCGCGTCGAGCCACAGCGAGCTCGGGCCGGGCAGGATGCGGATGCCGTGGTCGGTCCAGACGGGGGAGTGGTTCGCGATGCCCTCGGGGTAGTGCCACATGCGGTCCTCGTGCACGAGCGCGGCGCCCGCGTCGGCGGCGACGCCGATCATCAGCCCGTCGGTCGAGTCGGGGACGCCGGAGAGCATGCGGGCGGGCAGCGCGCCCGCCGCCTGCGGCCAGCGGGAACGTACGAGCTCGTGGTTCGCTCCGATGCCGCCCGACGTCACGACGACGGCGCTCGCCGCGATCTCCACCTCGCCGACGACCTCGCGCGACGACGGGGCGCCGCGCTCGACGTCCGACGGCGCGAGGACCTCCGCGCGCACGCCCGTCACCGCGCCGTCGGTCACGACGAGCGACGTGACGCGGTGCCGGAACCGCAGGTCGAGCAGCCCGGCGGCGCGCGCGTCGAGCGCCGCGCGCACGAACGGCTCGAGGATCGCGGGCCCGGTGCCCCAGGTGACGTGGAAGCGCGGGACGGAGTTGCCGTGGCCTCCCGCGGCCGTCCCGTCGGCGCCCGAGGTCACCGGGTACCCGCCGCGCTCGGCCCACTGCACGAGCGGGAACCACCGCACGCCCTTGTCGTGCAGCCAGCCACGCATCTCGCCCGCGGCGAAGTCGACGAACCCGCGCGCCCAGGCGTACCCGTGGCGGTCGGGGCCCTCGCCGCGGTCGGCGCCGGGCGCGAACCTCGCGGACCCGAGCCAGTCGTCGAACGCGAGCTCGGCGGAGTCGGTGACCCCCATGCGCCGCTGCTCGGGCGAGCCGACGAGGAACAGCCCGCCGAACGACCACCACGCCTGGCCGCCGAGGCTCGCGGCGGGCTCCTGGTCCAGCAGGACGACGCGCCGTCGGGCCGCGGTGAGCTCGGTCGCCGCGACGAGCCCGGCGAGCCCGGCCCCCACGACGACGACCTCAGGGTTCTCGATCGCGGGAGAGCTGACGGAGGAGTCGACCGCGCTGTCACTCATGCGGGAAGAGTAGAGCACGTGTCCAGCCCCGGCAGGCCCGGTGGGCGTGCCACCACGCCTCTACCTCGTGCGACCGGGCCTCTACCTCGGCGGGGTGGAGACGTAGACGCGCAGGCTCAGGGCCTCGAGCCCGACGACGTCGCCCGCGCGGGCGGTGCCGTCGCCGTTCGCGCGGTCCCGGTCCTCGGGTCGCTCCCAGTCCGAGTCCCACGCGAGGTCCCAGCGCTCGACGTCGCCGCCCGACGCCGCGCGCACGCCCGGGAGCGTGACGTCGACCGGGTCGAGGGCGCCCGCGAGCACGACGAGCACGTCGGCGTCGCCGGGCTCCGGGGCGGTGCGCAGCATCTGGAGCGTCCGGACGGCGGGGTCGTGCCAGGCGGAGTGGTCGAGGAGCTCGCCGTCGGCGTCGAACCACACGAGGTCGGGCACGCCCACGTCGCCCCCTGGGGCCGATGCCTCGGCACCGGCGGTCGAGGCGTCGGGCCGGGGGCGGCCGGTGTAGAACGTGTCGGGACGCAGCGCGGGGTGCTCGCGCCGCAGGGCGAGCAGGTACCGCGCCGTCGCGAGCAGGTCCTCGCGCCACGGCGAGAGGTCCCACGACACCCAGGACGTCTCGTCGTCCTGCACGTAGGCGTTGTTGTTGCCGCGCTGCGTCCGCCCCATCTCGTCGCCCGCGGTGAGCATCGGGGTCCCTGCGGCGAGGACGAGCGTCGCGAGGAGGTTGCGGATCGACCGGCGGCGCAGGGGCGCGATCTCTTCGCCAATCCCGAGCCTGATCCCGAGCGCGTCGAGTCCCGCGCCCAGCCGCCCGCCCGCCCGCGCGTCCGGTGCCGCGACCGGGCCCTCGAGTCCGTGGTTCCACGACCGGTTGTCGTTCGTACCGTCGCGGTTGTCCTCGCCGTTCGCGAGGTTGTGCTTGTGGTCGTAGGCGACGAGGTCGGCGAGCGTGAACCCGTCGTGCGCGGTCACGTAGCTCACCGACGCGACGGGTCCGCGCAGCAGCGGCGGGTCGGAGTGGCCGAACAGGTCCGCCGACCCCGCGAGCCGGGTCGCGAGGTCGCGCACGCCGTGGCCCGGCCGCCCGTGGGACGCCTCGCGCGCGTCGGCGAGCCAGAACTGCCGCGCCGCGTCGCGGAACCGGTCGTTCCACTCGGCGAGCGGCGGCGGGAACTGGCCGGTCCGCCAGCCGCCCGGCCCCACGTCCCACGGCTCGGCGACGAGCTTGAGCCCGCACAGCACCGGGTCTGTCTGCAAGGCGACGAGGAACGGGTGGTCGGGGTCGAACCCGGCGGTCCCACGACCGAGCGTGACCGCGAGGTCGAACCGGAAACCGTCGACCCCCACGACCTCCGCCCAGTACCGCAGCGAGTCCAGCGCGGCCCGCACCACGGCCGGGCGCCGGAAGTCGAGCGAGTTGCCCGTCCCGGTGACGTCGGCGAGCCGGGCGGGCGAGCCGCCGTCGTGCAGGTAGTACCCGGCGTTGTCGAGCCCGCGCCACGACAGGTGGTAGCCGTCCGCCCCGCCCTCGCACGTGTGGTTGTGCACGACGTCGAGCAGCACCTCGATCCCCGCCTCGTGCAGCAGGTGGACCATGCCGCGTACCTCGTCGAGGACCGCGCCCGGCCCGGCCTCCCGTGCCGCGCGCGTCGCGTACGCGGCGTGGGGCGCGAAGAACCCGAGCGTCGAGTAGCCCCAGTAGTTGGTGCGGCCGCTCGCGAGCAGGTGCGGCTCGGGCACGTTCGCGTGCACGGGCAGGAGCTCGACCGTCGTCACGCCGAGCGACCGCAGGTGCTCGATCGTCACCGGGTGCGCGACGCCCGCGTACGTGCCGCGCAGGGGCTCGGGCAGGGCCTCGAGACGCTGCGTGAGGCCGCGCACGTGCGCCTCGTAGATCACGGTGTCGCGCCACGGGACGCGCGGCCGGGGCGCCAGGGCCCCCGTCGGCTCGGCCACGACCACCGCGTGCGGCACGAACGGCAGAGAGTCGCGCGCGTCCGCCGGGCCGTACGGGTCGCTCCCGGCCTGGCCGTGGATCGCCGGGTCGTCCACCAGCTCGCCCACGAGGCCGCGCGCGTACGGGTCGACGAGCAGCTTCGCGGGGTTGTGCCGCAGCCCGGCCGTGGGTTCCCACGGGCCGTGCGCGCGGAACCCGTAGCGCTGCCCGGGCCGGACGCCGGGGACGTGGGCGTGCCAGACGCCGTACGCCGGCCCGGCGAGGGGGACGCGGCGCTCGCGGTAGCGGGCCGGGTCCTGGACGGGCAAGGACGCGTCGACCACGTCCACGAGGCACAGCTCGACGGCGGTCGCGTGCGACGCGAGGACGGCGACGTCGACACCGTCGCCCGCGACGCGGACGCCGAGCGGCGGCACGAGGGCGTGCCGGTCTACAGGACCCGGCGGAACCGGGAGCGTGGGCTCGCCGGTGGCCGCGGGGACGGGGGAGGAGGTCGGGGACACGTGCACCCGTCCATTGTGGCGGGTGTCACCGGCCCGCCCCGCCGCCCGCCGGTAGGCTTCCCCGAGCGGGCCGGGAACCTCTCCGGCCGACCGCCCAGCGCACAGGGAGAGCAGCCGATGCGGATCGTCGTCGCCGTGAAGTACGTCCCGGACATCCATGCGGACCGGGGCTTCGAGGGCGGGCGCGTCGTGCGCCGGGCCGACGAGGGGACGCTCAACGAGCTCGACGAGAACGCGGTCGAGGCCGCGCTGCGCCTCAAGGAGGCGCTGCCGGAGGCGGAGCGCGAGACCAGCGAGGTGATCGTCCTGACGGTGGCCGGCCCGGACGCGGACGGCGCGGTGCGCCGCTCGTACCAGCTCGGCGCGGACCGCGGCGTGCGCGTGAGCGACGACGCGATCGCGGGCTCGGACTACTTCGGCACCGCGCGCGTGCTCGCCGCCGCGGTGCGCCGTCTCGCGGACGAGGCACCGGTGGACGTCGTCGTGACGGGCATGGCCGCGCTCGACGGGCTCGGCTCGGTCGTCCCCGCGCTCCTGTCCGCGGAGCTCGGGCTCCCGCAGCTCACGCTCGCCGGAGAGCTCGAGGTCGAGGGAGAGCCCGGCGCTCGGACGGCTCGCGTCACGCGCGAGCTCGACGGCGCCCGGGAGGTCCTCGAGGCGCCGCTCCCCGCCGTCGTGTCGGTGACCGACCACGCGAACGACCCGCGCATGCCCAACTTCAAGCTCATCATGGCGGCGCGCACGCGGCCGGTGGAGGCGTGGAGCCTCGCCGACCTCGGCGTCGACCCGGCGCTCGTCGGTGACGCCGGCGCGCGCTCGCGCGTGCTCGACGCGTCGCCCCGCCCGCCGCGCCCCGACGCCGAGATCGTCGTCGACAAGGGCGAGGGCGGGCGCGCCCTGGCCGAGTTCCTCATCCGCAACGACCTGGTCTGAGAGGCGTCCGCACATGAGCACCCCCGGGACCCGTACCGTCCTCGTCCTCCTCGACTCCGCCGGCACCGAGCTGCGCTCGCCCGTGCTGGAGCTCATCACCGTCGGTCGCTCGCTCGGACGCGTCGAGGCCGTCGCCCTCGAGGCGCCGAGCGTCGACGTGCTCGCCCAGCTCGGCGCCCACGGTGTCGAGCTCGTGCGCCAGGCCGAGCCGTCGTCGGGCGGGGAGGTCGTGACCGGCGACGCGCTGCACCTGACGCCCGTCGTGGCCGAGGTCCTCGCCGCCGCGACGCGCGCGTCCGACGCGGACGCCGTCCTGCTCACGTCGTCCTTCCCGAACAAGGAGGCGGCCGCGCGCCTCGCGTTCCTCACCGAGGCGGGCCTCGTCGTCGACGCGTCCGCGCTGACCGACGGCGGCACGCACCTCGTCGCGGACAAGCGCGTCTTCGCGGGGTCCTGGGACGTGCGCAGCGAGATCGTCACCGACCCCGCCGTGCTCACCCTGCGGGCGAACTCCGTCGTGCCGCAGCCCGCGGAGGTCGCCGTGGCGACCGAGGTCGCTGCGCTCCGCCTCGAGCTCTCGCCTGCCGCGACGGCGGCGCGCGTCGTGTCCCGCACGGTCGACGAGTCGGCCGGCGCGGGGCGCCCGGCGCTCGGCGAGGCCGCGATCGTCGTCGCGGGGGGCCGCGGTACCAACGGCGACTTCGGACCCGTCACCGAGCTCGCCGACGCGCTCGGCGCGGCCGTGGGCGCGACGCGCGACGCCGTCTACGAGGGCTGGCACGACCAGTTCGTCGGGCAGACCGGCGTCACCGTGGCGCCGCGGCTGTACATCGGCGCGGGCATCTCCGGCGCCCCGCACCACCGCGGTGGCATGCAGGCGTCTCAGGTCATCGTCGCGGTGAACAACGACCCGGAGTGCCCGCTGTTCGAGATCTCGGACTTCGCGGTCGTCGGCGACCTCGCGGACGTGCTGCCGCAGGCGGCCGAGGTGCTGCGCGAGCACCGGTCGTCGCAGGGCTGAGCGCTCTGATGGCCTGGTGGGAGGAGGACAGGTCGCCCCTCGCCGATCAGCTCGCGGACTCGAGCCGGCCGGTGCGCTCGGTGTCGCCGTACGAGGGTGACCACTCGGGCGCGTGGGCGGCCCTGCCGTGGTGGCTGCTGCTCGGGGCGGCGGTCACGGCCGCCGGCGTCGTGGTGCTCCGGCTCGCCGGCACGCTCGCGGGGACGAGCTTCGGCGCGACCGTCCTCGCACTGGGGATCTTCTACCTCAGCCAGTACGGGGTCCTGGCCTTCTACGCGCTCCAGGCTGGTCGCCTGCGGGGCCGGCGCGTCGCGGCCGCGCTCGCGCACGAGCCGCCGCCCGCCCTGACCGACCACGACGTGCGGCAGTTCCACGTGCCGTTCCGGCGCTCGTACTCCGGCTCCGCGTCCATCGGGCTCCTGAGCCCCGGCGAGGGACCCTCGCCGGCGGCGCTGCGCGTCGCGCGGGTCGTCGGGGGTCTGTGCATCGCGGTCTTCGTCGTGGGCGCCGTCGTGACGGTCGTCGCCGGGACGCTCGCGCGCACCTGACGGCGCCGCCCACCGGTACGCGAGCACCGGTCCGCCCGCACGCCTCCGCTCAGGTGGCGGACAGCCGGTGCCGAGAATTCACCCGGCGTCCTCCGGGTGGTGGCCGGCCGGTCATCGACCGTTCCTAGCGTCGGGCCGACTCCCCGGTGACGGGGAGGCCCCCCGACCTGTGGAGACGACCGATGACGATCACGCCTGCCCCCGAGCATCGCCCCCTGCTCTCCGTCGCGCCGCACGCGCGCGGCAAGCGCAGCCCCGTCACCTGCCGGCTGAAGTGCGCCGACGCGTGCTCGCACCCGGTCCCCAACGAGAGCGCCAACGAGACATTCCGTGACGTCGTCGCGGGCGCGATGTCGCGCCGCGCGCTGCTGGGCGGGCTCGCGGTCGGTGCCGCGGCCGTCGTGCTCGGCGCGCAGACCGTCGGCGCCCCGCCTGCCGCGGCCCAGGCGCTGCCCGCCCACGGTGGCGGCCACGGCGGCCGCCCGCAGAAGGGCCTGGCCTTCGGCGCGATCTCGCCGCAGCCCGCGGCGCGCGACGCCTTCGTCGTGCCCGAGGGGTACCGATGGCGCCCCGTGATCCGCTGGGGCGACCCGATCCTGCGCGGCGCCCGGCCGTTCGACGTCGCGCGTCAGACCCCCGAGCAGCAGGCCCGGCAGTTCGGCTACAACAACGACTACCTCGACATCCTGCCGTTCGAGCGTCAGCACGCCCTCGCCGGCGCGCAGGGCCGGGGCAAGGGAACCGGCCGCGGCACGCGCGGCCTGCTCGTCGCGAACCACGAGTACACGAACCCGGCCATCATGTTCGACGCGTCGTACGACGCCGCGACCCGCCGCGCCATCGAGCGCGCCGCGCACGGCATGTCCGTCGTCGAGGTGCGCCGCCGTCGGACGGGCACGCCGTGGGACTACGTCGCCGACAGCCGGTACAACCGCCGGGTGCACATGACGACCGAGTTCCGCCTCACCGGACCCGCGGCTGGATCGGACCTCGTCAGGACCGTCGCGGACCCGTCGGGGACGCGCGTGCTGGGCACGCTGAACAACTGCGCGGGCGGCACGACGCCGTGGGGCACCGTGCTCTCGGGCGAGGAGAACTACAACGGCTACTTCCGCACGTCGGGCACGGGCCACGACGCGCGCTACGGCCTGCGCGACGCCGCGACGGGCTACGGCTGGGAGCTCGACGACCCGCGGTTCGACGCCCGCAACCCCGGCTACGAGAACGAGCCCAACCGCTTCGGCTGGATCGTCGAGATCGACCCGTACGCGCCCGACGAGCCGCCGGTGAAGCACACCGCGCTCGGCCGCTTCAAGCACGAGGGCGCCAACGTGATCCTCTCGCGCCGCGGGAACGCGGTCGCGTACATGGGCGACGACGAGCGCTTCGACTACGTCTACAAGTTCGTCTCGTCGCGCACGGTGCACCCGGGGAACAGCGAGGCGGCGCGCCGCCACAACAAGACGCTGCTCACGGAGGGCTCGCTGTACGTCGCGCGGTTCCGCGGCGACTCGCCCGCGGCCGAGATCGACGGGTCGGGCGCGGTGCCGTCCGACGGCGCGTTCGACGGCCGGGGGGAGTGGGTCCCGCTCGTCCTCGACGGGCGGAGCGAGGTCGAGGGCATGAGCCTGGAGGAGGTGCTCGTCTACACGCGCGTCGCGGCCGACAAGGTCGGGGCGACCAAGATGGACCGCCCCGAGGACGTCGAGCCCAACCCGGTCACGGGTCGCGTCTACGTCGCGTGCACCAACAACACCTCGCGCGGTCCGGCGGCGGCCGAGGCCGCGACCGAGCCGAACCCGCGCAACACCAACCGCGACGGGCACGTCGTGGAGATCGTCGAGGACCGTGACGACGCCGCGTCGCTGACGTTCCGGTGGAACCTGCTCCTCGTCGCGGGCGACCCCGCGACGAACACGTCCACCTACTTCTCGGGCTACCCGAAGGAGAAGGTCTCCCCGATCTCCTGCCCGGACAACCTCGCGTTCGACGCCGAGGGCAACCTCTGGATCTCGACCGACGGCCAGCCGAGCACGATCCAGAAGTGCGACGGGCTGTTCAAGGTCACGCTCGACGGCCGCGAGCGAGGCCGTGTCGAGCAGTTCCTCTCCGTCCCGCGGGGCGCCGAGACGTGCGGGCCTCTCGTCGACTCGACGGACCGCATGGTCTACGTCGCCGTCCAGCACCCGGGCGAGGACGGGTCGTTCGACGCCCAGGCGTCGTACTTCCCGGACTACCTGACGCCGGGTGCCCCGGTCCCGACGGGTGCCTTCGCCGGACCGCGCCCGTCCGTCGTCCAGGTCTGGCGCGACTGACGCCTCTGGTGTGATCGAGGGGCCCGGTGCCGCGAGGGCGCCGGGCCCCTCCGTCGTCCGCGGAGGGACTCTCAGAGGCCCAGGTGCTCCAGCCAGGCGACGGCCGCGACGCCCTGCGCGCGCTGGAACGCACGCAGGCGCGGGATCGTCGGGACGGCGGGCTTGCGGGCGGAGTGCAGGAAGTAGCCCGCGATCCCGGCGACGACCGAGCGCAGGTCGGCAGGGTGAACGTCGCGCCCGAGGGGGTGCGCGGCGAAGGTCGACGCCGCCCACGCGCCGCCCCGCGCGCGGCGGGCCGCGTCGGCGCTCACCGTGACCGGCTCGCAGACGTCCACGACGCCCTGCATGACGACGCTGGGCAGGAACATCGCGAGGTCGAGCCAGGCCGCACCGCGCGACGCGTGCGGCCAGTCCACGAGGTAGACCTTCTCCGGCGTGAGGAGGACGTTGTCGGCACGCAGGTCGCCGTGCACGAACGACTCGCCCTCGCACGCCACGAGCGCCCCGCGCTCGGCCTCCGCGAGCGCGTCGAGGTGCGCGGCCGCCCAGGGCGCGACCGCGGGCAGGCGCGGGTCGGGGTCGGCACGGAGCGCCCGCCACCCGGTCGCCATGTCGGCGAAGTCGGGCCCGGTCGGCGGCAGGCGCATCGCGCGGGCTCCCGGGACGGCCGCGACGCGGACGAGGGTGGTCAGGACCCGGTCGAGCTCGTCCGGGTCCCAGGGCGTGGCGGGCACGTGCCCGTCGACCACCTCGAAGGCGAGCGCGATCCAGTCGCCGTCGCCGTGACCCCACGCGAAGCGGGGGGCCGGCACCTCGCGGGGCAGCCGGGTCGCGATCTTCGCCTCGGCGCGGTGGAGGTTGGCCGCCACGGGCTCGTCCGCGGTCCGGGCCGCCTTGACGAAGAGGCGGGTGCCGTCGTCGAACGTGAGGACGGACGCGAGGCCGGGGCTGAACCCGGCGGAGATCGAGCGCTCCTGCACGACCCGCCCGCCGGCGACGGCCTCCAGCTCGTCGCGCAGCGCGAGCGGCAGGTCTCCCCAGAGCAGGCGACCGCCGCCCGAGGCGACCGGGACGTCTCCGGCGGCCTCGACGGCGGGCGGTGCGGCGTCGTCGGGCATCGAGATGCCACTTCCCCTGTCGGTGGCTGGACGGTCTCGTCCTCGGCGCGTTTCCGTCCCGCGGCGACGTGTGGCGCGCGACGGCGGTCCTGCGACCGGGACGAGCGCCCGGCGACGGCCGGGCGCAGACCTCTGACAACCTAGCGGTTCTCCCCCGGATGTCCAGCGCCGCCCACCCCTCGGACCGCGGGTGCCGTGACGGTTCGTAGACTGGGTGACCGTGACCCATCCATCCGGCCCTGTCCCCGCGGCGGCCGCGTACCTCGACCACGCCGCGACCACGCCGCTGTCCGCGGCGGCGCGCGAGGCGTTCGTCGACGAGCTGTCGCGCACCGGCAACCCGTCGTCGCTGCACGCGGCGGGGCGTGCCGCCCGCCGCACGGTCGAGGAGGCGCGCGAGTCGATCGCCGCGGCGCTCGGCGCGCGCCCGAGCGAGGTCGTGTTCACCGCGGGGGGCACCGAGGCGGACAACCTCGCGATCAAGGGCCTGTTCTGGGGGCGGCGTACGACGGACCCGCGCCGGCTCCGCATCGTCGTCTCCGCGGTCGAGCACCACGCGGTGCTCGACCCCGCGTTCTGGATGGCCGAGCACGCGGGCGCGGAGATCGTCCTGCTGCCCGTCGACGGCGAGGGCCGCGTGGACCTCGCGGCGCTGCGCGCGGAGATCGCCGAGCACGCGGACGAGATCGCGCTCATCTCGGTCATGTGGGCCAACAACGAGGTGGGCACGCTCCAGCCCGTGCAGGAGGTCGTGCAGCTCGCGCGCCCGCACGGCATCCCGGTGCACTCCGACGCGGTGCAGGCGGTCGGCCAGGTCCCCGTCGACTTCGCGGCGAGCGGCCTCGACGCGATGACGGTGTCCGGGCACAAGCTCGGCGGCCCGGTCGGTGTCGGCGCGCTCGTCGCGCGCCGCGACGCCCCGCTCACCCCGGTCCTGCACGGCGGGGGACAGGAGCGCGGCGTGCGCTCCGGCACGCTCGACGCGCCCGCGATCCGCGCGTTCGGCGTCGCGGTCGCCGAGGCCGTCGCGCGCCGTGAGCAGCGCGCCACCCACCTCGCGGCCCTGCGCGACGAGCTCGTCGTGGGCGTCCGCGAGCGCGTCCCGGACGCGGTGCTCAGCGGGCCCGAGCCGGCGTCCGGCCACCGCGACGCCGCCCGCCTGCCCGGCAACGCGCACTTCACGTTCCCGGGGGCCGAGGGCGACTCGCTCCTCTACCTGCTCGACTCCGCGGGCGTGCAGGCCTCGACCGGCTCGGCGTGCCAGGCCGGCGTGCCGCAGCCGTCGCACGTGCTGCTCGCGATGGGCGTGCCCGAGCACGACGCGCGCGGCGCCCTGCGGTTCACGCTCGGCGTCACGTCCACGCCCGACGACGTGGCGCGCCTCCTCGACGCCCTGCCGCCCGCCGTCGAGCGCGCGCGGGCCGCGGGCCTCGCGTCCGGCCCGACCCGTACCGCGGTCCCCAGCCGCGCGGGAGATGCCGCGTGAGGGTGCTCGCCGCCATGTCGGGCGGCGTGGACTCCGCCGTCGCCGCTGCGCTCGCGGTCGAGGCGGGGCACGAGGTCGTGGGCGTCCACATGGCGCTGTCGCGCAACCGGGACCAGTTCCGCACCGGCTCGCGCGGGTGCTGCTCGATCGAGGACGCCGGGGACGCGCGGCGCGCGGCCGACGTGCTCGGCATCCCGTACTACGTGTGGGACCTCTCGGAGCGGTTCGAGGACACGGTCGTCGCCGACTTCCTCGCGGAGTACGAGGCGGGGCGCACGCCCAACCCGTGCGTGCGCTGCAACGAGCACATCAAGTTCGAGGCGCTGCTCGACAAGGCGACCGCGCTCGGCTTCGACGCCGTCGCGACGGGCCACTACGCGCGCGTGGTGACGCGCGAGGAGGCCGACGCGTCCGTCCCGGGCGGGGCGCGCACGGTGCGCGAGCTCCACCGCTCCCCGAACACGGCGAAGGACCAGTCCTACGTGCTCGCGGTCATGGGGCCCGAGCGCCTCGCGCGCGCGATGTTCCCGCTCGGGGACTTCGCGTCGAAGGACGAGGTGCGCGCCGAGGCCGCGCGGCGCGGGCTGTCGGTGTCCGCGAAGCCCGACTCGTACGACATCTGCTTCGTCGCCGACGGCGACACCCAGGGCTTCCTGCGCGACCGGCTGGGCGCGCGGCCGGGCGAGATCGTCGACGCCGAGGGCGCGGTGCTCGGCGAGCACGACGGCGCCTACGCGTACACGGTCGGCCAGCGCAAGGGCCTGGGCATCGACCGCCCCGCACCGGACGGCCGCCCGCGGTACGTGCTCGACGTGCAGCCCGCGAGCAACCGCGTGGTCGTCGGCCCGGCCGAGCTGCTGAGCGTCGACCGCATCGAGGCCGGTGCGGCGGTCTGGTTCGACGACGCGCGCCCGGCGGCGGGGGAGCAGGCCGACGTCGAGGTGCAGGTCCGTGCGCACGGTGCCCCGGTCGCGGCCCGGGTCCGGGCGGTCGGCGACGCGATGGAGGTCGAGCTCACGGGGACGCCGCTGCGGGGCGTCGCCGCCGGGCAGTCGCTCGTGGTCTACGCCGGCCCGCGCGTGCTCGGCCAGGCCACGGTGGACCGGGCCTCCCGCGCCGCGGCGCGACCGGCCGCCGAGGCGACCGCGCGACCGACCGCTCAGCCGACGCCGACGGGCGCGGGGTGAGCCAGCGCCCGCACGAGCGCGGACTCGTCGCGCACGCACCAGTGCTCGGCCTCCTGGCCCTCCGCGAACCGGAGCATGTGCATCTCGCGCACCCGGAACCGACGTCCCGTCGGGGCGACACCGCGGAAGAACCCGGTGTGCCGCGCGCTGAGCTCGACGTGCAGCGCGACGAGGTCGCCCTCGGCGACCGCGTGCAGGACCTCCACGCGCTGGTCCTCGAACGCCTCGTCGTACCAGTGCATCGTCGCGAGGAGGGCGTCCGCGCCGCCGTCGCAGCCGGGCGACGTGTCGTGGTTGCGGAACCCGGGCGCCAGCAGCGTCGCGAGCGCGTCGCCGTGGTTGCCGGGTATCGCCCGCGTGTGCACGGCGACCGCCGTGGCCTTGTTCTCGTGCGTACCCATGTCGGAGCCCTTCCGCACACCCTCGTGCTCGGCGGCCGCGCGGCCCCCGGACCCCGGCGGGGTCGCGGCACGGCTCGGTTTCCCAGTGTGCTCCTGGAGAGAGGTGGTCGGCACGTGGTTCGTGACGAGAGGGCGCTCGGCGCCCGGGACGAGGACTCGCGCGGGGGTGCGGCATGACCGCGGTGAGCGGGCTCGGCCCGTGGCCCGGCGGCGAGGGCGCGGACGTCCTGGAGGCGCAGCTCACGGTGCTCGGTGATCTCGCCGAGGTCCCGACGGGCGTGCGCGGCGTGCCGTTCCTCGTCCAGCTCCCGGGGCGCGGTCCCGGCGCGGACGCGACCGGGCGGACGGCCGCGCTGCTGCCCGGTCTCCCCGTCGAGCTGGGTCCCCACGGGTGGAAGCTCGCCGACCACGGGGGTGCGGACCTGCGCCGCGCCGAGGCCTACCTGCGCGAGGACCTCGAAGCGCTCGCCATCGCGGGCACGGCGTACTCGGGGCCGCTCGCCGTGACCGTCACCGGTCCCTGGACGCTCGCCGCGGACGTGTACCTCGCGCGCGGCGACCGCGTGCTGTCTGACGCGGGCGCGGTGCGCGAGGTCGTGCAGGCGCTCGCCGTGGCCGTCGGTGACCACGTCGCGCAAGTGCGCCGGCAGGTCCCCGGGGCGGACGTCGTCGTGCAGGTCGACGAGCCGCTGCTCGCCCAGGTCGGGGCGGGCGTGCTCCCGTCGTTCTCGGGCTACTCGCGCCTGCGCGCGGTCCCCGGCCCGGACCTCGTGGACGGGCTGCGGCCCGTGCTCGACGCCGCGCGCGCCGCGTCGGCGTCGACGGTCGTCCACGTGGGCCCGGCGTGGGTGGGCGTGGCGCCCGTCGTGCTCGCCGGCGCGGACGCCGTCGGCCTCGCTCTCGGCGCGTGGGACGAGCGGCTGTGGGAGACCGTCGCGCGTGCCGTCGAGCGGGGCGTCGGCCTCTGGGCCGCCCTCCCGCCCGCGACGGTGTCGCAGTGCGCCGGCCCCGCGCTGGGCGAGCTCGCCGACGCGGTGAGCGTGCCGTGGCGCCGCATCGGGCTCCCGCTCGCCGCGCTCGACGACGTGACGCTCCTGGGCGCCTCGCGCGCCGCCGGGGGAGGGCCGGGCCGCGGCGTCGCGGGCACCCCCGACGAGCACCGCGCGCTGCTCGCGAACCTCGGCCGCGTCGCCGACGTCCTGGCCGAGCGGGCCCACGCCTGAGCGCTGCCTGGGCGTCGGCTCGGCGGCTTCCCGCACACCGCTCGTCGTGCGTACGCTTGACCTCGCGCGGCGGTCACGACGGCGACGTGCGGACGGCCGCGCCCCGGCTCTCCGGACGGCGCGGACGTGGCCCGGCGCCGACCCCGTCCCCTCACCGCGAAGGACCCCCATGCCCTTGCTGCGAGCCGTGCTGTTCGACCTCGACGGCGTCCTCACGCCCACCGCCGAGCTCCACATGCGCGCCTGGGAACGGCTGTTCGCGCCCTACAGCGCCGCGCACGGCCTCGCCCCGTACACCGCCGCGGACTACTTCGCGTCGATCGACGGCAAGCCCCGGTACGACGGCGTCGCGACGTTCCTCGCGTCGCGCGGCGTCGAGCTGCCGCGCGGCGAGGTCACGGACGCGCCCGGCGAGGGGACGGTGTGCGCGCTCGGCAACCGCAAGGACGAGATCGTCAACCGCATGTTCGCCGACGAGGGCATCACGCCCTACCCGGGTTCGGTCCGCTTCCTCGACGCCGTGACCGGGGCGGGCGCCGCCGTCGCTGTCGTGTCGTCGTCGCGCAACACGCCCGCGGTCCTCGCGGCGGCGGGCCTGGCCGACCGGTTCGCGGTCGTCGTCGACGGGAACGTCGCGGCCCGCGAGCACATCGCCGGCAAGCCGGCCCCCGACACGTACCTCTATGCGGCGCAGCTCCTCGGCGTCCCCGCCGCGGAGGCGATCGTCGTGGAGGACGCGCTCTCGGGGGTCCAGGCGGGCGCCGCCGGGGACTTCGGGCTCGTGCTCGGCGTCGACCGCGGCGTGGGCGCGGACGCGCTGCGAGCCCACGGGGCCGACGTCGTCGTCACCGACCTGGGCGACCTGGACGCGACGGTCCTCGACCGCCCGCGCACCGCTGCGGCGTCGACCACGACCGCACGACCCGACGAGGAGAGCGCGTGATCCGCAAGACCGCCGACGAGCAGAGCACCGTGGACCGCCTGCGCTTCCCGGCCGAGCCGTGGCGGCTCGTCGAGTCGCAGTTCTCCGCCGAGGACCTCGGCGTGACCGAGACGCTCTTCGCCGTCGCGAACGGCTACCTCGGCATGCGCGGCAACGTCGAGGAGGGTCGGGAGTCCCACTCGCACGGCACGTTCGTCAACGGGTTCCACGAGACGTGGTCGATCCGGCACGCCGAGGAGGCGTACGGGTTCGCGCGCGTCGGGCAGACCATCGTCAACGTCCCCGACGCGAAGGTCATCCGGCTGTACGTCGACGACGAGCCGCTCCTGCTGCCCGTCGCAGACCTCGTCGACTACGAGCGGTCGCTCGACCTGCGCGACGGCGTCCTGCGCCGCGAGCTGCTGTGGCGCACGCCGTCGGGCAAGCGCGTGCAGATCCGCTCCGAGCGCATGGTGTCGTTCGTCGAGCGCCACCTGGCGATCATGACGTTCGAGGTCACGCTGCTCGACGCCGCGGCACCCGTCGCGATCTCGTCGCAGATCCTCAACCGGCAGGACGGCCAGGACGAGTACCACGTGCGCTCCGCGTCGCTCGGGGAAGGGTTCGACCCGCGCAAGACCGACCAGTTCTCCGGTCGGGTGCTCCAGCCGCAGTCCCAGTGGGGCGACGACGAGCGGCTCGTGCTCTCCTACCGCGCCACGAACTCGGGCATGACGCTCGCCGTCGCGGCGGACGACCTGCTCGAGACCGAGAACGAGTGGGACGTCCGGACGCAGGTGGACGAGGACCTCGCCAAGCACGTGTTCCGCGTCCACGCGGAGCCCGGCCGGCCCATCCGGCTCACCAAGCTCGTCGCGTACCACACCTCGCGCGGCGTGCCGTCGCGCGAGCTCGTCGACCGCTGCCGCCGCACGCTCGACCGCGCGCGCGAGACCGGCGTCGAGGGCCAGGTCGCCCTCCAGCGCGAGTGGCTCGACGACTTCTGGGCGCGCTCCGACGTCGAGGTCCCCGGCCAGCCCGGCATCCAGCAGGCCGTGCGCTGGAACCTGTTCCAGCTCGCCCAGGCGACCGCGCGCGCCGAGGGCAACGGGGTCCCCGCCAAGGGGCTCACCGGTTCCGGGTACAGCGGGCACTACTTCTGGGACACCGAGATCTACGTCCTGCCGTTCCTCACGTACACGAGCCCCCGGTACGCGCGCAACGCGCTGCGCTTCCGCTACCAGATGCTCGACGCCGCCCGACGGCGCGCGGCCGAGCTCTCGCAGAAGGGCGCGCTCTTCCCCTGGCGCACGATCAACGGCGAGGAGGCGTCCGCCTACTACGCGGCGGGCACCGCGCAGTACCACATCGACGCCGACGTCAGCTACGCGCTCGTGCAGTACGTGCGCGCGACGGGCGACGTGGACTTCCTGCGCCGCGAGGGCGTGGACATCCTGGTCGAGACCGCGCGCATGTGGGAGGACCTGGGGTTCTGGCGCGCGAACGGCGACGACAACTTCCACATCCACGGCGTGACCGGCCCCGACGAGTACACGACCGTCGTCAACGACAACCTCTTCACCAACGTCATGGCGCGGTTCAACCTTCGCGCGGCGGCGATCGTCGTCGAGCGCATGAAGGCCGAGCACCCCGAGGACTACGCGCTGCTCGTGGACCGGCTCGGGCTCGGCGCGTACGAGGCGGCGGAGTGGGTCCGTGCGGCCGACCACATGTCGATCCCGTACGCCGAGAGCATCGGCATCCACCCGCAGGACTCGCACTTCCTCGAGCGCGAGATCTGGGACCTCGCGCACACCCCCGCGAACAAGCGCCCCCTCCTGCTGCACTACCACCCGCTCGTCATCTACCGCTACCAGGTGCTCAAGCAGGCCGACGTGGTGCTCGCGCTGTTCCTCCAGGGCCAGCACTTCACCGCAGAGGAGAAGCTCGCCGACTTCGAGTACTACGACCCGTTGACCACGGGCGACTCGACGCTGTCCGGCGTCGTCCAGTCGATCGTCGCGGCGGAGGTCGGGTACCACGAGCTCGCGCTCGAGTACTTCGTGTCGTCGCTGTTCGTCGACCTCGCGAACCTCCACGCGAACGCGGCCGACGGCGTGCACGTCGCCTCCGCGGGCGGCACGTGGTCCGCGCTCGTGTGCGGGTTCGGCGGCATGCGCGACTCCGACGGCGAGCTGAGCTTCGACCCGCGCCTTCCCCAGGACTGGGAGTCGCTGACGTTCCGGGTCCAGTGGAACGGCTCGCGCCTGCGCGTCACCGTGCTCCCCGACGCGATCGAGCTGGACGCCGAGACCGGCGACGGCGCGCAGGTCACCGTGCGCGGCGAGCGTGTCAAGGTCGTCCCGGGCGAGGTCGCGCGCGTCGCGCTCGACGGCCAGGGCCCGGTGAGGCCCGGCCGCCCGAGCCTGCGCGCGCTCTCCGGCAACCGCCGCGACGACGGCACCCTCATCACCGCGACGGTCCCGCACTCCTGACCGCACGCCTGCCGAGGTGAGACCCGGGCCTGCCGAATTAGAGCCGTGGTCCGCCGAGGTAGAGCCGTGGTCCGCCGAGGTAGAGCCGTGGTCCGCCGAGGTAGAGCCGTGGTCCGCCGAGGTAGAGCCGTGGTTCTTGTGCCCGACGGCGCGTGGTCACCTTGGGTGGTCGGGGTGGGTGGTGGTGCCGCGTCTACCATCCGCCGCTCGTTCCTCGCGGCTCCCGCCAGGCCCGCCACGACGCGGCACCACCACCCACCCCGCCCTACGGCGTCTCGCCCTCGTCGTCGCTCACCCCGGGGCGACTGCCCGCAGTGTCGGTCAGCTTCGGGAGCCTCGCCGCTCCGGGCCTCGCCGAGGGACCAGGTCGCCATCCGCGACTCCGTCACCTCCGGGTGGCGACGCCGACGACGGCGGGTGTCCGACCGTCGTCGGGCACGAGCACGCTGGGCGGGGACGGCGGACAAGCGACGGATCGCCGTCAGGCACGGTGGCCACGGTTCTGTCTCGGCCGACCAGAGTCCGACCTCGGCGAACCATGGCTTACCTCGGCAGACCACGGCTCTACCTCGGCAGGACGGGGCAGGCGCGGGAATGTCGCGGAACCTCCGTCGCCCGGGGGCGTAGCGGGCCTACGGCGGTAGGTTGCCGACGGAGCGGGCAGTCGGACGATTCGGGGGGACGAGATGGGTGGTCGGACGAGGTACGCGCGTGTGGGGGCCGTCGTGGTCGCCGCCGTCTGCGTCGGGGCGCTGCTGTCGGCGTCGTGCGGGTGTCCGGGGACGAGGAGGTCGTGGACGGGCCGGTGTGCCCGGACGAGAAGATCGTGATCCACGCCGACGAGGTGGTGCTGGTCCCCGTCGACGTGGACGACGACTCCTGAGCAGACGTCAGCCGAGGCGCTCGGCGAGGAAGCGGTAGTGCACCGCGGCCATGTGCGCGGCCTGGGCGTTGTTCGCCGCGCCGCCGTGACCGCCCTCGATGTTCTCGTAGTAGGTGACGTCCTTGCCCTCGCCCAGCATCTTCGCGGCGAGCTTGCGCGCGTGGCCGGGGTGGACGCGGTCGTCCTTGGTCGACGTCGTGAAGAGCACGGGCGGGTACTCGCGCTCGGCGTCGAACAGGTGGTACGGCGAGAACGTGCGGAGGAACTCCCACTGCTCCGGGTCGTCCGGGTCGCCGTACTCCGCGGCCCACGACGCCCCGGCGAGGAGCTTCGTGTACCGGCGCATGTCGAGCAGGGGGACGCCGACGATCACGGCGCCGAAGAGCTCGGGGTACTGCGTGAGCATGTTGCCCGCGAGGAGGCCGCCGTTGGAGCGACCCTCCATGCCGAGGTGCTCGTGGGTCGTGATCCCGCGGGCCACGAGGTCGCGCGCGACGGCGGCGAAGTCCTCGTACGCCCGGTGCCGGTTCGCCTTGAGCGCGGCCTGGTGCCAGGCCGGACCGTACTCGCCGCCGCCGCGGATGTTCGCGACGACGTAGACGCCGCCCTGCGACAGCCACGCGCGGCCGAGCGCGCCGGAGTATGCGGGGGTCAACGAGATCTCGAAGCCGCCGTACCCGTACAGCAGGGTCGGTGCGGTCCCGGTGACGCCGTCGCCCGCGCCCTCGACGAGGTCCGCGCGACCCACGACGAAGTACGGCACGCGCGTGCCGTCGTCGGACGTGGCGAAGTGCTGGGCGACGGTCATGCCGTCGGCGTCGAAGAACGCGGGGTTGGACTTGACGACCTCGGGCGCGCCCGCGTCGCCCGGGTGCTCGCCGAGCGACAGGAGCGAGAGCGTCGTCGGCGTGAGGTAGTCGGTCGTGACGAGCCACAGGTCGTCGGTGTCGACGGGGTCGACCGCCCCGACGGCGACCGTGCCGAGCTCCGGCAGGCCCGGGATCTCGGAGCGCACCCATGGCGCGTCGGCGGTCTCCTGCCCGACGGCGGTCCCCGCGCCCCCGGGGGCAGAGGCGTCCGGAGGCGTCAGCACGTGCAGGCGGTTCTTCACGTCGTCGAGCACGTTGACCACGAGGTGGTGACGCGTCCACGTGGCGCCGGCGAGAGACGTCGTCGCTGTGGGCTCGAAGAGCACGGTGAAGCCGCGGTCGCCCGCGAGGAAGTCGTCGAACCGGGCCGCGAGGAGCGACCCGGCGCGGTACGTGGTGCCGCCGACCGTCCAGTCGTCGCGCAGCTCGACGAGCAGCCACTCGCGCCGCACGCCGACCTCGGCGGAGTCGGGCACGTCGATCTTCGTGAGGCGCTGCTCGGGCGTGCCGGTGCGCTCGGCGAGGTAGAGCTCGTCGGAGTAGAACGCCTTGGAGCGGTGGACGAAGTCGCGCTCGAACCCGGGCGTGTGGGAGCGCCAGGCGGAGATGTACATGTCCTCGTCGGTGCCCTCGTAGACGGGCACCGCGGCGTCGAGCGGGGTGCCGCGCGTCCAGCGCTTGACCACGCGCGGGTACCCGGACGGCGTGAGCGTGCCCTCGCCGAAGTCGGTGAAGACGTAGACGGTGTCGGCGTCGACCCAGCCGAGCGAGCCCTTGGCCTCGGCGCGGTGGAAGCCGCCGTCCTCCGGCGCGACGAACCGCTTCTCGACGAGGTCGAACTCGCGCGTGACGTCGGCGTCGGAGCCGCCGGGGGAGAGCTCGACGAGCGCGTGGCGCCACGGCGCGCCCGCGTCGAGCTGCTCGGGCGTCGGGCGCAGGACGCTCGCGCCGTGCCAGACCCACGACTCGCCCTCGGCCGCGGCGAGCGCGTCGAGGTCGAGCACGGTCTCCCACTCGGGGTCGTCCGTGCGGTAGGACTCGAGGGTCGTGCGGCGCCACACGCCGCGCTCGTGGTGCGCGTCGCGCCAGAAGTTGTAGTACCGGTCCCCGATCTTGGAGACCTCGGGGATCTTGGCGTCGGAGTCGAGCACCTCACGGATCGCGCGCTCGGTCGTGGCGAACTCGTCGGCGGCCTCGAGCGTGTCGGCGACCTCGGCGTTGCGCGCGCGGACCCAGGCGAGGGCCTCGTCGCCCTCGACGGCCTCGAGCCAGAGGTACGGGTCGTGGGGCGCGCCGTCGTCGGGGAGCGCGGTCTCGGCGGGGTTCTGTGGCGCGGGCGCAGGGCTCGTCGTCTGCTCGGCGGTCATGGTCCCCCACCCTACGGCGCGCGGGCGGTGGTGCGGAGGTCACCAGGGGGCCGGGACCTTGGGCCTCGAACGGTCGCCGGGCCTTGTCCGACCGGGTGCCTTGTGAAAACATTCACAAGTAGAGAGACCGCTGAAGGAGCCGGGGCAATCCGGCCCTGGCAGCACCCGCGGCCCGACGCCCGGCCCCGACCGGGCACCGGAGGGGACGCATGAGCGCGAAGAGCGCCGGCACGAAGGTCGAGAACCGCACCGAGGACACCCGCACGACGCAGGAGATCGACGTCCTCGTCGAGCGAGCCCGCAAGGCGCTCGACCAGTACATGAGCCTCACGCAGGAGGACGTCGACCGGATCGTCCTCAAGGCGTCCGTCGCGGGCCTGCACCAGCACGGCCACCTCGCGCAGATGGCCGTCGCCGAGACCGGGCGCGGCGTGTTCGAGGACAAGGCGACCAAGAACATCTTCGCGTGCGAGCACGTGCCCAACTCGATGGCGAACCTCAAGACGGTCGGCATCATCGGCCGTGACGAGCTCACGGGCGTCGTCGAGATCGCCGAGCCCGTCGGCGTGGTGTGCGCGGTGACGCCGGTGACCAACCCGACGTCGACCACGATCTTCAAGTCGCTCATCGCGCTCAAGACGCGCAACCCCGTCGTGTTCGCGTTCCACCCGAGCGCGCAGCGCTCGTCCGTCGAGGCGGCCCGCATCGTGCGCGACGCCGCGGTGGCGGCCGGCGCGCCCGAGGACTGCATCCAGTGGGTCGAGCACCCGTCGATCGAGGCGACCAACACGCTCATGCACCACCCGGGCGTCGCGCTCATCCTCGCGACGGGCGGCAACGGCATGGTCCGTGCGGCCTACTCGGCGGGCAAGCCCGCGCTCGGCGTCGGCGCGGGCAACGTGCCCGCCTACGTCGAGAAGAGCGCCGACCTCGGCCGTGCGATCAACGACGTCGTCATGTCGAAGGCGTTCGACAACGGCATGGTGTGCGCGTCGGAGCAGGCGCTCATCCTCGACGACGTGATCTACGACGACGCGATGCGCGAGCTGGCTCGCCTGCACGCCTACCGCGCGACGCCCGCGGAGAAGGCGATGCTCGAGCGCCTGATCTTCGGGGTCGAGGCGAACGGCACGAACTGCGCCGGTGCCAAGCTCAACCCGAAGGTCGTCGGCAAGTCGCCCGTGTGGATCGCGCGCGAGGCCGGCTTCGAGGTCCCCGACGACACGTCGATCATCCTCGCGGAGATCGACGACGTCGGCCCGGACGAGCCGCTGAGCCGCGAGAAGCTCACGCCCGTCCTCGCCGTGCTGCGCGCGCGCGACACCGAGCACGGCGTCCGCCTGGCGGAGCGCATGGTCGAGCTCGACGGCCTGGGCCACTCGGCCGCCATCCACACGGCCGACCAGGAGCTCGTCGAGCGCTACGGCTCGCGGGTCAAGGCCGTGCGCGTGCTGTGGAACAGCCCGACGTCGCTCGGCGGCATCGGCGACATCTACAACGCGCTGCTCCCGTCGCTCACGCTCGGGTGCGGCAGCTACGGCGCGAACTCGGTGTCGAACAACGTGTCGGCGGTCAACCTCATCAACGTCAAGCGGATCGGGCGGCGCAACAACAACATGCAGTGGTTCAAGGTGCCCGCCAAGACGTACTTCGAGCCGAACTCGATCCAGTACCTCGCGCAGATGCGCGACGTGCACCGCGTCACGATCGTCACCGACAAGGTCATGAGCCGCATCGGCGTCGTCGACCGCGTGCTCGACGTCCTCGCTCGCCGCGAGGAGAAGGTCGCGATCCAGATCATCGACGCGGTCGAGCCGGAGCCGAGCGTCGGCACCGTGAACCGCGGCGCCGAGTCGATGCGCGACTTCGAGCCCGACACGATCATCGCGATCGGCGGCGGCTCGCCCATGGATGCCGCCAAGGTCATGTGGCTGCGGTACGAGCACCCGGAGATCGAGTTCTCCGACATGCGCGAGAAGTTCTTCGACGTCCGCAAGCGCGCGTACAAGTTCCCCGAGCTCGGGGGCAGGGCGAAGCTCGTGTGCATCCCGACGTCGTCGGGCACCGGCGCGGAGGTGACGCCGTTCGCGGTCATCACCGACCCGGAGACGGGGTTCAAGTACCCGCTCGCGGACTACGCGCTGACCCCGACCGTCGCGATCGTCGACCCCGTCCTGACGGACACCATGCCCGCCAAGCTCGCGGCCGACTCGGGCTTCGACGCCCTCACGCACGCGACCGAGGCGTTCGTCTCCGTCTACGCGAACGACTTCACCGACGGGCTGTGCCTCCAGGCCATCAAGATGGTCTTCGAGCACATCGAGGACTCGGTCACGCAGGGGGCGGCGGCCCCGAAGGCGCGCGAGAAGATGCACAACGCGGCGACCATCGCGGGCATGGCGTTCGGCTCGGCGATGCTCGGCATCGTGCACGCCATGGCACACACCGTGGGCTCGACGTTCCACCTCGTGCACGGGCGCACCAACGCGGTGCTCCTGCCGCACGTGATCCGCTACAACGGACAGGTGCCCACCAAGCTCACGAGCTGGCCCAAGTACGAGCGCTACGTGGCGCCCGAGCGGTTCCAGGAGATCGCGAAGCACCTCGGTCTGCCGGCCGCCACCCCGGAGGAGGGCGTCGAGTCGTACGCGAAGGCGGTCGAGGAGCTGCGCGCCAAGGTGGGCATCGAGCCCACGTTCGCCGCACAGGGAGTCGACGAGACGGCGTTCCTGAGCCGCCTGGACGACCTCGCGCTCCGGTCGTTCGAGGACCAGTGCGCCCCCGCGAACCCGCGGATGCCCGTCCTGGAGGACATGCGCGACATCCTCGTCGCGGCCTACCGCGGCAGCAGCCGCGAGGTCGTGCGCGCGGAGCGTCTCGCGGCCCACGAGGCCGCGAGCGCCGAGGACCGGCAGGCGGCCGCCCCGCCTGCCAAGGACGGGCAGGCGGCGACCCCGCCTGCCGAGACCGTGGCGGCCGGCTGACCCTTCCCGGCCCCACGAACCCGGAGCCCGACGGCGCGAGTCCCCTTTCCGCCGTCGGGCTCCGTCGCGCTCGCGGCCGCTCGACATGTGCTATCTATAGGTAGCGTGAGGAGTCGTTCGGGAGCAGGTTGATACCCATAAGTCTGTAGACCGAGGAGTAGCGCTGGGCGACGGTTGCACGCGTGCAAGGAGATCTTCAGCGTGCGTTGGGTGAGAACCTGCGAGCCCTCCGGGTCCGCAGAGGGATGAGCCAGGAGGACTTCGCCGAGTTCCTGGGGGTGCACCGCACCTACATGGGCGGGATCGAGCGCGGTGAGCGCAACTTGACCCTTCGTTCGGTCGAGAAGCTCGCCGAACGGCTGGAGACGGACCCCGTGTCGCTGCTCCGTCCACCGGCTCCCTGACCGCACGGTCGGCCGTGTCGGACGCGCCGGGCATCATGGTCGGCGTCGCCCGGGGGAGGTGAACGGCATGACCGACGTGCTCGACGGCACGACAGGGGGATCAGCAGTGGGGGTTTCGCCGCTCCGCAGGCCGTCCTGGCAGGTGGACGACTGCCCGCCGTGGTGCGCCGTGGTGCACGAGGAGAGCGACCACCCGCACGACCGCAAGCATGTCAGCGCCGAGGTCGCGGTACCTGTCGCGGCGCTCGCCGAGCACGCGCCGCCGGGCGGTGACCGGAGGGACGAGTGGCGGGCGACCGAGCTCGTGCTCTCCCTCCACCGCCGCGACGCCTCCCACGAGACCTGGGTCTACGCGGGCGACGGGTTCGAGCAGCGGATAGAGGTCCTGCTCGGTGACATGTGGCGGGTCGTCGAGGCGTTCGAGCACCTCATGGAGGGTCTGCCGCCGGAGTCATGACGCCTCTCGGGGTCAGCCGCCACCGGGGCGCACGAGTCCGGCCTCGTAGGCCAGGATGACGAGCTGCACCCGGTTGGTCAGCCCGACCTTGGTGAGCAGCGAGCGCACGTGGCTCTTCACCGTCGCCTCGGTGAGGTGCAGCTCCGCGCCGATCTCGCGGTTCGAGAGCCCGCGCGCGACGGCGAGCAGCACCTCACGCTCGCGGGGCGTCGCCGCGGCCAGACCGTTCGCGGGCGCGCCGGTCTCGGCGGCGTCGGGCCCGAGCGGCGCGAGCCGAGCGAGCTCGACGTACGTCGAGATGATGCGCCCGGTGACGGCCGGGTCCAGCAGCGAGTCGCCCGCGCGGACGCGGTGCACGGCGTCGACGAGCGTCTGCGGGTCCGCGTCCTTGAGGAGGAACCCCGCCGCCCCGGCACGCAGCGCGCCGTACACGTACTCGTCGTCGTCGAAGGTCGTCAGGACGAGCGTGCGCACGTCGGCGAGCTCGGGGTCCGCGACGATGCGCGCGGTCGCCTCGATGCCGTCGAGGCGCGGCATGCGCACGTCCATGAGCACGACGTCGGGCCGCAGCGCGCGCGCCATCGCCACCGCGGTCTCGCCGTCCCCGGCCTCGCCGACGACGGTCACGTCCGGCTCGTTGTCGAGGATCATGCGCAGGCCGAGCCGGATCGTCGACTGGTCGTCCACGACGACGACGCGGACCGGGGGGAGCGTGGCGCCGGTCCCGTCGGCGCCCGGCGCGAGGGCGGTCACGCGGTCTCCCGGGGGATGCGCGCCTCGACGGTCCAGCCGCCGCGCCCGTCCGGGCCGGCGGACAGCTCGCCCCCGGCGGCGAGCGCGCGCTCCCGCATGGAGGTCAGGCCGTGCCCCTGGCGCCCCTCGGCGCTCGGCAGGGGAGGGCCCGGGTCGTGGACGCGCAGGCGCAGGTCGGGGGCGTCGTCGGTCAGCGTCACGGTGACGCCGCGGGCGAGCGAGTGGAGCAGCACGTTGGTCAGGGCCTCCTGGGCGATGCGGACGAGGGCGAGGCCGGACTCGGCGCTCGTCGTCGGCCACGGGCGGGGCAGCGTGAGGTCGACGGCGCGGCCCGCGTCGCGCAGGCGGCGCGCGGCCGCGCGGAGCTCGTCGGGCGCGCGGGCGCCGTCCGGCGTCGGCGCGAGGGCCGCCGTCCCGCCGTCGGCCTCGGTGCCGCGGCGCAGCACCTGCACGACCGAGCGCATCGCGGTCAGCGCCTGCTTGCCCTCGTCGCTGATCCAGCGCACGGCCTCGGCGGGAGCCTCGGGCTGGTTCGCCGCGACGCGGTCCGCGGCCTGTGCCCGCACGACGATCGCGGACATGTGGTGCGCGACGACGTCGTGCAGCTCGCGCGCGATCCGCGTGCGCTCGGCGAGCACGGCGCGCTCGGCCAGCTCGGCCTGGAGCGCCTGGAGCTCGGCGTTGCGCTCGCGCAGCCGGTCGGACGTCAGCGCGAGACGGCGGAAGAAGTAGCCCGCCGCGACCGCGCCCAGGACGAGCGCGAGGGCGAGGAGCACGTCCGACGGCGACTGGGCGAGCCCGGTCCATCGGGGGAAGAACGGAGTCGGGGGGAACGTCAGGTGCGGGCGCTCCCAGAGCTGCGTCGCGAACGCCGAGAGACCGCCCGCGAGGCCGGCGAGCGCCCACGGGACGGCGCCCGAGCGGGTCGCGGCGAACCCCGCGACCAGGAGCGGGAGGAGCTCGAACGGCGTCTGCATGGTCCACGGCAGGGCGAGGGGGTAGAGCATCGCCGTCGCCCAGAAGAGCGGCCCCGGCACGACCCGCCGCAGGGCGAGGGTCAGGACGATCCACAGCCCCGCCACGCGGTACGACTCGGGGTGACGGGGATACCAGTAGTCGCCGCTCTCCATCACCATGATGACCGCGAACCACACGAGGCCCGCAGCGAGCGCGGTCACGAGGTCCTGCGCCCACACGGGCAGACGGGTGAGCCGGTGCACCCGACCACGGTAGCCGGGGCCCGACCCGGGCGGCACCGCCCGGGGTGGGAGGACCCGCTGCGAGCCCTCCGCCCTGGGGCGGAGCGGCGTCGGGCCGGGGGCGGACCCCGCGTAGCGCGCGTGCGCCGGACGGCGGGGCCGAGGAGTCGCCGTCGGGCCGATGTGACGAGGGGCCGCGGCGGGCGAGCCTCGACGCATGACCACGACACCCCTGCGCCCCGTCCGCCCCGCCCGCCACGTCCCGGGTCGTCCCGGTCCCCGCCGCGTCGCCCGCGCCGTGGTCGGCGTCCTCGTCGTCGGCGCGCTCGGTGCGGCGGGGGCGTTCACGTACCTCACCGTGACGACGCGCGACGGCGGCGCCGTCGCCGACCCGTCGCCCACGCTGCGCCCGCAGACCGCGACCGGCCTCGACCCGGAGCTCGAGCGCCGCTTCGACGCGGCACGCGCCGCCGCGGACGCCGACGGCGTCGAGCTCACCCTCACGTCCGGGTGGCGCACCGCGGCCGAGCAGCAGGAGCTCGTGGACGCGGCGCTGGAGCGCTACGGAACGGCCGAGGAGGCGCACCGCTGGGTCCTGCCGCCCGAGTCGTCCGAGCACGTCGCGGGGCTCGCGATCGACGTCGGCCCGACCGACGGAGCGCTGTGGCTCGAGCAGCACGGCGCGGAGTTCGGCCTGTGCCGCACGTACGCGAACGAGCTGTGGCACTTCGAGGCCGCCACCGAGCCTGGCGGCACGTGCCCGCCGATGCACGACGACGCGTCCCACGGCTGGGGGTGACCGCCCGACTGCCGGGGGTCACGACCTGACGGCGTCCTCCTGTCGCCGGAGCCACGCGAGGATCAGGCGGGTGGTCTCCTCCGGCAGCTCCTGCTGGATCCAGTGGCCGCAGTCCAGCTCCACGACCTCGACGCGCGGGACGAACGCCTCGAGGTTCGGCGCCCTCATGACGGTGTCCCGTGCGCCGTAGACCATCAGTGCGGCCTGGCGGACGATCGGGTCGACCCCCTTCATCAGCTCCCAGTTGCGGTCCACGTTGCGGTACCAGTTCACACCGGGGGTGAATCCCGACGCCTCGAACGCGTCGACGAACACCGCCAGCTCGGCGTCGCCCAGCACCGGCTCGCCGCGCGGCGTCTCGGCGTGGGCGAGGTCGAGGAGCCACGTGCCCGATGCCGGCTCGGACGCGGGCTCGTCCTTGCGGTACAGGTTGCGCAGGAACCGGCGGGCGTTCGCGTCGAACAGGGCGTCCGCCACGCCGGGCCGGCGGTTGAAGTGGACGAAGTACGAGTCGCTGCCGACGACCGCCTCGATGAACGCGAGGGGCGGCACCTCGCCGCGCTCCAGGTACGGCACGCTGAGCGCGACCACCTGATGCACGCGGGTCGGGTGCAGCACGGCGGCGCTCCACACCACGTTCGCGCCCCAGTCGTGGCCCACGAACGTCGCGTCCTCGTACTCGTAGTGGTCCAGGAGCCCGACGAGGTCGCCGGTCAGGTGCACGACGTCGTAGTCGGACACCTCGGCGGGGCGGGACGACCTGCCGAAGCCGCGCTGGTTGGGGGCGATGACGTGGTAGCCCGCCTCGGCGAGCGCGGCCATCTGGTGTCGCCACGAGAAGGCCAGCTCGGGCCAGCCGTGGCAGAGGACGACGGGTCTGCCCGCGTTCTCCTGCCCCGCCTCGAAGACCTCGAGCTCGATGCCGTTGACGGCGACCATGGTCGGTTCCGGGAAGTCGATGGCGTGTGACACGGGTGTGGGTCCTTCCGGTGACGTGCCGATGCGCGCGGTGCGGCGCTCGATCGGTGCGACCGTAGGAGGCATCGCGGACAGGAGCGGTCCGCGGTGCGCGAGAGGCTGGGAGCATGTCGACGGATCCCACCGGCCGCGCGCTCACGCTGCTCTCGTTGCTCCAGACGCACCGGTTCTGGCCCTGTGCGGAGCTCGCCCGGAGACTCGACGTGACCGAGCGGACGGTGCGCCGCGACGTGGACCGTCTCCGGGGGCTCGGGTACCCCGTCGCCGCCACCGCGGGCAGGTACGGGGGCTATCGCCTCGAGTCGGGAGCGCACCTGCCGCCGCTCGTGGTCGACGACGACGAGACCGTCGCGCTCGCGGTCGGGCTCGGCTGCGCGGCGGTCGCCGCCGTCGACGGGATGGAGGAGACGTCGCTGCGTGCCTTCGCCAAGGTCGAGAGCCTGCTGCCGCACCGACTGCGCAGACGGGTGGCGGCGCTGCGCTCCAGCATCAGGCCCGTGGCGTCGCCGACCGACCAGGACCTGGTCGACCCGGGGTCGCTCAGCGTGCTCGCGGCCGCGTGCCGCGACCACGAGCTCGTGCGCTTCCCCTACCGCGCCGGCGACGGCACCCGCACCCGGCGCCTGGTCGAGCCGCACCGGCTCGTCGCCGCCGATCGCCGCTGGTACCTCGTCGCGTGGGACCGGGAACGTGACGACTGGCGCACCTTCCGCCTCGACCGGCTCGTACGTCCGCAGGCGACCGGGGGCCGCTTCGCGACCCGCGAGATCCCCTGTGGTGGCGCGGCCGCGTTCGTCGCCCACGTCCTCGGCGCGGTGCCCCGAGAACGGGTCGCCACCCTCGTCCTGGACGCCAGGCTCGACGACCTCGTCGAGGTGCTCCGGTGGGTGGACCACGACGTGGTCGACGCCGCGTCGGGGGCCGTGGTGGTCCGGATCCGTGGCGAGGACGTCGGGCGGCTGGCCCTGACGGCCGCACGGTTGGCTCTCAGCGTGCCCGTACGCGTGGTCGAGCCCGACGACCTCGCGGACGCCGTCGAGCGCCTCGGGGCTCACCTCGCGCACCGGAGTCGGCCCTGAGCGTGACGACCGCACCAGGCCGCGCCCGACGGGGAGGGCGGCGGATGTCGGCGGTCCGCGCGATGATGTGCGGGTGACCGAGAGCACCCCGGCGACGTCCGCCCCGACCCCCCCGACCGTGACCGACCAGGAGGTCCCCACGGCCGCGTCCGCCGCCGAGCTCGACGAGGCTGCCGCACAGCGGCGTTGGGCCGAGCTCGTCGCCCAGGTCGAGGCCGACCAGCGCGCGTACTACGAGGAGGACCAGCCCGTCTCCTCGGACGCCGAGTACGACGCCCGGATGCACGAGCTCCAGGCGCTCGAGGCCGCTCACCCCGCGCTCCAGTCGCCCGAGTCGCCCACCCAGCGCGTCGGTGGTCGTGCCGCCGCGGGGTTCGCGACGGTGCAGCACCTCGAGCCGATGCTCTCGCTCGACAACGCGTTCAGCGAGGAGGACCTCGCGGCGTGGGCGGCGCGCGTGCACCGCGACCTCGGCGTGGCCGCCGACGCGGAGGTGGGCTACCTGTGCGAGGTGAAGATCGACGGCCTCGCCATCGCCCTGCTCTACGAGAAGGGTCGGCTCGTGCGGGCCGCGACGCGCGGCGACGGGCGCACGGGCGAGGACGTCACGGCCAACGTCCGCACCATCTCGAGCATCCCGCAGCAGCTCGCGGGCGACCCGGCCACGCACCCGGACGTCATCGAGATCCGCGGCGAGGTCTTCATGGGCGTCGCGGACTTCGCCGCGCTCAACGAGAAGCTCGTCGCCGCCGGACAGGACCCGTACGCCAACCCGCGCAACACCGCGGCCGGCTCGCTGCGGCAGAAGGACCCGGCCGTCACGGCGAGCCGCAACCTGCGCATGTACGCCCACGGCGTCGGAGCGCTCCAGTGGGAGGCGGGCGAGCACGCCGAGCTCACCCGGCAGTCCGACGCCTACGACCTGTTCGAGCGGTGGGGCGTGCCCGTGTCGCCCCACAACCGGGTGGTGCACGGGCTCGACGAGGTGATGGAACGCATCGCCTACTTCGGCGAGCACCGCCACGACATCGAGCACGAACTCGACGGGATCGTCGTCAAGGTCGACGAGCTCGCGCTCCAGCGCCGGCTCGGGGCGACGAGCCGTGCGCCTCGGTGGGCCATCGCCTACAAGTACCCGCCCGAGGAGGTCAACACGCGCCTGCTCGCGATCCAGGTCGGCGTGGGGCGCACCGGTCGAGCGACCCCCTACGCCGTCATGGAGCCGGTCAAGGTCGCGGGCAGCACCGTGCGCCAGGCGACCCTCCACAACCAGGACGTCGTCCGGGCCAAGGGCGTGCGGATCGGCGACATGGTCGTGCTGCGCAAGGCCGGCGACGTCATCCCGGAGATACTCGGTCCCGTCGCGGCGCTCGCGGACGACGGCTACCCGCGCGAGGACTTCGTCATGCCGGCCGAGTGTCCCGAGTGCGGCACGCCCCTGCGCCCCATGAAGGAGGGCGACGTCGACCTGCGCTGCCCCAACGCCGAGTCCTGCCCCGCCCAGGTGCGCGGCCGGGTCGAGCACATCGGCTCGCGCGGCGGTCTCGACGTCGAGGCGCTCGGCGAGGTCACCGCCGCTGCGCTGACGCAGCCCTACGAGCCGGCCGAGCCCCCGCTGCGCACCGAGAAGAACCTCTTCGGGCTCACGGTGGAGCAGCTCGCGCCGATCAAGGTCGTCGTGCGCGACCCCGAGACCGGCCTGCCCCGGCCGTACGAGGGCGTGGGGGAGTCGGGCGAGGTCCCGATGTCCGACGGCTCCGTGCTGCTCGCCAAGGTCGTCCGGCCGTTCCAGAAGGTCGCCGCCCGGACCTACCCGCCCGGGTTCGAGGACGCGACGCCGGCCGAGCGTCGCGCCGCCGGGATCCGCAAGGACTACCCGGTGTACGGGCCGTCGAGCACGGCGCAGACCCTCGTCGACGAGCTGCGGCTCGCGAAGACGAAGGACCTCTGGCGCATCCTCGTGAGCCTCAACATCCGGCACGTCGGCCCGGTCGCGGCGCGCGCGCTCGCGGACTGGTTCGGGTCCCTGGACGCCATCGAGGAGGCGATCCGTGACGGGGGGCGGGAGGCGCTCGCGGCGGTCGAGGGCGTCGGGCCGGTCATCGCCGACGAGGTGATCGCGTGGCTCGAGGTCGGATGGCACCAGGAGATCGTCGAGCAGTGGAAGCGGGACGGGGTGCGGTTCTCCATCCCGGGACACCCCGGTCCGGGGGAACGCCAGGTGCCGACCGGGCCGCTCGCGGGGCTCACCGTCGTCGTCACGGGGTCGCTCGAGGGCTTCAGCCGCGACGGTGCCAAGGAGGCCGTGATCGCCGCCGGCGGCAAGTCTTCGGGGTCCGTCTCGAAGAAGACCGACTACGTGGTCGTCGGTGCGAACGCGGGCTCGAAGGAGACGAAGGCCCGCGACCTCGGCCTGGCTATCCTCGACGAGGAGGGCTTCGTCGCGCTGCTCGCCGGCGGGCCTGACGCCGTCGCGGACCGGGTCGGTGGCGACGCGTCCGGCGTCGGCGGCGAAGCACGTTCGGGCGCGGCCGGCTGAGCCGTCCGACTCGCCGCAGCGCCGCGGGGGGTGGGTCAGGGCGTCGACGGGCGTCGCGCCACGACCTCCCGCAGGCGCGCGACGCCGTCGGGCGGGACGGGCAGCGACGGGCCCCGCGGTGGAGCGGTCGGCACGCCGAGGAGGTTCGCGAGCGCGTGGAACCCGCTCACCGGGCGCAGCGAGGCCAGGACGTCCGTGAGGGCGCCCAGCCAGTTCACGACCTGGGCGTCGGGTGCCGTGCCCGCGGCCCGGGCGCGCCGGAGCGTCACGTACTCGGCGGGCACGAGCGCCGCGAGCCCGGTGTGCCAGGCGTCGGCCACCTCGGCGCCGCCGACGATCGCCGGGTCGCCGCTGAGCCCGACGCTCACGCCGAGCCCGTCGGTCGCCGCCCGGAGAGCGGCGACCCGACCGGCGGGTCGCGCAGGCGTGGACGCGGGGTCCTTGACGGCCGTGACCGTCGTGGTGCGCGCGAGCCGGGCGAGCGCCCCGGGCGTCACGTCGTACGCGGTCTGCACGCTGCGGTTGTAGTAGCAGACCGGCAGGTCGACGGCCGACGCCACGGTCTCGAACACGGCCACGACCTCGTCCTCGTCGAGCGGGAGGTAGGAGAACGGGGCGAGCACGAGCCCGTCCGCCCCGGCGTCCCGTGCCGCGCGGGCGCGCGCGACGACCTCGCGCGTGGACGCGCCGCTCACGGCGACGTGCACCGGGACGCGCGGCGCACCGGCCGCGGAGCCCGCCGCGACGGCGGCCCGCACGACGCCGTCGCGCTCCTCGGGCGTGAACGTCACCCCCGCGCCCGACGACGCGAGGACGACGACGCTGTCGACACCTGCCCGCGCGGCACCGCCCACGACGGCGGCCAGCGCGTCGAGGTCGGGTGCGTCGGCGGAGGTGAGCGGCGTGATCGGGTAGGCGAGGAGCCCGTGGAACGAGGTCACGCGCCGAGTGTAGGGAACGGGGTGCGGGGTGCGCCGTGGCTCAGCGGCTCGCCCAGAGGATCCCGCGCTCCACGATCGTGCGGACGGGCGGGACCTCGAGGTCGGCGAGCTGGTGGCCCGCCGCGCACACGAAGATGCGGCCGGCACCCCAGCGGCGCGTCCAGACGGCGGGGGAGACGATCGGCTCGTGCCAGGGGTCGCCGTCGCGCGGGACGATCGTCGTCGTCGCGAGGACCTCGTTGTACGAGTCGGCGAGCACCCAGTACTGCTCGGAGTGGAGCGCGATGGAGCTGATGCCGGCGACGATGGGGTGGTCCGCGTGCTCGGGGGCGATCTCGATCGTGTGGTCGATGAGGTCGTGCGCGTGGGCGGCGAACTGCCCGCCCACCATCTGGAGGTAGTCGGTCGCGAGCCGGAACGAGTCCACGATCCCGCCGTGCCAGCCGGCGAACCCGGTGCCGTTCGCGATCGCGGTGCGCAGCCCGCGCATCTCGTCGGGCAGGATCTCGCCCATCGTCCAGCACTGCACGACGAGGTCCAGGCTCGCCATGAAGTCCTCGTCGGCGTACGACTCCAACGATCCCTCGAGCGTCACGTCGTAGCCGGACGCCTCCAGGAACGGGACGAAAAGCTCCGCCGCCTCCTCGGGTGCGTGCCCGGGCCAACCGCCCCGGACCACGAGCGCTCGACGGTCCCGCTCGGTCATGACTCCTCCTCGTGCCTCGTCACACTCGTCACGCCCGCGTGTCGCGGGCAGCGGCCCCCGGCGACCGCGCTCAGGCGATGAGCGCGTCGATCGCTGCGGGCGAGAGTACGTGATCCACGGCCATGGCGCTCGCACCGAGCACGCCGGCCTGGCCCCGTGCCTGCGACGTGACGATGCGCAGGTGCTGCGTCGCGAGGGGGAGCGACCGCTGGTACACGATCTCGCGGATGCCCGCGATGAGGTGCTCGCCCGCCTCGGCGACGATGCCGCCGATGACGATGAGCGACGGGTTGAGGAGGCTCACGCACGCTGCGAGCACCGAGCCGATGTCGCGTCCGGCCTGGCGGACGGCCTGGCTCGCGGCGAGGTCCCCGCCACGGACGAGGGTGACGACGTCGGCGCTGTTCGTCGCGTCGAGGCCCGCGGCGGCGAGCGCGGCGGCGACCGCCTGGCCGCTCGCGACGGCCTCGAGACAGCCGACGTTCCCGCAGCGGCAGGGGACGTCGGCCGCGCTCGGGACGGCGACGTGGCCGATGTCGCCGGCGGCGCCCTGCGCGCCGCGTCGCAGCTCGCCGTCGGCGATGATGCCGGACCCGATGCCGGTGGCGACCTTGACGAACAGCATGTCGGTCACCGCGGGCCACGCGGTGCGGTGCTCGCCGAGCGCCATGATGTTCACGTCGTTGTCCACGAGGACCGACGCGTTGAACCGCTTCTGCAGGATCCCGGGGACGTCGACGTCGTCCCACGCGGGCATGATCGGCGGGTTGATGGGCCGGCCGGTCGAGTGCTCGACCGGTCCGGGCAGGCCGACGCCGACGCTCACGAGGTCGTCGAGGCTGCGCCCGGTCGTCGCGACGAGCTTCTCGCCCGTGTCCGCGACCCACGACAGGACGACCTCGGGGCCGTCGGCGATCGCGAGCGCGGCATCGGTCTCGGCGAGCACGTTGGACGCAAGGTCGGTCACGGCCAGACGGGCGTGGGTCGCGCCGAGGTCGACGGCGAGGACGATGCGCGCCTCAGGGCTGAAGGCGAAGGTCACGGGCGGTCGCCCGCCGGTCGAGCTCGCCTCTCCCGCGGGGGCGATGAGGCCCGCCGACATGAGGAGGTCGATCCGGGCGGCGATGGTGGATCGCGCCTGCCCCGTGATCGCTGCGAGGTCCGCGCGCGTGCGCGGCTGACCGTCCCGGAGCAGCTGGAACATGTCGCCGGCGCCGGTCGGGCGCGGCGCGAACTTCAGCAGTTCCTCCATGGGCACAGTGAATCACGGAGCCTCTCGTCGGTCGTCCGTACGTGCCGGACGAGTCATCGGCTTTTGCTTGACGATCGCCAAAAGGTACCCTACTGTCCCCTCCCAAGGCGACACGGACGTCGTCGGAAGTTGTGGAGACCCGAGGGCGGGCCTCCCGTCCGGGCGAAACCCGCCCCACGCGCTCGCGCAGACCCCCGCACCCAGGCCGACACCTCGGTGGTTCGGCACGTCAGTCGGCCGTCGTCCACTGTGTCGACCTGCCTGGGAATCGCGGTCCGCCCGTGGCGTGGGAGCGTTCCCTCGCCCTCGCGGCGCGTGTCCACTTTTGCTGGTAACGAAGTTGTAACAGCGGCAAAAGACCGCGATCTTATGATTGACCGTCGTCAAAAGGTCCGCTAGGTTCACCGCATGGTCACCGCAGACCCTCCCCAGCCGCTCCTGCAGATGCAGGGCATCGTCAAGGTCTTCCCGGGGGCTCGAGCGCTCGACGGCGTCGATCTCGAGATCCTCCCCGGCGAGGTCCACTGCCTCCTCGGGCAGAACGGCGCCGGCAAGTCCACCCTCATCAAGGTGCTCGCCGGTGCTCACCAGCCGACGGAAGGGCAGATCCTGCTCGACGGCGAGCCCATCACCATCTCCGACCCCGTCGCCGCGCTGCGGCACGGCGTCGCGACCATGTACCAGGAGCTCGACGTCGTCGACGGCCTGACCGTCGCGGAGAACGTCTACCTCGGGCACGAGCTCTCGACGCTCGGGTTCTCCCAGCGCCGCGAGGCCGTCCGCAAGACGCGAGAGCTGCTCAAGCGGCTCGGCCACGCGGAGATCTCGCCGACCAAGGAGGTCGAGCACCTGTCGGCCGCGGGCAAGCAGATCGTCTCGATGGCTCGGGCGCTCTCGCACGACGCGCGCGTCATCATCATGGACGAGCCGTCCGCGGTGCTCGACTCCGAGGAGGTGGGCAACCTCTTCCGCGTGGTCAAGGAGCTGACCAAGGCCGGGGTCGCGGTCGTCTACATCTCGCACCGTCTCGAGGAGATCCGCGAGATCGGCGACCGCATCACCGTCCTCAAGGACGGCCGGACCGTCGCGCAGAACCTCGCGGTCTCCGAGACGCCGACGGCGCAGCTCATCACGCTCATGACCGGGCGCTCCGTCGAGTACGTCTTCCCCGTCACGGACGGGCCGGCGGACGACGCGCCGGTCGTGCTCGACGTCGCGGGCCTCGGCCTGCGCGGCGTGTTCGAGGACGTGTCGCTCCAGGTGCGCGCCGGAGAGATCGTCGGACTCGCCGGTCTCGTGGGCGCGGGCCGTTCGGAGATCATCGAGACGATCTACGGCGCGCGTCGAGCGACCGCGGGCACGGTCACGGTCGACTCCAAGAAGCTCCGCGCCGGCTCCGTGGCCGCCGCGGTGGACGCCGGTATCGGCCTCGCGCCCGAGGAGCGCAAGAGCCAGGGACTGCTGCTCGACGAGCCGGTCTACCGCAACGTCACCCTGTCGACGTTCGCCCGCTTCGCGCGCGGCGGCTTCCTCGACGAGCGGGCCGAGCGGCGGGCCGCCAAGGAGCAGGCCGACTCGCTCGAGCTCCGTCCCGCGGGCGTCGACCGCGCGATCCGCACCCTGTCGGGCGGCAACCAGCAGAAGGCGATGCTCGCCCGATGGCTCGTCCACGGCTGCCGCGTCCTGCTCCTCGACGAGCCGACGCGCGGCGTCGACGTCGGCGCACGCGCCGAGATCTACGCACTCATCCGCAGGCTCGCCGACGAGGGTGCCGCCGTCGTCGTCGTGTCCAGCGAGATCCCCGAAGTCCTCGGCCTCGCCGACCGCGTCCTCGTCGTCTCCGAGGGTCGTGTCGTCCACGAGGGGCCCTCGAGCTCCATCGACGAGCACCAGGTGCTCGACATGGTCATGGAAGGAAGTGTCGCGTGAGCGAGCAGCAGGTGTCGGCGTCGGTGCCGACGGAGAAGCCGGGCGCCGACGAGTCGGCCCGAGTCGAGAAGGCCGCGAGCGAACGCCGCAAGAGTGGGTTCATGTCCGGCCCCGCAGGCCGGAACATCGGCCTCGTCGTCGCTCTGCTCCTCCTGTGCGTCGTGGGCTTCGCCACGGGCGGCGAGCGGTTCGCGAGCGTCAGCAACCTCATGACCATCCTCAGCCTGGGCGCGGTCCTCGGGGTGGTGAGCATCGGTATGACGTTCGTCATCACGACGGGCGGCATCGACCTGTCGGTGGGTTCCGTGCTCGGGCTGGCCTCGGTCTGGGCGACGACGCTGGCGACGCAGTCCTACGGCTGGGTCGTCATGGTGATCTGCGCGCTCGCCGTCGGCGTGGGTGCCGGTCTCATCAACGGCCTCATCATCGCCTACGGCAAGGTCGTGGCGTTCATCGCGACCCTCGCGATGCTGGTCGCCGCGCGAGGCCTCGCCGAGCTCATCGCCCAGAAGCGCACCCAGGTCGTCAAGGACTCCGCGTTCCTCGACCTGTTCAAGGGCAACCTCCTCGGCGTCCCGAAGATCGTCTGGATCTTCGCGCTCGTCGCCGTGCTCGGCTGGTTCCTCCTCAACCGCACGACGTTCGGGCGCCGCACGGTGGCCGTCGGCGGCAACCCCGAGGCGGCCCGCCTGGCCGGCATCAAGGTGCAGCGGCACCTCGTCTACGTGTACGCGCTGTCCGGCCTCACCGCCGGCATCGCGGCCATCATGATCCTCGCCCGCACCAGTGCGGGCTCCTCGACCAACGGCACGCTCCTCGAGCTCGACGCGATCGCCGCGGTCGTCGTCGGTGGCACGCTCCTCGCCGGCGGTCGCGGCACGATCGTCGGCACCGTCCTGGGCGTCCTCATCTTCACGACGCTCACCAACGTCTTCATCATCAACAACGTCGACAGCTCGGTCCAGGCCATCGCCAAGGGCGTGATCATCGTCGGCGCGGTGCTGCTCCAGCAGCGCCTGGCGCGGCGGACCACGTAGTCGCGCGACCCCGGCACCCCGGTCCAACCACAGCTCCGCACCATCCGGACCAGCACCCCGTTCCCCCGCAGTTCCTCCCGTAGGACAGCATCGAAGGAGATCCCATGTCCGCACGCACCACCCTCCGTCGTCGGTTCGCGATCGCGACCGTCTCCGCCGCATCGATCGCCCTGATCGCCACGGCCTGCACGTCGAACACCCCGACCACCGAGAACACCGCGGAGGGCGACGGCGGAGGCAGCAGCAACGAGGCCGTCTCCGACAACGACGCCCCCGGCGACCCGATCGTGATCGGTTTCTCGGCCCCCGCCGCCGACCACGGCTGGATGGGCGCCATCACGAGCGCGGCGGAGGCCGAGGCCGAGAAGTACGAGGACGTCGAGCTCCGTGTCGCCGACGGCACGAACGACGTGAACGTCCAGATCAGCCAGATCGAGGGCTTCATCAACGACGGCGTCGACGCGATCGTGCTGCTGCCGTTCGACGGTGCCGCGCTCACCGACGTCGCCACGCAGGCCATGGAGGCCGGGATCCCGGTCATCAACGTCGACCGCGAGTTCTCCAGCCCCTTCGCCGCCCGTACGACGGTGCTCGGCGACAACTACGGCATGGGCGTGAGCGCCGGTCAGTACATCTGCGAGCAGCTGGGCGACAACCCGGACGCCGTGGTCGCCGAGATCGCCGGCATCGACTCGCTGCCCCTCACGCAGGACCGCAGCCAGGGCTTCGCGGACGCGCTGTCCGACTGCGGCCTCGACGTCGACAACCGCGTCGCCGCGGACTTCACCGTCCAGGGCGGCGAGGCCGCGACGGCCAACCTCCTCCAGGCCGCGCCGCAGATCGACGCGATCTGGAACCACGACGACGACCAGGGTGTCGGCGTCCTCTCCGCGATCGAGAACGCGGGCCGCGACGAGTTCTTCATGGTCGGTGGTGCCGGCTCGGCGAACGTGATGGAGCACATCAAGGCCGGTGACTCGGTCCTCCAGGCGACGGTCATCTACCCGTCGACCCAGGCCGCGGACGGCATCAAGCTCGCCCGCCTCGTCGCGCACGAGAAGAACATGAGCGACCTCGCGTCGTCCGGCGTGCCGCGCACCGTCCAGCTCTTCGCGCCGGTCGTGACGAAGGACAACGTCGACCAGTACCTGCCCACGGCGTTCCAGTCCTGACGGACCGCTGACGCCCGTCGTCAGCACGCAGCAGGAAGCACGCGGACCACGTCCACGGTCCGCCCGGGAGAACCCGGCCGGACCGTGGACGTGCTCACGTCACGCGCACAAGAAGGCGCACGGAAGGAACGTCATGGCAGGAAACGACGGCGCGCAGCTCGGCGTCGGCATGGTCGGGTACTCGTTCATGGGGGCAGCGCACTCGCAGGCCTGGCGGACCGCCCCCCGGTTCTTCGACCTCCCCCTCGACCCGCGCATGCGGGTGCTCGGCGGCCGCAACCCGGAGGCGCTGGCCGCCGCCGCCCAGCGGCTCGGCTGGGAGTCCACGGAGACGAGCTGGCAGGCGCTCGTCGCGCGGGACGACGTCGACCTCGTCGACGTGTGCACGCCCGGCGACACGCACGCAGAGATCGCGATCGCGGCGCTCGAGGCGGGCAAGCACGTGCTGTGCGAGAAGCCGCTCGCCAACACGGTCGCCGAGGCCGAGAAGATGGTCGCGGTCGCCGAGGCCGCGGCCGCACGCGGGCAGGTCGCGATGGTGGGCTTCACCTACCGCCGCGTCCCGGCCATCCAGCTCGCGCGCCAGCTCGTCGCCGACGGGCGCATCGGGACCGTGCGCCACGTCCGCGCGCAGTACCTCCAGGACTGGATCGCGGACGAGAACGCGCCGCTGTCGTGGCGGCTCGACAAGTCGAAGGCGGGCAGCGGGGCCCTCGGCGACATCGGCGCCCACGTCATCGACCTCGCGCAGTTCATCACCGGCGAGAAGATCACGAGCGTCTCGGGGCTCCTCGAGACCTTCGTGAAGGAGCGTCCGGTCGCGACGGAGTTCGCGGGGCTGTCCGGCCAGGGCGGCACCGAGCGCGGGCCCGTCACCGTGGACGACGCGGCGGTGTTCCTCGCCCGGCTGTCCGGCGGCGGCATCGGGACGTTCGAGGCCACGCGCTTCGCCTACGGCCGCAAGAACGCGATCCGCCTCGAGATCAACGGCTCGAAGGGCTCGGTCGCGTTCGACTTCGAGGACATGAACGTCCTGCACTTCTTCGACGCCGCGGACGACGCGGCCGTCGCCGGCTTCCGGCGCATCGTCGTCACGGAGCCGGAGCACGCGTACGTCGCGCACTGGTGGCCCGCGGGCCACGGGCTCGGGTACGAGCACGCGTTCACGCACCAGGCGGTCGACCTCGTGGAGGGGATCGCCGCCGGGACGCACCCGGCACCGACCTTCGCGGACGGCCTCGTGGTGCAGCGCGTGCTCGACGCGGTCGAGCGGAGCGCGGCGTCAGGCGGCTGGGTCCAGCCGTAGTATCAGTCCGGGTCGGCCCGCGGGGCGGAGGGTCGACCCGGACACCGGACCGACGGTGTCGGCCGTTGCAGCGCAGCACGGCCGGCCGGGACCGGCTCGGAGGAAAGGAGGATGGGCGCGCAACGTTGGCGCACATTTAGTACGACGGGCAATCAAAATTGTCGGTCGAAAATCCCGGGACGGCGGCCGGCCGATGGCGGCACCCGGCGGAGCGCAGCACTGATTCCCCATCTCGACGAGGAGACCTTGTGAGAAACGTGCTAGGAGGATCGCTCGCCATGAGGCGGACGGTCGCGGCAGCTGCCGCGGCAGCGGTCGCTCTCCCTCTGACCATGGCGGCGGCGACGTCGGCGACGGCCGCAACGGTGCCCACGGGCGTCGCGGCGGCGCCCGTCGTCACGGCCGCGGACACCGAACCGTTCGACGTGCTCGTCTTCAGCAAGACCGGTGGCTTCCGCCACGGGTCGATCCCCGCGGGTATCGCAGCGATCCAGAAGCTCGGTACCGAGAACAACTTCGAGGTCACCGCGACCGAGGACGCGGGCGCGTTCACGGACGCGAACCTCGAGCAGTACGACGCCGTCGTGTGGCTGTCCACGACCGGCGACGTCCTCAACGACGACCAGCAGGCCGCGTTCGAGCGCTACATCCAGAACGGGGGCGGGTACGCGGGCATCCACGCGGCGTCCGACACCGAGTACGACTGGCCCTGGTACGGCGGGCTGGTCGGCGCGTACTTCAGCGCTCACCCCCAGAACCAGACCGCGACCGTCAAGGTCGAGGACCACGTCCACGAGTCGACGGCGCACCTGCCCTCGCGGTGGGAGCGGTTCGACGAGTGGTACAACTTCCGCACCAACCCGCGCGACACGGTGCACGTGCTCGCGAGCCTCGACGAGACCACCTACAACGCAGGCAGCGGCGCGATGGGCGCCGAGCACCCGACGGCGTGGTGCCAGGTCTACGACGGCGGCCGCTCCTGGTACACGGGTGGCGGGCACACCGACGAGTCGTACGCCGACCCGGACTTCCTCCAGCACCTGCTGGGCGGCATCCAGACGGCCGCCGGCGCCGTGGCGTCGGACTGCGCGGCGACGCAGTCCGCGAGCTACGAGCAGATCGCGCTCGACGAGGAGACGCGCAACCCGATGGTCCTGGACGTCGCGGACGACGGCACGGTGTTCTACGCCGAGCGCGACGGCCGCGTGCAGGTCATCGACCCGTCGACCAACACGACGCACACCGCGACCACCCTCCCGGTGACCACTGCCAACGAGGACGGTCTGCTCGGTCTCGTGCTCGACCCGGCCTTCTCGGAGAACGGGTGGGTCTACACCTACTGGGCTCCGGCGAACGTCGGCTCCGACGGCCCGCACAACCGGATCTCGCGGTTCGACTTCGACCCGGCCACGGGCACGATCGACCAGGCCACCGAGAAGAAGGTCCTCACCGTCACGACGCAGCGCAACACGTGCTGCCACGCCGGCGGTGACATGGTCTTCGACGAGGACGGCAACCTGATCCTCGCGACGGGCGACAACACCAACCCGTTCGAGTCGGGCGGCTACTCGCCGCACGACGAGCGCGCCGGTCGTCAGGACTACGACGCTCAGCGTTCGTCGGCCAACACCAACGACCTGCGCGGCAAGGTTCTGCGCATCCACCCGGAGGCGGACGGGACGTACACGATCCCCGAGGGCAACATGTTCGCCCCCGGTACCGAGAAGACCCGGCCCGAGATCTTCGCGATGGGCTTCCGCAACCCGTTCCGCATCGGGGTGGACCCCTACTCGGGCAACATCCTCGTGGGTGACTACGGCCCCGACGCCGGCAGCGCGAGCCCGACTCGTGGCCCGGGCAACACGGTGGAGTGGAACGTCGTCAGCGAGCCCGGCTTCTACGGCTGGCCGTACTGCACGGGTGCGAACGCGGACTACTTCAAGTACAACTTCGCGACCGGCCAGTCCGGCGCGGCGTTCAACTGCGACGCCGGCCCGGTCAACCAGTCCCCGAACAACACGGGCCTGACCCAGCTGCCCCCGGCCATCGAGGCCGAGATCTGGTACAACTACGCCGGCAACCCGGACTTCCGGGAGATCGGCGGCGGCGGTGCGCCCATGGGCGGCCCCGTCTACCAGTTCGACCCCGAGCTCGACTCCGACGTCCAGTGGCCCGAGTACTGGGACGGCAAGGCGTTCCTGGGCGAGTGGAACCAGGGCAAGCTGTACTCGATCCAGCTCGAGGGCGAGAAGCGCGACGACATCGTCGACATCAACCGCGTCATGCCGAAGATCTTCGACCCGAGCGCCGGTTTCGACCGTGCGATGGACTTCGACTTCGGTCCCGACGGCGCGCTCTACGTCGTCGACTGGGGCTCGGGCTTCGGCGGCGACAACGACTCGAGCGGCATCTACAAGGTCAACTACGTCAAGGGCAACCCGTCGCCGATCGCGCGGGCGAGCGCCGACGTGACGAGCGGCCACGCACCGCTCACGGTGCAGTTCTCCTCGGAGGGCACGCGCCACCCGGCCGGAGACGCCCTGACCCTGCAGTGGACGTTCGGCGACGGCTCGGAGCCGTCGACCGAGGCGAACCCGGTGCACACGTACACGGAGAACGGCAGCTACACCGCCCAGCTCGTGGCGACGGACGCCCAGGGTCAGACGGGCGTGGCGAACGTGTCGGTCGTCGTCGGCAACGAGGCGCCGACGATCTCCATCACGTTCCCCGACAACGGCGGGTTCTTCCAGTGGGGCGACCAGGTCCGGTACGAGATCGCGGTCGACGACCCCGACGGCGAGGTCGACTGCAGCCAGGTCGAGCTCTCGACGTCGCTCGGCCACGACTCGCACGCGCACCCGATGGACGTGCTCGACGGTTGTGAGGGCGTCTTCCAGACGGCGCGCGACGAGGGCCACGGCATCGAGTCGAACATCTTCTGGGTGATCGAGGCGTCGTACACCGACGACGGTGGCGCCGCTGGTGCCCCGCTCACGGCGAACGACCTCCAGGTGCTCCAGCCCAAGCTGCTCCAGGCGGAGTTCTTCACGTCGACCGGGCGCCTCGCGGACTCGACGAGCACGGGCGACCCGGGCGTGGTGCGCGAGACGACGTCCGACACCGCCGGCGGTGGCCAGAACATCGGCTACATCGAGCCGGGCGACTGGTGGGCGTACGACCCGATCTCGCTCCACGGCGTCGACTCGATCGCGCTGCGCGCGGCCTCGCCGAGCAACGCGGTGGTCTCCGTCCGCTGGAACGCCGCGGACGGCCCGGAGATCGGGTCCATCCAGGTCCCCGGCACCGGTGACTGGCAGGTCTACACGAACGTCTCGACCGAGCTGACCGACGTGCCCTCGGGCACCGGGACGCTCTACTTCGTCCTGACGTCCGGTCAGGCCAACGTCAACTGGCTCGAGTTCGACGGCCGCGGCGTCACGGACAACGAGCGCCCGACCATCGACTCGTTCGAGGTCACCCCGACGACGGGCACCGCCCCGCTGACGGTCACCGCGACGGCGACCGCCTCCGACCCCGAGGACGACGCGATCACCTTCGCGTGGGACGCGGGACTCGGTGACGGGTTCGTCGACGGGACCGACTCGTTCGAGGTCACGTACGACCAGCCGGGCACGTACCGGCTCCAGGTGCGGGCCTCTGACGAGCGTGGCGCGTACTCGGTCGAGTACACGACCGTGACGGTGAAGGCGTCGCAGACGGGACCGGGGATGTGCTTCTCGGGCCGGTCGGACGACTTCCTCGGCACGGACCTCGACGAGAACCGCTGGTCGGTGCTCAACCGCGACCAGAACCTGGTCGTGCGGGACGGCAACCTCGTCATCCCGACGACGGCGACCGACTTCTACAGCACGGACAACACCACCGTGCCGAACATGGTGCTCCAGGACCTTCCGGACGGGCCCTTCACGGCCACGGCCAAGCTCACGCTGCCGGCTCGCCAGCAGTACCAGCAGGCCGGTCTGGTGATCTGGGAGGACCAGGACAACTACGCGAAGATGGTGCTCCAGGGACGCTCGTCCGCGGCTGACCCGGCGACCCGCATCTTCCAGTTCATCCGTGAGGAGAACGCCCAGCCGAACGAGGTCTCCGCGTCCAACTCGGCGAACCTCGGCGCCGACTACCCGGACACGGTCTACGTCCGGTTCGTCAGCAACGGCGAGAACCTCCAGGCGGCGTACTCGGCCGACGGCGTCGACTTCACGACGATGCCGGAGACCAAGTCGATCGCTGACCTGGAGAACGCGAAGATCGGCCTCGTCTCGTTCAAGGGGAACAACACCGCGTCCCCGGTGATCGAGGCTGCGTTCGACTGGTTCTCGATCACGCCCGACGACACGGCGTTCGCCCCCGGGCCGGACGACGAGTTCGACGGCAACGCCCTCGACGCATGCCGCTGGTCGATCGTCCGCGAGGACCCGACCGGCTACCGCGTGGCGGACGGCTCGCTGCAGATCGACACGACGCCGACGGACATCTACGGGACCGACAACCGTCCTGTGCCGAACATCGTGCTGCAGGACCAGCCGGGCGAGGAGTGGACCATCGAGACCGTCGTCGACGGCTCGGCGCTCGACCGTCAGTACCAGCAGGGCGGTCTGATCGTCTACGGCGACGACGACAACTACGTCAAGCTCGACTACGTGGTCGACAACCAGGCGGGCCAGGCCAAGAACGCCCGGATCGAGCTGCGCAGCGAGGTCGCCGGGGTCGTGCAGAACCCGCAGCCCCAGTCGTCGAGCCTCACGGGCGACGTGTGGCACCTGCGCCTGACCCGCTCCGGTGACACGTTCACCGGCGCGTACAGCGCCGACGGCGAGACCTGGACCACGTTCGACCAGAGCGTGACGAACGCTCCCGCGTCGGGCGCCCAAGTCGGGCTCTTCGCTCTCGGGGCCTCGGCCGACACCGGTGCGCCGGCGTCGTTCGGCCACTTCCGGGTGGTCGGTGACGAGGTCGAGCCGATCGCGGTGACCATCACCGCGGAGACGCGCTGCATGGCCGGCAAGGTGTTCGTCGCGGTCCGCGCGACGAACGACGACGCGGTCCCGGTCGCGATCACTCTCGAGACCCCGTACGGGTCGAAGGAGTTCGCGGACGTGGCGCCGGGTGCGAACGCCTACCAGTCGTTCGCGTCGCGTGCCGTGGGGATCGACGCCGGCACCGTGACGGTGACCGCGACCGACGCCGAGGGGAGGACGTTCTCCGGGACGGCGGACTACGCCGCCCGGGCCTGCTCCTGACAGGTTCCGGCGGGCCGGTGCTCTGAGCACCGGCCCGCCGGGCACCGCGCTCGGCGTGCGGGCGCTCGGCGGACGGGCGGCCCATCGGCCGGGCCGACCGTACGCTGCCCGCACGACGAGCACGACGGAGACCTCCGGGTCTCCGGCCCCGGCGCCCGGGAACGGGCGCTCCGGCCCGGCGCCGGGGCACCCCGGGGACCGACGACCGCTGTCGGCCCCGGAGCCACCACACGGACCACGACGAGGTGATGACCCGATGTCCCGAACGTCTGCGCAGCCCAGCGGCACCCGCAGCGGCACCAGCTCCAGCACCCGACCCCGGGTCGGGGTGCGCGCTCTTCTCACCGCGGCGCTCGGCGTGCTGCTCGGCGCCGTCCTCGCGCTGCTGGGCGTCGCGGCCCCCGCGGCCGCGCACGGCGGCGACGTCGTGATCTCCCTCGGCACCGACGGGGAGGGCGGCATCTCCGCCAACCTCACCTACAAGATCGACGGCCACCCGGTCGAGGAGGCGGCCGACGTCTCCGTGACCGCGGAGTCCGCGGACGGCGAGACCGTCGGACCGCTCACCCTCTCCTCGGCGTCGGAGGGCGTCGGCTGGTACACGTCCGAGCCCGGCGTCCTCGCCGAGGGCAACTGGACCCTCACCGCCACGATCACCCACCCGGCCGAGGCGACCGCGTCCGCGCAGGTCGACGTCGTGCCCCTGCCCGAGCCGGCCCCGGACGCGGACGACGAGGCCGCGGCCGGCGCGGAGGACGGGTCGGGCGACGAGGCGGACGGGGCCGCCGGAGACCCCGACGCCGCGACCGACGGGTCCGGCACCGCGGACGACGAGTCGACCGGGAGCGGCGCGGGCGTGTGGATCGCCGTCGCCGTGGTCGCCGTGCTCCTCCTCGCCGGCGGCTACGTCGTCCTCCGCCGCCGCTCGCGCGCCGCCGCCGACGAGTCGTCGGACGGCAAGCCCCGCTCCCTGACCAGCACGTCCGCCCGGTGACCCCGGGCGCGATACCGAGAACGACCGAAGGAGACACGACCATGGCACGACCGATCACCCTCTTCACGGGGCAGTGGGCAGACCTGCCGTTCGAGGAGGTGGCGCGGCTCGCGTCCGGCTGGGGCTACGACGGCCTGGAGATCGCCTGCTGGGGAGACCACCTCGACCCGTGGCGCTGGGACGACGACGAGTACGTCCAGGGCAAGCTCGACCTCCTCGCCAAGTACGACCTCAAGGTCTACGCGATCTCGAACCACCTCAAGGGCCAGGCCGTCTGCGACGACCCGATCGACCAGCGCCACCGCGACATCCTGCCGGACGTCGTGTGGGGCGACGGCGACCCCGAGGGCGTGCGGCAGCGCGCCGCGGAGGAGATGAAGCACACCGCGCGGCTCGCCGCGAAGCTGGGCGTGAAGACGGTCGTGGGCTTCACGGGCTCGGCGATCTGGAAGTACGTGGCGATGTTCCCGCCGGTCTCGCAGGAGGCGATCGACGCCGGCTACCAGGACTTCGCCGACCGGTGGAACCCGATCCTCGACGTCTTCGACGAGGTCGGCGTGAAGTTCGCCCACGAGGTGCACCCGAGCGAGATCGCGTACGACTACTGGACGACCGTCCGCACGCTCGAGGCGATCGGGCACCGCGAGGCGTTCGGCCTCAACTGGGACCCGAGCCACATGGTGTGGCAGGACCTCGACCCGGTGAGCTTCCTCTGGGACTTCAAGGACCGCATCTACCACGTGGACTGCAAGGACACGAAGAAGCGGATGCACAACGGTCGCAACGGCCGCATGGGCTCGCACCTGGCCTGGGCGGACCCGCGCCGCGGCTGGGACTTCATCTCCACGGGCCACGGCGACGTGCCCTGGGAGGACGCGTTCCGGATGCTCAACACGATCGGCTACGAGGGACCCATCTCCGTGGAGTGGGAGGACGCCGGCATGGACCGCCTGGTCGGCGCGCCGGAGGCCCTCGAGTTCGTCAAGAAGTACGCCTTCGACGCCCCGGACGCGGCGTTCGACGCCGCGTTCTCGACCAAGTAGCACACACAGTCTCCCGCCGGCCGGTTCTGCCGGTCGGCGGGTGGGGGAGAACAGTCCGACACGCCACCGCCCCCGGCCCCTCGACGGCCGGGGGCGGTGGCGTGCCCGCGTCCGGTGCGCGCCGGTCGCCGCCTCACCGCTCGACCGATCGGCACCACCTGTGGGGTCGTGTGATCCTTCACATTTGTTTCGCGGCTTGGGTTATACAACCGTGACGATCGATGTTCGGCTTTTGCTTGACGCTCGACATAAGTACCCCTACGTTGTCATCCATGCGAGCCGACGACGTCGCGCAGGACGTGCGCACCCCGGTGCTGGAACCGGGTGCGCACCTCCCCGGAGCGACCACGACAGGGGCCCCTGCCGCCCGTTCGACCTTCCCCGCCAGCGCGCCCGACGAGGACGGTCTGCCGGCCTCCGGCTACCGCGCGGGGATCCTCGGCGCCGGGTTCATGGGCGGCGTCCACGCGCGCGCCGTGCGCACCGGTGGCGGTCGGGTCGTGAGCGTCGCGGCCGCTGACCTCGAGATCGCCCGCGCGGCGGCGCCGGGCCTCGGGGCCGAGCGTGCCGTCGCCAGCGCGGAGGAGCTGCTCGCCGACCCCGAGGTCGACGTCGTCCACGTGTGCACCCCCAACCACCTGCACGTCCCCCTCGCCCGGGCCGCGCTCGCGGCGGGAAAGCACGTGGTGTGCGAGAAACCGCTCGCGACCGACGTCGCCGGTGCGGTCGAGCTCGCGGGACTGGCGGCCGAGGCGCGCGTCGCCGACGGGCGGGTCGCGGTCGTGCCGTTCACCTACCGCTTCCACGCGATGGTGCGTGAGGCGCGCGAGCGCGTGCGCCGGGGCGAGGTCGGCACCATCTCGCTCGTGCACGGCTCGTACCTCCAGGACTGGCTCCTGCGGGAGTCCGACGACAACTGGCGCGTCGACCCCGCGCTCGGTGGCGCGAGCCGGGCCTTCGGCGACATCGGCTCCCACTTCTGCGACCTCCTCGAGTTCACCACCGGGCACCGCATCGCCCGGCTCGTCGCGCAGTCGGCCACCGTCAACCCGCGTCGCCGGGGGGCGGACGGTGTCGTGCACGAGGTGGCGACCGAGGACGCCGTCACGCTCCAGTACGCGACGGACCGCGGGGCGCTCGGGACCGCGGTCATCTCCCAGGTGTCGGCGGGCCGCAAGAACCGGCTGTACCTCGAGATCTCGGGCTCGGAGTCGACGCTGTCGTTCGACCAGGAGCAGCCCGAGACGCTGTGGGAGGGCCGCCGCGACGTGTCACGCCTCCTCGTGCGCGACCCCGAGGCGCTCTCCGCGGCCGCCGCCCGCTACTCGCGCCTGCCCGCCGGGCACGCGCAGGGCTACCAGGACTGCTTCGACGCGCTCGTCTCCGACACGGCGACGGCGATCCGCGGCAGCGTCCCGGACGGCCTGCCCACGTTCGACGACGGCCTGCGCGCCGCCCGACTCGCCGCCGCGGTGGCCGAGTCGGTGCGCTCGGGCGGCTGGGTGGAGGTGCCGGCATGACCGCGACGACCACGCGCGAGCCCCGTCCGCCGGCGACGGGGGAGGGCGGCGACGAGCCGATCCTGCGCCTGCGCGGCATCGGCAAGGAGTTCTTCGGCAACTCCGTGCTGCGGGGCATCGACCTCGACGTGCGGCCGGGAGAGGTCCACGCGCTCGTCGGCGAGAACGGCGCCGGCAAGTCGACGCTCATGAAGATCATCGCGGGCGTGCACCGCCCCGACGCGGGCACGATCGAGCTCGACGGCGAGACCACGAGCTTCGCGTCGCCGCTGGCCGCGCAGCACGCCGGCGTCTCGACCGTCTTCCAGGAGTTCAACCTCCTGCCCGAGCGCTCGGTCGCCGAGAACGTCTACCTCGGCCGAGAGCCGCGCCGCGCGGGTCTCGTCGACCGCCGCCGCATGCACGCGGACACGACGGCGCTCCTCGCCGACCTGGGCCTCACCGGCCTCGCGTCGTGGACGCGCGTCGGGTCGCTCTCGGTCGCGCAGCAGCAGATCGTCGAGATCGTCAAGGCCGTGTCCTACGACGCGCGCATCATCTCCATGGACGAGCCGACGGCCGCCCTCGCCGACCAGGAGGTCGAGCTGCTCTACGAGCTCGTCCACCGGCTGAAGGAGCGCGGCGTCGCGATCCTCTACGTGTCGCACCGCCTCAAGGAGATCTTCGACCTCTGCGACACCATCACGGTGCTCAAGGACGGCAACCACGTCCTGACGACGCCGACGGCGGACATCGACCCCGACCGGCTCGTGCGCACCATGGTCGGCCGCGACTTCGCCGGGTACTTCCCGGACAAGGACCCCTCGACCGTCCCGGGCGAGGTGCGCCTCGCGCTCGAGGGCGTGGGCAACACGCAGGTCGACGACGTGTCGCTCGAGGTCAGGGCTGGCGAGATCGTCGCGCTCGCCGGCCTCCAGGGCTCGGGCCGCACCGAGATCGCGCACGGCATCTTCGGCATCGCGGGCTTCACGCGAGGCCGCGTGCTCGTCGGCGGCAAGCCGGTGGACGTGCGCTCGCCGCGCCAGGCGGTGCGCGCCGGGCTCGCGCTCGTGACCGAGGACCGCAAGGCGGAGGGCCTCGCGCTCGGTCAGTCGATCCTCGCGAACGCGCGGCTCGTGCTCGACGCCGTCGTGCCCGGCCAGGCGGACCGGCGCGCGAGGCGCATCCCCGGCATCCTCTCCTCGCTGGAGCTCGTCGCGAGCTCGCAGGAGGCCGAGGTCCAGTACCTGTCCGGCGGCAACCAGCAGAAGGTCGTCCTCGCGAAGTGGCTGGTCACCGACCCGCAGGTGATCGTGCTCGACGAGCCGACCCGCGGCATCGACGTCGGCGCCAAGCGCGCTGTCTACGACCTCATGCGCGAGCTCACCGCGAGCGGCGTCGCCGTCCTGTTCATCTCCTCCGAGCTCCCCGAGGTCGTCGCGATGGCGGACCGCGTGCTCGTCATGCGCGACGGCCGCCTCGCGGGCGAGCTCCCCGCCGGCAGCGACGAGGAGACCGTGATGGCTCTCGCGACCGGCGCGGGGGAGGACACGTCGGGCGAGCACGTCCAGGTCGACCTCGGCGCGCTCGCGGACGCGGACGACCTCCCCGGCGCCGAGCCCGGCGCCCCGCACGACACCGACACCGACGGCCCGCAGGAGGACCGATGAGCACCGCGGTCGCGACCGCCGCCCCCACCGCGCGCCGCGCCCCCGCGCGCCGGCGCCGCCTGGGGTCGACGGAGATCGTCTATCTCGCCCTCGTCGGGATCCTCGTGATCGCCGGCGTCCTCGTCGCCGTCGGCGGCGGCAACCTGTTCAGCACCGCGAACACGGCGTACATGCTCACGCAGACGAGCCTCCTCGGTTTCGTCGCGATCGGGCAGACGTTCGCGATCCTGTGCAAGTCGCTCGACCTGTCGGTCGGCTACGTCGTGGCGCTCAGCTCGATCGTCGGCGCGACGACCATGGCGGGCGACCCCTCGCGCGTCTGGCTCGGCGTCCTCGCGGCGGTGGGCGTCGCGGCGGTCGTCGGCCTGGTCAACGGGCTCGTCATCGCGAAGCTCCGCGTCAACGCCTTCATCGCGACGCTCGGCGTCGGCCTCATCATCAAGGGCTACCTCGACACGCAGTTCAAGGGCCCGGCGGGAGAGGTGCCGGCCTCGTTCCAGATGTTCGGGTACACGCGCGTCGGCCCGGTGCCGGTCTCGACGATCGTCATGCTGCTCGTCGCGGCCGTGGGCGTCGTGCTCCTGACGCGCACCCGTCCCGGCTACCACATGTTCGCCGTGGGCGGGAACACCGACGTCGCGCGGCTCTCGGGCATCCGGACCGACCGGACGCTGATCCTCGCGCACGTGCTGTGCTCGGTCTGCGCCGGCGTCGCGGGTCTCCTCATCGCCGCGCGCTTCGGCACCGGCAACGCGCTCGTCTACTCCTACGGGCTCGACCTCGACTCGATCGCCGCCGTCGTGCTGGGCGGCACGCTCCTCATGGGCGGGCGCGGCTCGATCGTCGGGACCGTGGGCGGCGTCCTCATCCTCGCCGTGCTCGACACGGTGTTCAACGTGCTCGACGTCGACCCGTTCTTCAAGGACGTGCTGCGCGGCGTCATCATCATCGCCGCCGTCGCGCTGTACGCCCGGCGCCAGATCGACCCGGCGAGCAGCCGGGCCCGCTTCCGCCCGACCCGCACCGGAGGTGCGTCCGCATGACCACCGACACCACGCGCCGGACGATCCCGGCGCGCGCACCGCGGGCCGGCTGGCTCGAGCGCCTCACCGCGGGCGGGAGCTGGACCGTGTTCGCGCTGCTCGTGCTCGTCTTCGCGGTCATCCTCGTGATGAACCCGTCGTTCGGTGAGCCCATGTCGCTCATGGCCTTCGTCAAGAAGGCGGCGCCGCTCGTCATCCTCGCCATCGGGCAGTACTTCGTCATCGTCTCGGGCGAGTTCGACCTCTCGGTCGGCTCCCTCGTCGGTGCCCAGGTCGTCATCGCGGCGAAGCTCATGGACGGCGAGGACTCGATGACCTGGCCCGTCATGGCACTCATGATCGTGTTCGGCCTCGCGGTCGGGCTCGTCAACGGCCTCGTGACGACGCTCCTCAAGGTGCCGTCGTTCATCACGACGCTGGGCATGATGCTCGTGCTCTACGGCGCGATCCGGCTCTGGACGGGCGGTGCCCCCACGGGCGCGCTGACCGACGGCTTCCGGCAGTGGGGTCGCGGGGGCATCCCCGACAACCCGGGCCAGTTCCAGGTCCCGTACGCGCTGCTGATCGTCGTGGTCCTCGGGGTCCTGGCCGCCCTGCTCATGCGCCGGCCGTTCGGCCGCACGCTCGTCGCCACGGGCGACAACGACGTCGCAGCCGGCTACGCCGGGAGCTCGGTCTGGTGGGTGCGCACGCGTGCGTTCCTCCTCTCGGGCTTCATGGCGACCGTCGCCGCGATCCTCATCGGCGGCTACGCGGGCGTCACCGCGCAGGTCGGGCAGGGCCTGGAGTTCATGGCCATCACGGCCGTCGTGCTCGGGGGCGTCGTGCTCGGCGGCGGGCGGGGCACCGTGATCGCCGCGATGGCCGGCGCGCTCACGCTCGAGGCGCTGTTCACGCTGTTCAACCAGCTCAGCCTCCCGTCGACGATCCGTCCCGCGGTCCAGGGCGTGATCATCATCGCGGCCGTCGCCTACGCCGCGCTGCCGCGCCGGTCGCGCCGCCGCGCGTCCACCCCCGGCGTCCCGCCTGCCGCGGGCCCGACCCCCGCACCGAAGGAGCCCGCCCCCGCGAACGCCTGAGCACCGGCGCCCGGCGGACCCCCGCCCGCGCGACCTCGACCACGCCCGAAAGACCCCCTTCCGAGCTGTACCCCTTCCCCGCACGCTGCGGGACGACGACGTCTCACCCCCAAGGAGAGAAGGACATGCGACGTACACGAGCACTCCTGGCCGGCGCGGCGGTGGCCACGCTGTTCCTCACGGCCGCCTGCACGACCGACACCCCCACCGACACCGGCGAGGGTGGAGAGACCTCGGCCGAGGAGAGCCCCGCGGGCGAGGAGTCCGGCGGCGCCGACTCCGAGTGGTTCGTCCAGGCGGACTACGACCGTCAGCTCGCCCAGCGCGAGGTCGTGCCCGAGGGCCCGGCCGACCAGCCGTGGCTCCAGGCGATCGAGCCCGAGTACGTGGACACGGCCGAGTACGCGAGCGAGGGCGGCGGCAAGACGCTGTGCTTCTCGAACGCCTCGGTGTCCAACCCGTGGCGCGTGACCGGCTGGATCACGATGCAGCAGCAGGTCGACGTCCTCACCGAGGAGGGCGTGATCGGCGAGTTCCGCGTCTCGGACGCGGCGGACGACGACAACAAGCAGATCTCCGACATCCAGGCGTTCGTCGAGGCGGGCGACTGCGACGCGATCGTCATCTCGCCGTCGACGACGGCGACCCTCACGCCCGCGGTCGAGGCCGCGTGCGAGTCGGGCAAGCCGGTCATCGTGTTCGACCGTGGCGTGAACACCGACTGCATGGTCACGTTCATCCACCCGATCGGCGGCTACGCGTACGGCGCCGACGGCGCCGAGTTCCTCGTCGAGAACCTGGAGCCTGGCTCGAAGGTCCTGGCGCTGCGCATCCTGCCCGGCGTGGACGTGCTCGAGAACCGCTGGGCCGCGGCCGACAAGATCTTCTCGGAGTCCGAGCTCGAGGTCGTGGGCGCGGAGTTCACCGGCGGTGACGGCGCGAAGATCAAGGACATCGTCACCCAGTACCTCCAGCGCGGCGACGTGGACGGCATCTGGATGGACGCGGGCGACGGTGCCGTCGCGGCGGTCGAGGCGTTCGAGGACGCCGGCAAGCCCTACCCGGTCTTCATGGGCGAGGACGAGATGAGCTTCCTGCGCAAGTGGAAGGACACGGACATGACCGCCCTCGGCGCCGTGTACTCGAACTTCCAGTGGCGCACCCCGATCCTCGCGGCCCAGATGATCTGGGCCGGCGAGCAGGTGCCCTCGGAGTGGGTCCTGCCGCAGGCGCCGATCGAGGCCGAGGAGCTCGACGCGTACCTCGAGGCGAACAAGGACATGCCGTCGCTGCACTACGCGAAGTTCGGCGGCGAGGACCTGCCGGGCTTCCCGGAGGCGTGGACCGACCGCTGACCGGACCGCTGGCCGGGCCTCTGACCGGTCGTGCGCACCGGACCTGAGAGGGTCCGCAGAACCACCCGGTCCGACCTGCGCGGTCGGGCCACCCAGGGGCCGCCCGGTCGCCGTCCGACCGGCCGGGCGCCCCGCCCGCCAGCCCGACGACGCGGCGCACCTCCCGTGCGGAGGTGCCCTGCGGCGTCGGGCACGCGGGCGGGACGGCCGAGCGCTCGGACCCGACGAGAGAGAGCGACGTGGCTCTTCCTTCCCCGACCCCGCCGCCGCGCCGACGTGCGCTCGGCGTCAACACGTGGGTCTGGACCTCCCCGCTCACCGACGACGCGCTGCGCGGCATCGCGCCCCGCGTCGCGGGGTGGGGCTTCGACGTGCTCGAGCTGCCCGTGGAGAACCCGGGGGACTGGGACCCCGCGACCGCAGCGACGGTCCTCGCCGACCACGGCCTGCGCGCGAGCGTCTCGCTCGTCATGGGCGAGGGCCGCGAGCTCGTCGCCGCGGACGCCGCGACGGTGCGCGCCACGCAGGACTACCTGCGGCACGTCGTCGACGTCGCGCGCACGGTCGGCGCCCCGGTGATCGGCGGCCCGGCCTACGCGTCGGTCGGGCGCACGTGGCGCCTGAGCCCCGCCGAGCGCGAGGCGGCGTACTCCGAGCTCGCCGAGAACCTGGCCCCGGTCGTCGAGCACGCGATGGCGGCGGGCGTCGTGGTCGGGCTCGAGCCCCTCAACCGCTACGAGACGAGCCTCGTCAACACCGTCGACCAGGGGCTGGAGGTCGTGCGGCGCCTGCCCGCGGCCGGCATCGGCCTCATGCTCGACGTCTACCACATGAACATCGAGGAGACCGACCTGCCCGCCGCGGTCGCACGCGCGGGCGAGCGCATCGCCCACGTCCAGGTGTGCGGGAACGACCGGGGCGCACCCGGCAACGACCACCTGGACTGGCCCGCCCTCCTCGCCGCGCTCGACGCGACCGGCTACGACGGACCCCTCGTCATCGAGTCCTTCACGGCCGACAACGCGACGATCGCCACGGCCGCCTCCATCTGGCGGCCGCTGGCCCCGACCCAGGACGCCATCGCCGTCGATGGCCTGGCCCACCTGAAGGGACTGATGCCCACGCCGGAGCACCCGTAGCCGTAGTCGATCCACGACCGCAGCGCCGGCACGCCGCGGGATGACGACCACCCTTCCCGGACGACGACGTCCGGGTCCGCACGTCATGCCCCTGGAGGCAGCACGATGACCGCACGACGCCCACGCAGGGCGAGGTCCGTCGCGGCTCTGACCATCGGAGCGCTCGCGTTCACGCTCGCGCCCGTCACGATGGCCAGCGCCGCCGACGACCCCGTCCCCGCGGACGAAGAGCACAAGGTGCTCATCTTCACCAAGACGACCCAGTTCCGGCACAGCGAGGCGATCACGCAGGGCACCCCGGTGCTCGAGGCGGCGTTCGCCGAGGTCGGCATCGCGTCCGACCACACGGAGGACTCGACCGTCTTCAACGACGAGACCCTCGCGCAGTACGACGCCCTGGTCATGTTCCAGACGTCGGGCGACCCGTGGAACGCCGACGAGAAGGCGGCGCTCGAGCGCTACCAGCAGGCGGGCGGCGGCATCGTCGCGATCCACAACGCCACGGACATGCGCGGCAGCTACGGCTGGTGGGACGACATGATCGGGGCGCTCATGCCCGGTCACGCCGCCACCGGCAACAGCCCGGGGCTCCCGGGCACCGTCCGCGTCGAGGACCGCACGCACCCGTCGACCGAGCACCTCTCCCAGCGCTGGACGCGCGCGGACGAGTGGTACAACTACTCGGCCAACGTGCGGGGCAGCGCGCACGTGCTCGCCACGATGGACGAGTCCACGTACGACGCGGGCAGCAACAAGATGGGCTACGACCACCCGATCTCGTGGTGCAAGCCCTACGACGGCGGCCGTGCCTGGATGACGGGCATGGGCCACTTCGGGGCGCACTACACGCAGGAGCCCGACCTCGTGCAGCACATCGTCGGCGGCGTGCAGTGGGCTGCGGGCCTCGTCGAGGGCGACTGCGGCGGCACCGACTGGGGCTCGTTCGAGAAGATCGCGCTCGACTCCAACACGAGCGCGCCCTTCGGCATGGACGTCGCGCCCGACGGCCGTGTGTTCTACACGGAGCTCGTGCGCGGGCAGATCCGCGTGTACGACCCGCGGACGCAGAACACCACGACCGCCATCACCATCCCGGTGTACTCCGGTGGCGAGGACGGCCTGCTCGGCATCGCGCTCGACAAGGACTTCGCCGAGAACGGGTACCTGTACCAGTACTACTCGCCGGCGAGTAGTAACGACTCCGACCCGGCGAACTTCTTCAGCCGCGTCTCGCGGTTCACGGTCTCCTCCGAGGGGCCCGGCTCCACGGTGATCGACCCGGCGTCGGAGAAGGTGCTCCTCGAGATCCCGGCCGGGCGCCTGCCCGACGAGCCGGGGCACACGGGCGGCGGCCTCCTCGTCGACCACGAGACCGGTGACCTGTACATCGGCGTCGGCGACGACGTGAACCCGCACTCCGAGCCCTCGGGCGGCTACGCGCCGATCTCGGAGCGGGACGGCACGTGGCACGACGCGCGCGCGACCTCCGCCAACACGAACGACCTGCGCGGCAAGGTCCTGCGCATCCACCCGGAGGCCGACGGCACGTACTCGATCCCCGAGGGCAACCTGTTCGCCCCGGGCACCGAGAAGACGCTGCCGGAGATCTACGCGATGGGCTTCCGCAACCCGTTCCGGTTCACGATCGACGCGAAGACGGGCAACCTCGGCGTCGCCGACTACTCGCCGGACAACGGGTCGGACAACCTCGCCAACCGCGGCCCGGCCGGCATCGCCGAGTGGAACCTCATCAAGGAGCCCGGCTTCTTCGGCTGGCCCCTGTGCATGGGCAACAACGAGCCGTTCCGTGACGTCGACTACCGGACGAACCCCGTCACCGTCGGCGACTTCTTCGACTGCGACAACCCGGTCAACGACTCCGTGAAGAACACGGGCCTGACCGAGCTGCCCCCGGCCCAGCCGGCGGACCTCTGGTACGGCTACCAGCGCTCGTCCGTCCCCGGCGCGATCAACGCCGGCGGCGGCCTCGCGCCCATGGGCGGCCCGTTCTACCAGTTCGACCCGGAGCTCGACTCGGACACGAAGTTCCCGGAGTCCTACGACGGCAAGGCCTTCTTCTACGAGTGGGCCCGCAACAAGATGTACACGATCGACCTCAAGGACCCCGAGGCCGCGCCCGGCGTGACCGACGTCGAGAAGGTCAACCCGTTCCTCCCGCAGGAGCAGTTCCTCGCGCCGATCGACTCGAAGTTCGGCCCCGACGGCGCGATGTACGTGCTCGACTGGGGCGGCGGCTTCGGTCGCGACAACCCGAACTCGGGCCTGCACCGCATCGACTACCTGTCGGGCTCGCGCTCGCCGGTGTCGAAGCCGGTCGCGACGCCGGACTCCGGCATCGCGCCGCTCGAGGTGACGTTCGACGGCACGGGGAGCACCGACCCCGAGGGCGAGGAGCTCACGTACGCGTGGGACTTCGACGGTGACGGCACCACGGACTCGTCGTCCGCCGCGCCCAGCCACACCTACACCGAGAACGGCGTCTACGACGCGCGCCTCACGGTGACCGACCCCGCCGGCAAGGTGGGCACGGCGACCGTGCCGATCACGGTGGGCAACACGCGGCCCGAGGTCGACTTCGGCCTGCCGCCCACCGGCGCGTTCTTCAACTTCGGCGACGACATCACGTGGGACGTGTCGGTGACGGACGCGGAGGACTCGCCCGACGGCGAGGCGATCGACGACGAGCAGGTCATCATCCAGCCCGCGCTCGGTCACGACGCGCACGCGCACCCCGCCGAGCCGCTGCACGGCCGCACGGGCACCGTGGCGACGAGCCTCGGTGGCGGCCACGGCGAGGACATGAACGTCTTCTACGTGATCGACGCGCGCTACACCGACCGCGGCGGCGAGGGCGACGTGCCGGCGCTCACCGGGTCGGACACCACGCTCATCTTCCCGAAGAAGCGCGAGGCGGAGTTCCACGCGGCCTCCGACGGCACCACGACGATCCCGAGCCGGGACGTCGAGGGTGGCGGGTCCGTCATCACGGGCTCCAACGGGTCCTGGGCGTCGTACGACCCCGTGAGCCTCTACGGCGTGCAGGCGCTGAACCTGCGCGTCGCGGCGGCGGCCGAGGGCACGATCGAGCTGCGTCGTGACGCGGCCGACGGCGAGCTCCTCGGCACGGCCGAGATCCCGCAGACCGGTCTCGGCACGTTCACGGACGTCACCGTCGAGGTCACCGACCCGATGGAGCCGTTCACGCTCTACGTCGTCTTCCCGGGCGAGGGCGAGCGCCGCCTCAACTTCATCGAGGCGGACGGCAAGGGCGTCTCGGGCACGACCCGTCCCAAGGTCCGCATCACGTCCCCCGAGGCGGGAGTCCGTCTCGAGCAGGGCGAGATGACGGTCGTCGCGGAGGCGGACGACACCGAGAACACCGTGACGCAGGTCGAGTTCTTCGTCGACGGCGAGTCCATCGGCGTCGACGACACCGCTCCGTACGAGGCCACGTGGAACCCCACGGCGGACAACTACTACGAGCTGACCGCCGTCGCCACGAACGACAAGGGCCTGTACACGCGCTCGCGCGTCGTCCTCGCCCAGGTCGGTGACCTCTTCGCCGGGATGAAGACCTTCACGAACGCGAACGGGACGTTCGAGCAGCTCGCCGAGGGCAAGTACCTCGTCACGTCGGGCGGCGCGAACATGTGGCAGGGCACCAACGAGTACTCGACCATCTACCGCGAGCAGGGCGCCGACGAGAACTGGTCGGCGACCGTGAAGATCAACAGCCAGGGCAACTCCAACGGTTCCGCCAAGGCCGGGATCATCGTCCGCAACGACGTCACGCAGACCGCGAACTCGCAGGGCTACGCGGCCCTGGGGATGCGTCCGAGCGGCGGGTTCGAGTGGCTGCGCGGCAACTCGAGCGGTCAGCTCGCGACGTCGAGCAGCGCCAGCTCCACGAGCTACCCGGCGTGGGTGCGGATCGTGCGCGACGGCGACCTGTACACGGCGTCCTGGAGCAAGGACGGCGAGAACTTCACGCAGATCGGCGAGCCGCAGGCCCTGCCGGGTGCGGCGTCCGTCCAGGACGTGGGTCTCTTCGTCACGGCGCACAGCACGACGGCGACGAGCGCGGTCGAGTTCCAGGACTTCGCGTTCGACGACGACCCGCAGACCGAGGAGCCCGGCGGGGAGAACCCGCCCCAGTGCCTCGCGGACTCGTCCGACGAGTTCGACGGCGACACCCTCGACCCGCGGTGGACGGTCGTCCGCCAGGCCGACGGCAAGCCGATCACCGTCGCCGACGGCCACGCCGTCCTGCCGGTCGTGCAGGGCGACATCAACGAGGCACAGTCCGGGCCGATCAGCTACCTCGGTCAGCCCGCGCCCGCCGGGGCGTGGACGCTCGAGACCAAGCTCGACGTCCCGCTCGCCCGGCACTGGCAGCACGCCGGCCTCCTGGTCCACGTGAACGACGACGAGTACACCAAGCTCGCGTTCACCAAGAACCAGAGCGGCGCGCGCTTCCTCGAGTTCCAGACCGAGACCGGCGGGTCCCGGACGTGGCACGGCCAGACGGACGTCGCGACGGGCTTCCCGTCGACGATCCACCTGCGCCTCGTCTCGGACGGGTCGGCGATCACGGCGGCGTACTCGGCGGACGGCCAGGCGTGGACCGCGCTCGCGGGCTCCGCGCCGGTCAAGCCCGACGCGACGTTCGGCGTCATGGCGGGCGGCGACACGGCGACCGCGAACACGGTCGCGAAGGTCGACTACGTCCACGTCACGGGTGCCGAGCCCGACGACGGCGTGCGCGAGCCGAGCGACGAGTTCGAGGGCGACGCCCTCGACGGCTGCCGCTGGGACGCGATCGTCCGTTACGACGGGTCGAAGGTCGCCGTCGCCGGCGGCGAGCTGCGCATCACGACCCAGCCGGGCGACATCAACGCCGGGAACAACGGCGACCCGCGCAACTTCGTCCTCCAGACCGTTCCGGAGGGTGACTGGGTCGTCGAGACGCGGTTCAAGGCGCCGCTCGTGCACCGGTGGCAGCTCGCGGGCCTCATCGCGTACGGCGACGACGACAACTACGTCAAGGCCGACGTGCTCGCGAAGAACGCCCCGGGTGCGGCGCTGAACCTCGGCGCCGAGCTCGTCTCGGAGAAGGGCGGCCAGTTCGGCAACGGCGGCAACCGCCAGCTCGAGCTCGCCGACTCGACCGAGTCGGGCTACTGGTACGTGCGCCTCGAGAAGGTGGGGAGCACGTACCAGGGCTGGGTCAGCGACGGCGGGGTGAACTGGACGCCGCTGGGCGCGCCGGTGACCAACGACGCGGCGCTGACCAAGGTCGGCCTCATGGCGATCGGCCCGGAGCAGGAGACGCCGGTCACGGTGGCGTTCGACTGGTTCCGTCTCACGACGGAGTCCGAGCCGGAGCCGACGGTCGACGTCGAGGTCACCGCGTCCGCCCGCTGCCTCGCGGGCAAGGCCTACCTCGCCCTCCGCGCGACGAACGCCGACGAGGCGCCCGTCGCGATCACCCTGACCACGCCGTTCGGCTCCAAGGAGTTCGGCGCGGTCGAGGTGGGCGGCAACGCCTACCAGTCGTTCGCGTCGCGTGCGACGTCGTTCGACGCGGGCACGGCCACGGTCACGGCGACGCTCGGCGACGTCACGACCGAGATCGAGGTGCCGTACGACGCCGTGAGCTGCGGCTGACGGCGGGCCGGTGACGGGCGACCCGCTCCCGTCGCCGGCCACCGCGCCGGCCCGGCCTCGCGGCCGGGCCGGCGCACACCGAGCGGGACGACCCAGGACAGGAGCGACAGGTGGCACAGCGCACCGCAGGACGGACGTCCACGACCCGGACGCCGACGGCGAGGGACGCCCGGAAGGGCTCCGGCCGTACGGGTGGCCCGTCGACGCCGCCAGCCCGCTCCCGTCCAACAGACCGGGGCGGTGCCGGCCGCCCCGAGCCCCGACCGCCGGCGCGCGTCCGCGCGCGCCGGTGGTTCGCGGGCCTCGACCCTTGGCGCCGGGTGCTCCTGGCCCTCGCCGCGCTCGCCGTCGTCGCGGTGGTGGTCGCGCTCGTCGTGGTGCTGACCCGCGAGGCTCCGGGCACGGCCGACGAGGGTTTCGCCGTCGACCCCGCGCGCGTCGCCGAGCTCGAGGCGGCCGAGGAGGCGCGCGACGCCGACAACCTCGTCGCCTCGATCGAGCACGCCGAGCACGTGCAGACCGAGCTCGTCCCCGTCCTGCACGGGCTGCACGCGGTGCTCCCCGTCGACGGCTCGAGCGCCGTCCCGGCCGACCCGGCCGAGGTCGCGGAGTGGCGAGCGACCGTCGACGGCCTCGTGGCCGAGACCGAGTCGCTCCAGAGCGGCTCCTCCGAGCACAACATCGTCCGCAACGGGATGCTCACCTCGCTCCAGCTCGTCGGCGACACGCTCGACGCCGTCGGCCTCGCGGCCGCCGCGGACGCGAGCGACCCGACGGCCGCGTCCGACCTCTACGCCCTCGCCGGTGACCTGCGCACGCGCGCCGTCGACGCGTGGGGCCTCGCGGCGATCCAGCTCGACCTCCGCTCGACCGCCGGGGGCCAGGGACACGTCCACGTGTTCCTGCCCGTGCACCCGGACGACTCGCTCGACGGCGGCATGGACCTCGGGCACGAGGGCGGTCCCGCGGACGACGAGGACGCGCACGACGACCACGACCACTGACCGACGGCGGCCCCACGGAAGGCCGCCCCACCGACCTCCCGGTCGGGCGCCCTCCGGGGTGCAGGCCGAGCCCGACCGGGACCTGACCGGAGCGCCCCGCGCGACGACGCGCGGCACCGACGACGCACCACGAGGAAGGAGCGCAGGACCTGCGGCTCGGCAACGGCGCCGAGCCGCACCGATCAGTTCTCAAGGAGGAGAAGTGACAGCACGACCTTCGAGAGGTCGGCGCCAGGGGGTCGCGGCGGTCACCGCCGCGGCCCTCGTCGCGCCGGCGCTCACCCTCGCGACGGCGGCCCCCGCCGCCGCGCACGACGAGTTCTCCGTGATGGTCTTCAGCAAGACCGCCGGGTTCCGGCACGGCTCGATCCCCGCGGGCGTCGCGGCGATCCAGCAGCTCGGCACCGACCACCACTTCGCGGTGACCTCCACCGAGGACGCGGGAGCCTTCACGGACGAGAACCTCGCCCGGTACGACGCCGTCGTCTGGCTGTCCACCACGGGCGACGTCCTGAACGACGAGCAGCAGGGCGCGTTCGAGCGGTACATCGCCGCCGGCGGCGGGTACGCCGGCGTCCACGCGGCGTCCGACACCGAGTACGACTGGCCCTGGTACGGCGAGCTCGTCGGCGCGTACTTCAACAGCCACCCGCAGAACCAGGACGCGACGATCGTCGTCGCCGACGACGAGCACCCCTCGACCGCGCACCTGCCGGCCGCCTGGGACCGGTACGACGAGTGGTACAACTACCGCGAGAACCCGCGCGGCCAGGTCCACGTGCTCGCGAGCCTCGACGAGTCCTCGTACTCCCCGGGGTCGGGCGCCATGGGCGCCGACCACCCGATCGCGTGGTGCCAGGAGTACGACGGCGGCCGGTCCTGGTACACCGGCGGCGGCCACACCGACGAGTCGTACACCGACCCGGCGTTCGTCCAGCACCTGCTCGGCGGTATCCAGACCGCCGCGGGCGCGGTCGACGCCGACTGCGGCGCGACGGTCGACGCCTCGTTCGAGCAGGTGACGCTCGCCAAGGGTGCGGCCAAGACGGGCGAGCCGATCGCCATGGCCGTCCTGCCCGACGGCGACGTCCTGCACACCTCGCGCGACGGGCGCGTCTGGTACACGACGGCGGACGCCACGACGGCGCTCGCGGGCACCGTCCCCGTGTACACGCACGACGAGGACGGCCTCCAGGGCGTCGCGATCGACCCGGGCTTCGCCGAGAACCGGTGGGTCTACCTCTACTACGCGCCCAAGCTCGACACCCCGCCGGGCGACGCGCCCGAGACGTCGGCCGACCCGGCCGCGTTCGAGGCGTTCGAGGGGTACAACCAGCTCTCGCGGTTCCGGCTCACGGAGCAGAACCTGCTGGACCTCGCCAGCGAGCAGAAGATCCTCGAGGTCCCGGCCGACCGCGGGTTGTGCTGCCACGCGGGCGGAGAGATCGACTTCGACGCCGAGGGCAACCTCTACCTGTCGACGGGTGACGACACGAACCCGTTCGCGTCGGACGGCTACGCGCCGATCGACGAGCGGGCGACCCGCAACCCGGCGTTCGACGCGCGCCGCAGCTCGGGCAACACCAACGACCTGAGGGGCAAGCTCCTGCGCATCACGGTCGCCGAGGACGGGTCGTACACGGTCCCCGAGGGCAACCTCTTCCCCGAGGGCGAGCACGAGGCCGGCAAGACCCGCCCCGAGATCTACGCGATGGGCTTCCGCAACCCGTTCCGCTTCGCCGTCGACAAGGCGACGGGCGAGGTCCACCTCGGCGACTACGGCCCCGACGCGGGCGGCGCGAACGCGAACCGTGGCCCCGGCGGCACGGTCGAGTTCAACGTCATCTCCGAGGCGGGCAACTACGGCTGGCCGTACTGCATCGGCGACAACCTCGCGTACAACGACTACGACTTCGAGACGAAGGTCTCCGGGCCGAAGTTCGACTGCGCGGCGCCCAAGAACACGAGCCCGCACAACACGGGCCTCGTCGACCTCCCGCCCGCCGTGCCGGCGTGGCAGCCGTACGACGGCGGGTCCGTGCCCGCGTTCGGGACGGGCGGCGAGTCCCCGATGGGCGCCGTCGTCTACGACTACGACCCCGCGCTCGAGTCGGAGACCAAGTTCCCCGCGTACTACGACGGCAAGCCGCTGCTCTACGAGTGGGACCGCGCGTGGATCAAGGAGGCGATCCGCGCCGAGGACGGCAGCCCCGCGGGCTTCGTGCCGGCGCTGGAGTTCATGGACCTGCGCCGGCCGATGAACCTCGAGTTCGGCCCCGACGGCTCGCTCTACGTGCTCGACTACGGCGGCGGCTACTTCGGGGGCGACGCGCTCTCGGCCGTCTACCGGATCGACTACGTGCGCGGGGGCCGCTCGCCGGTCGCGCAGATCGACGCCTCGCCGACGAACGGCCAGGCCCCGCTCGCGGTGTCCTTCGACGGCACCGGGTCCTCGCACCCGGACGGCAAGGAGTTCACGTACGCCTGGGACCTCGACGGTGACGGCGAGACCGACGCCACCGACGCCCAGGTCTCCCGGACGTTCACCGAGAACGGTCGGCACGAGGTACGGCTCACCGTCACCGACGCCGACGGCAAGCAGGGCGTGGCGACCACGACCATCACCGTGGGCAACACCGCGCCCGAGGTGACGCTCGAGCTCCCGGCCGACGGCCAGTTCTTCGACTTCGGCGACCAGGTCCCGTTCCGGGTCACGGTCACCGACGCCGAGGACGGCGCGCAGGTCGACTGCAGCCGCGTCGTGGTCGAGTACATCCTCGGCCACGACAACCACGGCCACCCGCTGTCCAGCGCCACCGGCTGCGAGGGTGTCCTCACGACCGCCAAGGACGAGGGGCACGGCCTCGACGCGAACATCTTCGGCGTCGTCAACGCGACGTACACCGACGGCGGGGGCGCCGACGGCGTGCCCGCGCTCGCGTCCGACGACGAGGCCGTCCTGCACACGCGCACCAAGCAGGCCGAGTACTTCACCGACAGCCAGGGCGTGCAGGTCGTCGCGAAGGAGGTGTCCGAGGGCGGCAAGCAGATCGGGTACATCGCGGCCGGCGACTGGTTCGCGTTCGACCGGATGAACCTCGCGGGCATCGACTCGATCTCCGCGCGGTACAGCTCGGGCGGCTCCGGCGGCGTGCTCGACGTGCGGGACGGCGCCGCGGACGGCCCGGTCCTCGCGACGCTCACGCTGTCGCCGACCGGGAGCTGGGAGACGCCGGCACGCACGCAGGCCGTCCCGGTCACCGATCCCGGCGGCACGCGCACGCTGTACTTCGTCGCGCGCTCCACGACGGGGGCGACAGGCGACATGTTCGACGTCGACTCGGTCACCTTCACGGGCCGCGGCGCGGCGAACAACGTGGCCCCGGTGGTCACCTCCGTGACCGCGACGCCCGCCACCGGCGACGCGCCGCTCGACGTCGCGTTCGCCGCGCAGGCCTCCGACGCCGACGGCGACGCGCTCACGTACGCGTGGGACTTCGGCGACGGCGGCACGGCGACGGGCGCGACCGCGCAGCACAGGTACACGGCGGCCGGGAGCTACACGGCCAAGGTCACCGTGAGCGACCCGGCGGGCGCGCGCGCGACGGGCACCGTCGCGGTGTCCGTGTACGGCACGCTCGAGTGCACCGAGCCGGACCCGCAGCGCGGGCCCGAGGACGAGTTCGAGGGCGAGGCGCTCGACGGCTGCCGCTGGGACGTCGTCGACCTCCGCCCCGACCTCGCCCAGGTGCGGGACGGGAAGTGGGTCGTGCGCACGACCGACGCCGACTTCGCGGGCACCGGCAACCAGCGCGTGCCGAACATCATCACGACCGACCAGCCGGGCGACTCCTGGACGGTCGAGACGAAGATGACGGCCGCGTTCGCGAACCAGTACCAGCAGGGCGGCCTCATCGTGCGCGCCTCGGAGTCCGACTACGTCAAGCTCGCCGTGGTCCAGCACCCCGGCAGCCTGCGCGTCGAGCTCCGCAGCGAGATCGGCGACGTCGTCCAGTCCACGAACGGTGACGTCCTCGACATCGCGAAGCCCGTCTACGGCGAGTACCTGCTGCGGCTGTCGCGCGACGGGGACTCGTTCACCGGGTCGTACTCGCTCGACAACGGCCAGACCTGGGTCCCGACCACGCGCGCGGTCACGCACGCGGGGCTCGGCGACGCGGGCGTCGGCGTGTTCGCGCTCGGCAAGGGCGCGGGCGCGAACCAGATCGACGTCGCGTTCGACCACGTGCGCGAGGTCGACGGCAGCGGCGTCCCCGTGTGCGAGGACGTCGCCGCGAGCGACACGTTCGACGGCAGCGGCTCCGGCCTCGGCCTCGACCCGTGCCGTTGGTACGTCGTCGACGCCGACCCGTCGCGGCTCGCCGTGACGGACGGCGCGCTCCGGCTCACCACGACCGACGACGACGTGTACGGCGCGACGAACTCCACCGTGCCGAACATCGTCCGCTCGAAGGTCGTGACTGGCGACGAGTGGACCGTCGAGACGACGGTGCGCGCCGACCTCACGCAGAACTACCACCAGGGCGGCCTCATGGTCTACAAGGACCAGGCCAACTACGTGAAGGTCGGCGTGATCCACAACGGTGGCACCGCCGGGACGGTCGGGTTCGAGCTCCGCAGCGAGAAGGGCGACGTCGTGCTCCAGCCGCAGCCCGGCGTCGGCTCCCTGCCTCGCGAGGCGGACGGGACGTACCACGTGCGTCTCGCCCGGTCCGGCGACACGTTCGTCGGCTCGTGGTCGCTCGACGGCGAGCAGTGGACCGCGCTCGCGGCCGTGACGAACGACCAGCTCGACGGGATCGGGGTCGGGCCGTTCGCGCTCGGCAAGAACCAGACCCAGCCGACGGTCGTCGCGTTCGAGGACTTCGTCCTCGAGGGCGAGGTGATCGAGCAGCCGCTCGACGTCACGACCGAGGTCCAGGTCCGGTGCCTCGCCGGCAAGGCGTACGTCGCGGTGCGCGCGACGAACGCGGACGGCGTGCCGGTCGACGTCACGCTGACGACGCCGTTCGGCACCAAGGCGTTCGCCGGCGTCCGGCCGGGCGCCTCGGCGTACCAGTCGTTCGCGGCTCGTGCGACGTCCGTCGAGGCGGGCGTCGTGGGGATCGCGGCGACCGGCGACGGCCGCACGTTCGCTGCCGACGTCGCGTACGACGCCACGAGCTGCGGCTGACGCGCGAGCTCGGCAGCAGGCCGAGGGCCGGTCAGGGACGTCCCGACCGGCCCTCGGTCGTGCGGCTCGTCGCGCCGCGTCAGGCGCGGGGGAGCGCCATGACCACGTCGGTGTGCGTCTCGCCGCCGACGACGTAGGTGCGTCCGCCGACGACGTCGAACCGGTGCTTGCGGTAGAACGCCTGCGCCCGCGCGTTGAGACCGTTCGTGCCGAGCCACACGCGCAGTCCGGGCCCGAGCCGCGCGGCCGCCTCGGCCGCGGCGGTCATGAGCACGCCCGCCACGCCCGTGCCCTGGGCCGCGGGGAGCACGTAGATCTTCGAGAGCTCGACCGTCTCGCCGGGCCCGACGGCCGCCGCGACGTCGGGGTCGTCGGGCTCGCCGCGGACGAGGAGCGCGTACCCGAGGAGGCCCGGGGTGCCCTGCGCGTCGGGGGCGCCCTCGGTGACGTCGTCGGGCACCGGCTCGACGAGGAGGAGCGCGTGCGAGGCGCTCGCGGCCCAGGCGCGGAACCGCTCGGGCGAGAGCTGCGTCGCGACGTGCTCGGCGATCGCCTCGGGCGACGTGCCCGGCGGGCACGCGAGCGGGAAGGTCAGGGCCGCGAGCCCGGCGAGCGCGGCTGCGTCCTCGGTCGTGGCGGCGCGGACGCGCACGGTCGTGGGGGCGGTGGGGAGGTCGTCGGGCATGCCCGCGAATCTACGCCCCGCCGCTGGGGACGCGATCGGCCCCGCGCCCGGGCGTCGGCCCGTTCCGGGCATGATGGTCCGGTGACGCGCATCGACCTCAACGCCGACCTCGGCGAGGGCTTCGGCCGGTGGACCCTTGCCGACGACGAGGCCCTGCTCGGCCTCGTGACCAGCGCGAACGTCGCGTGCGGGTTCCACGCGGGCGACCCGGCGACGATGCGAGCCGTGACGCGCGACGCCGTCGCGCGCGGCGTGCGCGTCGGGGCGCACGTGAGCTACCGCGACCTCGCGGGCTTCGGGCGTCGCTTCATGGAGGTCGACCCCGTCGAGCTCGCCGACGACGTGCTCTACCAGCTCGCCGCGCTCGACGGCTTCGCGCGCCTGGCGGGGGAACGGGTCCGCTACGTCAAGCCGCACGGCGCGCTCTACAACGCGATCGTCCACCACGAGGCGCAGGCCCGCGCCGTCGTCACCGCCGTCCGCGCCTACGACCCTGCGCTCTCCGTGGTCGGTCTCCCCGGCTCCGCGGTGCTGCGCCTCGCGGACGCCGCAGGGCTGCCGACGGTGCGCGAGGCGTTCGCCGACCGGGGCTACCTCCCCACGGGCGAGCTGGTCCCGCGCGGCCTGCCGGGCGCCGTCGTGCACGACGCCGAGCAGGTCGCCCGGCGCGTCGTGGAGCTCGCGACGTCGGGCACGGTGACGGCCGCGGACGGCTCGACCCTGCGGGTGGAGGCGGACTCGGTGTGCGTCCACTCCGACACACCGGGCGCCGTCGGGCTGCTGGGCGCCGTCCGCTCCGCCCTCGACGACGCCGGAGTCGAGGTGCGCCCGTTCGTCGACACGGGAGCCGGACCGGCCGAGGGCGCGGTGTCGTGACGGGAGCGGTCGGCGCCGTGCACCGGTACGGGGAGACGGCGCTGCTCGTCGACGTGCCCGACCTTGCGGCCGTGCGGTCGCTGCACCGCAGGCTCGCGACCGACGCCCCGGACGGGGTCGTCGACGTGGTCCCGGCCGCGCGGACCGTGCTCGTCCGGTGCGCTGCGCCCGCCGACGTCGCGGACGCGCGGGCCTGGGTCGAGGACGCACTGCTCCGGGCGCCGTCCGACGACGGACCGACGCTCGCCGGGGCCGTCGTCGAGATCCCGGTGCACTACGACGGCCCCGACCTGGAGGACGTCGCCCGCTGGGCGGGGGTGAGCGTCGAGGAGGTGGTCGCCCGGCACACGGGACGGGAGTACGAGGCCGCGTTCGGCGGATTCGCGCCCGGATTCACCTACCTCGCCGGCGTCGACCCTCGCATCGCGGCCCCGCGCCTCGCGACACCGCGCACGCGCGTCCCGGCGGGGTCGGTCGCGCTCGCGGGCGAGCTCACCGCGGTCTACCCCGGCGAGTCCCCCGGCGGGTGGCGGCTCCTGGGCCGCACGGACGCGCGGATGTTCGACGTCGACCGCGATCCGCCCGCGCTCGTCGCGCCCGGTGCGCGGGTGCGGTTCGTGCCGTCCCGAGCCGGTGCCACGGCGCTCGCGGTGCTCGCGGACGTGGGCCGGGGCGACAGCCGCGGCACCGCGGCGCCCGGCGCGACGACGGGGGAGGACCCCGCGCTCCGGGCGCCGAGAGCTTCGTCGAGCAGCCGCGCGGGTGCCGGCCCCGGGACGACGCCCGCCGTCGAGGTGCTCGCGACAGGCCCGCTCGTGCTCGTCGAGGACGAGGGGCGCCCGGGCCTCGCGGCGATCGGTGTGGGACCGTCGGGGGCCGCCGACCGTAGTTCTCACGCGCTCGCGAACCGGCTCGTCGGCAACCCGGCGGTCGCCGCGACGCTCGAGGTCGCGCTCGGCGGGCTCGCGCTCCGGTTCCGGGAGCGCGCGGTCGTCGCGCTCGCCGGGGCGGCGGTGCCCGCGACCGTCGACGGGGTGCCCGTGGGCATGAACGCACCCGTCCCGGTACCGACCGGTGGCGTGCTGCGGCTCGGGCTCGCGGCGCGGGGCCTGCGGACCTACGTCGCGGTGCGGGGCGGCGTCACTCCGGACGTCGTCCTCGGGTCGCGGTCGCGTGACACCCTCGCGGGGATCGGCCCCGTGCCGCTGCGGCCGGGGGACGAGCTGACCGTCGGAGCTCCGGTGGTGGGCCGCTGGCCCGTCCCAGGCGTCGCACCCGTGCGCCACGTCCCCGGGGAGCTGCGCCCCGGCGAGCGGGCGGGCGCCGTGCTCGAGGTCCTGCCCGGCCCGCGGGCGGACTGGTTCCTCCCCGGCGCGTGGCAGGCGTTGCGGGCTCTGCGGACCGTGAGCGCGGACAGCGACCGGGTCGCGATCCGGCTCGACGGGCAGGCGGTCACGCGCCGTGCGGGGGAACTGCCCTCCGAGGGGCTCGTGCGCGGCGCGGTGCAGGTCCCGCCCGACGGCCGTCCCGTCGTCTTCCTGGCGGACCGCCCGGTCACCGGGGGTTACCCGGTCATCGGGGTGCTGCGTGCCGACGACGTCGACCGTGCGGCTCAGCTCCGGCCGGGGGACCGCGTGGTGCTGCGGGCGGCGCGGCCGTCGTGAGGGGTCCCGGACCTGTCGTCGCGCGGCCGGCCCGGGGAGCGAGACGCGTCGCGATGCGCGCGGACCGGTCCTGGACCTGCGGCGGGACCTGCGGCGGGACCGCGGACAGCGGGTCGAGCGGCTGTGTGCCGGGTCACCCGAGCCCGGCTTGACCCTGGCGCGACGGGCCGCGTAATGTTCTGGATGTCGGCCCGACAGGGAGGAACAGACACCGCCTCGAACGATCGAGGGTGGCTGGTCCCGGGGTCGAAACCCTTCCACCGCATGGCGTAGGATGTTCTCCTGCCCGCGACGAGGAAGACCACGGTGACTAGACCACGGCGAACCGCCGGGGTTGAGGAGCCGGGGAAGACCTGGTAAGGTTGAAGG
>NZ_JCAXEP010000039.1:0-394 GCF_059758455.1 Cellulosimicrobium sp. GQ32 | reverse complement strand
TGCCAGGTCGATCGATGCCTCCTCGCCTGCCGCGACGTCGAGCGTCGGGGTGCCCACGAGCTCCGGGGGAAGGTTCTCCGGCGGCAGCACGGTGACGGGGATCGTCAGCACGTTGGTGCGACCCTCGGGGTCGTCGGGCCCGGAGCCGTCGGTGACCTCGAACGACACCGCCGCGGGACCCGTGTAGTCGGCTTCGGGGGTGTACACGATCTCGGTCACGGAGGGCACCTCGCGCGAGCCTTCGGTCGCCGTGACCTTGTCCTCGGTCGTGAGCCGCGGCGTCCTGCCCTCGACGACGAGCACGTGCTCCGTGATGTCGATCGGCAGCGACTCGCCCGCCAGCACCTCGAGCTGGGTGCCGGGCCGGAGCGTGGGCTTCTGATCGGTGAGTCCG
>NZ_JCAXEP010000038.1:0-394 GCF_059758455.1 Cellulosimicrobium sp. GQ32 | reverse complement strand
CGCGAGGTCGATCGACGCCTCCTCGCCCGCCGCGACGTCGAGCGTCGGGGTGGAGAGCTCCGGCGGCAGGTTCTCCGGCGGGATCACGCTGATCGGCAGCGTGAGCAGCGCCGTGTGCCCGTCGGGGTCGTCCGGGCCGGAGCCGTCGGTCACCTCGAAGGTGACGGCGGCCGGACCGACGTAGTCGGCGTTCGACGTGTAGACGATCTCGGTGGTCGAGGGCACCTCACGGGTCCCCTCGAGTGCGGTGACCTTGTCCTCGGTCGTCAGGCGCGGCGTCTTGCCCTCGACGACGAGCACGTAGTCGGTGATGTCGATCGGCAGCGGCTCACCGCTGACGACCTCCAACGGGGTGATGCCGGGTCGCAGGGTCGGGGCCTGGTCCGTCATCCCC
>NZ_JCAXEP010000037.1:0-434 GCF_059758455.1 Cellulosimicrobium sp. GQ32 | reverse complement strand
CAGGTGTCGGACGACCTGCGGCAGGTGTTCCTGACCGGCGGACGCCAGGGCGACGTGTTCTACAGAGACCGCTGGTCCCACGACAAGGTCGTGCGCTCCACCCACGGCGTGAACTGCACCGGGTCCTGCTCCTGGAAGGTCTACGTCAAGGACGGCATCATCACCTGGGAGACCCAGCAGACCGACTACCCCTCCGTCGGCCCCGACTCCCCCGAGTACGAACCCCGCGGCTGCCCCCGCGGCGCCGCGTTCTCCTGGTACACCTACTCCCCCACCCGCGTGCGCTACCCCTACGTCCGCGGCACCCTGCTCGACCTGTACCGGCGCGCCAAGAGCACGGTCGGGGGCGACCCGGTGCTCGCCTGGGAGATGCTCACCTCCGACCCCGACGCCGCCCGCGCCTACAAGTCGGCGCGCGGCAAGGGCGGGCTCGT
>NZ_JCAXEP010000036.1:0-445 GCF_059758455.1 Cellulosimicrobium sp. GQ32 | reverse complement strand
CGCCTCGTTGGCGGGGGACTCCCCGGCCAACGCGACGGTGCAGGCGATCATGGGCGGCGCGGCGTTGCAGGCGGTCGTGCCCGAGGACGCCGAGGGCACGGGCACGTTCCGGTACTCGGTGGCCGACGGGCGTGGGGGCGTGGCCGAGGCAGGGGTCACCCTGAAGGTGTCGCCGTGGGGGGAGAACGCGGCGCCGGAGCAGACCGGTGACCCGGTGCTGCGGGTCGGGCAGGGCGGGCGCGCCACGATCAAGGTGCTGCCGTACTTCAAGGACCCCGACGGCGACGACCTCTACCTCGCCTCCGCAGCCGCGACCGTGGCCGGTGACGACGTGCGCTCGCGCCCGGACGGGACCGTGGAGTTCCGCGACGGCGGGGGTTCCACCGGCCGCAAGATCGTGACCCTGCTCGTCTCCGACGGCGAGCTGTCCTTCGAGGGCAAGCTG
>NZ_JCAXEP010000035.1:0-448 GCF_059758455.1 Cellulosimicrobium sp. GQ32 | reverse complement strand
GGCGTCCGTCGCGGGCGACGGCCCGGACGGGATCACGGTGCAGCAGATCATGGGTGGCGCTGCCGTGCAGGCCGTGGTGCCGGACGGCGCGACCGGTACGGAGTCGTTCCGGTACTCCGTCTCGGACGGGCGCGGGGGCGTGGCCGAGGCCGGGGTCACCCTGAAGGTGTCGCCGTGGGGGGAGAACGCGGCGCCGGAGCAGACCGGTGACCCGGTGCTGCGGGTCGGGCAGGGCGGGCGCGCGACGATCAAGGTGCTGCCGTTCTTCAAGGACCCCGACGGCGACGACCTGTACCTCGCCTCGGCCGCGGCGACGGTCGCGGGTGACGACGTGCGCTCGCGTCCCGACGGGACGGTCGAGTTCCGCGACGGCGGGGGCTCCACCGGCCGCAAGATCGTCACGGTCACCGTCGCGGACGGGCAGGGCGGGGTGTTCGAGGGCAAGCTC
>NZ_JCAXEP010000034.1:0-517 GCF_059758455.1 Cellulosimicrobium sp. GQ32 | reverse complement strand
GGGACCTTGACGAAGGCCTTGGCGGTGAGGCCGTCGATGTCGGTGACGGTGTAGGTCACGACCTGGCGGTTCTCGGTGAGGGTGACGACGAGCTCGCCGGTGTCGGTGACGGTGGTGGTGGTCGCGTCGGTGGTGACGGTGAGCTCGGACGCGGCGCCGTCGGGGTCCTCGTCGTTGTCCAGGACGGGGACGGTGACCTCGGTCTTGCCCAGGATGTCCTCCACGGGCACGGTGTCGTCGCGGGCGACGGGGGGCAGCAGGGGTGCGTCGGCGGCGACGTTGACGGTCACGGCGCCGGTGGCGCGGGCGCCGTAGGTGTCCTGGACCTGGTAGTAGAAGGTGTAGGCGCCGTCGGCGTCGGGGGAGGTCAGGACGATGCGGTCGACCACGACCTCGGCGTCCAGGTCGTGGGTGTCCTCGATGCCGCCGGGGACCAGGCCGACCTGGTCGCCGTCGGGGTCGGTGTCGTTGGCCAGGGCCGCGACCGAGACCGTGCGCCCAGGACGCACCGTGATCT
>NZ_JCAXEP010000033.1:0-599 GCF_059758455.1 Cellulosimicrobium sp. GQ32 | reverse complement strand
GACGACCCGGACTACGTGGAGCTGGCGAAGTCGAACATTCTGCTGATCGGTCCGACGGGGACGGGTAAGACGTATCTGGCGCAGACGTTGGCGCGGATGTTGAACGTGCCGTTCGCGATCGCGGACGCGACGGCGCTCACCGAGGCGGGGTATGTCGGTGAGGACGTGGAGAACATCTTGTTGAAGCTGGTGCAGGCGGCGGACTTCGACGTGAAGAAGGCCGAGACGGGCATCATCTACATCGACGAGATCGACAAGGTGGCTCGGAAGGCGGAGAACCCGTCGATCACGCGTGATGTGTCGGGTGAGGGTGTGCAGCAGGCGTTGTTGAAGATCATCGAGGGCACGAGCGCGTCGGTGCCGCCGCAGGGTGGTCGTAAGCATCCGCACCAGGAGTTCATCCAGGTGGACACGTCGAACGTGTTGTTCATCGTGGCGGGGGCGTTTGCGGGGTTGGACGACATCGTGGCGGCGCGGGCGCGCAAGCGGGGTGTGGGTTTTGGTGCGCCGATCGAGACGGGTGCGGGGGAGGATCTGTTCGCGCAGGTGCGTCCGGAGGATCTGCACCGGTTCGGGTTGATCCCGGAGTTCATCGGGCG
>NZ_JCAXEP010000032.1:0-602 GCF_059758455.1 Cellulosimicrobium sp. GQ32 | reverse complement strand
GCGGACTGAGCCCGACCCCGCGCCGTCAGGCTGCCGAACACGACATGAGGGTCGTTATCCGATGGATAACGACCCTCATGTCGTGTTCGCCGGCGGGCGGTGTCGTGCTCGCCCGCGGGGTGTCGTCTGGCGGGGCGTCAGGCGGGGACGATGAGCCCGGCGGTCTGGGTCTTGGCGCGCTGGAGGCGGGCCTCGGCGTCGGACCAGTTGACGAGGTTCCACCAGGCGGTGACGTAGTCGGCGCGCACGTTCTGGTAGTCGAGGTAGTAGGCGTGCTCCCAGACGTCGAGCAGGACGATCGGGGTCAGGCCGAGGGTGAGGTTGCCCTGCTGGTCGTAGAGCTGGACGGTGACGAGCTTGGAGCCGATGGAGTCCCAGGCGAGGATGGCCCAGCCCGAGCCCTGGACGCCGGCGGCGACGGCGGCGAACTGCTTCTTGAAGGCGTCGAAGGAGCCGAAGTGCTCGTCGATCGCGGCGCCGATCTCGCCGGTGGGCTCGCCGCCGCCCTCGGGGGAGAGGTTGGTCCAGAACGCGGAGTGGTTGACGTGGCCGCCGAGGTTGAACGCGAGGTTCTTCTCGTGCAGGTTGATCGCGGCGAAGTC
>NZ_JCAXEP010000031.1:0-851 GCF_059758455.1 Cellulosimicrobium sp. GQ32 | reverse complement strand
AGCTGCCACTCGACGTAGCCCATGGGGCCACGGTTCGGGTCCGCGGCAGCCGCGTCGGGGCCGTAGTCGCCCCACACGAGCGCGCCGGACTGGGCGTCGTAGTCGATCCGGAACGGGTTGCGCAGCCCCATGACGTACGTCTCGTCGCGCACGAGGTCGCGCACGTCGTCGTACTGCGGGTCGTCGAACAGGTTGCCCTCGGGGATCGTGTACGTGCTCCCCGGACCCACCTCGGTGCCGGCCGCGAGGTCCTCGATCGGGTTGATCCGCAGGATCTTGCCGCGCAGGTCGTTCGTGCTGCCCGCACCGCGGCGGTCGTCGAAGCCGGGGTTCATGCCCGGCGCGTTGTTGTTCGGCGCGTACCCGGCGGCACCCGGGGTGCTCGCCGGGGTGTTGTCACCGGTGGAGAGGAACAGGTTCCCCTCCTCGTCCCACGCCATGTCCGCGCCCACGTGGCAGCACTGCCCGCGCTGCGCGTCGACCTTGATGATCTCGCGCTCGGTGGACAGGTCGATGGCGTCGGTCGCCGGGTCCCACGTGAACCGCGACAGCACGTTGTAGCCCAGCCACCGGTCCCAGTAGCTCTCGTCCTCGCCCGCGGGGAGCGAGTTCGGCGCGCTGCCGTTCGGCGTCGTCTCCGGGTAGTCGACCCCGGAGGGCGACGTGCCCGACATGACCCGAGGCGCGTACACCATGTAGACGAAGTGGTTCTCCGCGAAGTTCGGGTCGAGCGAGATGCCCTGGAGCCCGTCCTCCGAGTTGGAGTAGACGTCGAGGTCCGCGATCTGGGTGGTCAGTCCCGTCGCGGAGTCGGTGAGTCGCACGACGCCGTCGCGCGCGGTGTGCAGGAC
>NZ_JCAXEP010000030.1:0-962 GCF_059758455.1 Cellulosimicrobium sp. GQ32 | reverse complement strand
GGTCGTCCACCGCGACGGGGGGCTGGTTGGTCTCGCCCGGACGCGCGATACCCACACGCACGGTGCCGGTCGCCGTCGCGCCGCGCGCGTCCAGCACGGTGTACGTGAAGACGTCGAGCCCGCTCGCGTTCTTCGACGCGGTGTAGAGCAGGGAGCCGGCCTCGACCTGAGCCGTGCCCTTCGAGGGGGGCGACGCCACGCCCGAGACCTGGACGGAGTCGCCGTCAGGGTCGATCCCGTCCAGCGGGACGTCCACACGCACGCTCGAGCCCGACAGGACGCGCGCATCGATCTCGCGCGGCTGCGGGGGTGCGTTGTCCTCGCCGTCGCGGATGCGGATCGTGACCTGGGCGGAGTCCTCCTGCCCGTTGACGTCGCGCACCCGGTAGATCGCGTACGCGGTCCCGGCCTCGGGACCGGCCTTGAACCGCAGCGTGTCCTCCGAGACGAACGCCTCACCCAGGGCGGGGTCCACGTCCTGCTCGAGCTCGGGCTGCAAGAACAGCTCCAGCCCGTCGGGGTGGGTGTCGTTCTTCAGCACCGGGACCGTCACCACGTCCCCGGCATGCACCGTGACCTCGTCCGCCGCCGCCTGCGGCGGCTGCAACCGCGTCGGCGCCGGCACGGGCACCACCCGCACCTCGCCGGTGGCCGTCTCCGTGCCGTTCGACACGGTGTAGGTGACGGTGACGGGACCGTCGAGCCGGCGCAGCTCGGTGATGCGCAGCATCTGGTGCGCGAGCACGGCGACCGACACGCCGGCGTCGGCCGGGACGCGCACGGACTGGACGACGAGGACGCCGCCGGCGGGGTCGGTGTCGTTGGCCAGCACGTCGACCAGCGTCGACCCGCCCGCCGGGAGCAGGGCGGTGTCGGTCACCACGATCGGGGCGCCCTCGGCCTCCGACGGCGGTAGGACGTCCACCCGCACCAGACCGGTGGTCGCGTCGGGGCCGTCCGTG